>JAGATY010000016.1 GCA_017621035.1 Bacteroides sp. | reverse complement strand
TTACCGGTATTACCTTTCTCTACTACATTGGCGCCGATTACCGGTTCACCAGTAGCGTCAATAACTTGACCAGTTACTTTTTTAGTCTGCTGAGTACTTTGGGAACTTGGTACCAAAAATCTTTACACATCTTTTTGTAATTATTTGTGAGTCAGAAAGAAGGTAAAAAGTTGACAAGTTGACAAGGGACGAGTTGACAAGGGACGAGTTGACAAGGACGAGTTAACGAGGGACTAGTTGGCAAAGTTGCCGGAACTAGGACATTTCATGCTTCCCATTAAACCTTTTCACCCTTCGCACACAGACTTCTTGGGTGTTGCATTAAAAGAAGAGATGCACAAGATGCCATCTTGTGTTGCATAAGATGCCATCTTGTGCAGCATAAGTTGGCATCTTGTGCAGAAGCGGTACGTGTGTGGTGATAGAGAAGATGGTGTCTTCCGCCGAATGAGTTTGTATGCAGAAGATGAGGAATGTGTGTGCGGAGGCTATGGTAGTCTTTCAGACCATCTGCCGAATTCAGCTACGGATTAGTACCACTTGATGTTACTTTGGGTTTGACTACGTTGCTCCCACTTCAAGTCTTGCAGAATGTTGGCTGTGGCACGGATGGAGAAGTTGTAATACTTGTAACGGCCGAAGGGAGCGATGGCTGCACTCATTGTAAAGCAGTGGAGGTCACGTGTGATGTTGAAAGAGGTATTGGTTATCTCTTTTGCATTGAAGTCGTAACCGGAACTGAAGCTGACTGCCCATTTGTTGGTCAACTTCACATTGCCATTGATATTTAAAGAGTTTAAGCTAAACTTATAAGGATAGCGCATGTTCTTCTTGTTGATAGGCTTTGTGCGGTCTTCGCGAATATTGAAACCGGTGCTCAGACTAACAGACCAAGGCATTTCAAACTTCTGATAACCGTCATCCCCGGCAGTGGCACGCTTTACCTTCTTTTTAGGTTGTCCGTTTTCATCCAGGTCTGTCTGAGCCTCATCACTTCCTTCCTCTGAGTCTTGATTCTCCTCTTTTGCTTCTCCCTTACCGAACCATTTCTTGAAAGTCTCATTGCTCAACGTATAGCTGAAAGAGGTACCATAGCCTGACCAACGACCAAAGCGGCCATATGACCACTCTGTGCGGTCGCCCACCACCACATTACCATTCTTATCAAACTCATAAGCATAGGTTGCAAAGGTTGAAGCCATACTGAAAGTATAGTTCTTGCCCAACTTCAGACGCACATTCAAGCTTAAGTCACTCCAGGGGCGTGTCTTGGCTGCCATGTTGTAACTGATGCTGGCTCCCAATTCATCAATCAAGCTGACCTTCCGAATCGAGTCATTCTTATCCTTATACTTCATCTCCAGGTTGTTAGAGATACTGAAGCTGATGTTTCCTTGCTTGCCACTTCCCGGATAGCTGAAAGCCATGCCCTGATAATAAGAGTAGCTGACCGTATCGCGCCGGCCATCACGTGTCTCTTTGATGTAGGAGTCATAATAGCCAAAGCGTGATGAAGAGAAGTCCGGTGCCGCACTGATGGTTACCGAAGGCGTGATAACGTGGCGGATTTGTATCTCTTTCTTCGGAAGGAACAGCGGTTTGTACATACCATAAATCTTGGTATTGATTCCCAAACTGGCATTGTAGTTATACACACGGTTGAAGCCATAGATAGTATCGCGTACCTCCTTCTGCGCATCCACATCCCAATCGCGCTTCACCTTACGGGTGTACCAACGCTCGGTATAGCTGACTGAAGGAGTTACATTGAAGTATTTGAAGAGCGTGAAAGTGGCACTGATAGGAATATCGTGCTGCATGCCGTTATCCCAGTCCTTTATCAGATTCGATTTAAAGAGCCGGTCGTCTTTAGTTGTAATGCTGTTTTTCAAGCGGCCGGTATAACGAAGAGAAATCTTCTCGTACCAACGCTCCTCCCCTACTTGCACCTTTCGTTTGAAAGGGAAGATGGTACTTAGAGAGATGTTCAAGTCAGGAAGTGTAACAGCGATGGATGAGTCGCGCATGTTCTGAGCAATGTTTGCCGATGCCGAGATGCTTAACTTCTGGTCAGGGAAGTTACGGGAGTAGCTGACACTTGACGTCTTTGTGTTCTGCGACATGGCTTGCGTATTGTACATGTTGTTGATGTTGGTACGCTCGTAACTGCTGGTTGCAAAGTTCACGCTGGCCGAGAAACTGGAGTTCGGACTGGCTTTAGGGTCTTGTCTGTGCGACCATACAATCTTAAAGTCCTTGGCTACCGTCTGGTCGATGCCCTTATCACCCGTCTTTGTCACCTGATAGTTGGCTTGCAAAAGACCTGAGTACTTATAACGCTTCACATAATTGCTCTCTGCATTCAATGCCCACGAGCCTTTGGTAAAGATGTCTCCCCGCAACTTCAAGTCCATCTTGTCGCTGATGGCAAAGTAGTAACCACCGTCTACCAAACCAAATCCTCGGTTGGAGTCATCCATGTAAGTAGGCATCAAGAAGCCCGATTGGTAACTGCTGGAGAAGGGGAAGAAGAAGAAGGGCACGGCAATGGGCAACGGAACGTCCTCCACCACCAGATAAGCCGGGCCGGTCACCACGTTCTTCTTGGGTCGCACCTTGGCATAGGTCATCTGCATGTAGAAGTGCGGATGGTCATGATGGTCACAAGTGGTGTAACGGCCGCTCTGCATAAACAGTTCATCGTTCTGTCCCTTCTTGGCATTATTGCCTGTCACATAGCCTTCGCCCTGCTGACTGACCACGTTGCTGATAATGCCTCGCTTGCTTTTGAAGTTATAGCGTATGGTATCTGTTTCATACGAAGTATCCCCATCTTTAAAGACCGGGCGTCCTGAAACCTTGTCCAGCGAGTCTTTCACACCTTGCGCAAACACGGTACTGTTATCCATATCCATGGAGATGATGGCAGCTTCCAGGTTTGCATTAGGATAGGTCACCTTGCCCGAGCCATAGAGATGGGCAAAGCCACTTTGCGTAAACACAATAGAGTCGTTGGCTTCATAATTGACCGGTGCATCCAAAGCAGACTTCTTCCGAGCGGGAGCCACACTATCTGTCTGCAACGTGTCTGCAGCCAGCGAGTCCCGTGCCACAGCTGCCCTAGCCTGTCGACTTCTCGCAGCAGCAGGAACTTCCCGCACACGGCGTTGTGCCACAGCTTCACCGGAGCATAAGAGCAAAAGGAGTAACAGTATATATGATATAAATGAACTTGCTTTCAATGGCGTCAATTAACTAAATGTTTACGCTTGAAGGGGCAAAAGTACACATTTTATATGGATTAGCCCTTCTTTTTAAAGAAATTTAGAGGCTACAAGAAGCGTTCGCACCAGGCATCAAAGCGTACCAATCCATCGTTTCCGTGGCGTGCCAGGCTTTTACGAGCCTTTTCCAACGTCTTCTCTTCCTCCAAGTGAGTTTTGGAAAAGAACTTATCGGCAAAGCAAACCACTTGTTCTTCCGGCGTAACAGGCAGCATCTCGCGGTGAGGTATAGGAAGATTTTGTTCCAAGATGTGTGCCAGCGACAGGCCTGCCCCCGTGTGTCGCTCGCAAACCAGTGCATGGCGTGGATAGCCTTCGGCACGCATCAGGTCTGCCCCTAAGTATCCGTGACAGATATAAGGTTTGTCGCCCCGGCAATAGATACCGGGCGCATCGGTCAGAAAGATGCCGATGTCGTGCAGCATGGCTGCTTCATACAGAAATTGCGTGTCCAGCGAAAGCTCGGGATGTCGTTTGGCAATGTCCAGAGCTTTGTCTGCAACCGTTTGACTGTGAGTGAGCAAAATATGTTTCAATTCATCCGCTTGCGGATAGTACTTGTCGATGATGGCCAGTGGATTCATGGACGTGGTTCCTCCCTATAGATTAAATCGTTGTTTTTCATGCGCAACATATACTGCTGAATAACTGCTTTCAGTTGGTTCTCCAGTTCTTCCAGCTGTTCTTTCGGCATCTCCTCCTTCACGTCATGCTGCAAAAGCTTGTCTGTGCGGTAACGGTAGGCCTTCAGAACCTGATAACCGTCGAACTGAATCAGGTAATCGCCCTTCACCAGCTGATAGACTCCGCCGGCCGGTACATAATTCACGGCAAAGGTCTCTTCCTGAGGAGTGTGCAGCACGTCTTGACCGAAAGCCACATACGGACGGTCATAACCCAGAATGCCTAGTACCGTGGGCATGATGTCTATCTGATCGACCACCCGCTCCCTGTCGTAGCCACGCAGTTCCGGAAGGCCGGGAGCGTAGAAGATGATAGGAATGGAGTAGTAGCCCAATGCTGTCACATACTCGGGACGGCTGTTACCGCCGATGTGGTCGGCCGTGATGACAAACAGCGTATTCTTAAACCAGGGCTGCTTGCGTGCCTTTTCAAAGAAGAGGCGCATGGCATTGTCCGTGTAGGTCACACAGGCATAGAAGGGGTTGCCATCGTCTCGGTACTTGCCTTTGTAACGTTCCGGCAGAGCAAAAGGCGGGTGAGAAGTGGCGGTAAAGACCGATGTAACAAAGGGTTGGGGGAAGTCTGCCATCTTGTCGCAATAGAACTGGAGGAACTCTTCATCCCAGATGGCCCACGTTCCGTCAAAGTCTGCATCGCCCTTGTAATTAGGGTCTTGATTGTATTCTGTTCTACCAAAATAGTCTTGGAAACCTGCCGTGCGCGAGAAGGCTTCAAACCCCATCGAGCCGTTCATGGCACCGTGGAAGAAGGCAGTGTAGTACCCCTTGTGTTTTCGTAACTCACCGGCAATGCTGGAGACATCGTTCAGCGAGGCGGGTGTCAGGAAGAAAGGCTCTACAAAGCTGGGGATGGAGGAGAGTACCGAAGGCATTCCGTCGATGCTCTTCCTACCATTGCTGTAGGAGTATTCAAAGGTCAGTCCCTCTTGCAATAAGGAATCGAGGAAGGGAGTATAACCCCGGTAGTTACCCTCATCCAATGTCGGATTCAAGGAGCCGAAGTTCTGCTTGCCAAAGCTTTCTAAGATAAAGACCACCACATTCATAGGGCGGAAGGTTTCCACACTGTCCGGCCGATGAATCGGTGAGAAGATCTCCTCCAGGCGGTCTGCTTCCAAATAGTCGGGAACCACAAAGGGCTTCTTGTCCAGTGTGCGGAAGATGGCAAACGGGGTATTCAGTACGATGCCGGCATCCAGGGGGCGATTGACGTACTGATTAGCATTGCTGATGGTGATGGGACGGGTTGCCATGGTCATTCCCCCACGCATACCGAACACCGTAAACGGTACGGCCAGCAGCAAGGCCAACGTTTGTATAATATAATATGGTGTAAGCCGTCGTACCGGATAGTTTCCCGGCTCACGGAACAGTTTGTGGAGTAACCAGGCGAACAGTACCGTCAGCACACCGAGATACCAGTAAGGAAGCGACTCACTCCACAGAATGGAGAAGAAGTTACCTCCCCCTTCGTTGGCAAACTCTTGGAAAACAGACATGGTAGTGCGTTTGCCCGTGAACTGGAAATAGACGCTGTCTGCCAAGTTGGCAAAGAGACAGACCGTATTGATAAAGACAAACAACCGGCGCACTACCCGATAGAATCCTTTCCGCTCTTTCCAATGCAGCGGAAATAAGAAGAGGAGGATGAAGAGGACGTTGCTGTAGAGAATGGCGGTTGTATCAAAAATCAGTCCGGCACCAAACAAATCCAGCAGGTAGGCTGCATCCATCTGTCCGCCAAACGTTTTCCAGTTGACCAGCAGAAACACCAGACGGCAAAGCGTGTAACAGACGTAGACCAGCGCCAAGTTACAGAGCAAGGCTCCGACATTGGCCAGAAGCGTATTCTTTAGTTTATTCATATGCAAAAGTCTCTTTTTCGGGAAGCAAAGATAGCGCATTATGGAGGAATGGGAGACAAATGGAAGAAAAACTTTTCTCCCATAGCTCACCTACAGAGGTGTTATGTAACATTTTAAAAGAACAAAAGAAAAACTTACAGAATATATTAACTACTTTTGCAGGCAATTAGAACATCTGATTCATCGCTCCGACATGAAGAAAAAACATCTCATAGCCGGCAGCTGCAGCCTGCTTGTTGTGCTGTCGCTCGCCATCTGGATTTACTCGCGTTACGACGTATGGTTTGGCAATCCGCCTGAAAAGCCCTACCTCCCGCCTCAACGACCGGAACGGGTATTGCTCACTTTCGGTACCGAAGATGAGTGGACGCGCAACGTCAGCTGGCAATGTGACTCGGTGGTGCGGGAGGCTTTCGTCCGACTGGCAGAAGAGGAGGGTGGCGACACCCTGCTTATTCCGGCCGAGGGGGAGACATTTCGTTCACGCAATGGGGTCTCTGCCTACTACGTGGCCCGACTTCGTGCGCTGAAGCCCGCCACTGCTTATCGCTACCAGGCCTGCACCGACGGAAAGGAGAGTCCCTGGTACGGGTTCCGCACTCAACCGGCCTCTTCCAACCGCGCCATCTCGTTCCTCTACATGGGCGATGTGCAAGATACCCTGGGCGGAAAAGCCAACCACTACCTGAAGGCTGCTTTGCAACGCCATCCGGAAATAGAATTCCTGACCTGCGGAGGAGACATTGTGGAGCGTCCCATGGACAGCTACTGGGGAGAACTCTTCCGAGGCGTGGACTCCATCGGGCAAACGCTTCCACTGCTGACAGTTACGGGCAACCACGATTACCTGAAGGGGGTGATACAGAAGTTGGAACGTCGCTTTTCGCTGGTCTTCTCCTACTTCCTCGACTCTATGATTGGCGAGAACCAGGTCTTTACACTCCGTTACGGCAATCTTCAACTCTTCTGCCTCGACTCCAACCGTGAGCTGCCCTACCTGCTGGAACAGAAACAGTGGCTGGAAAGCAAACTGAAAGAGAGCAGTGCGCAGTGGAAAGTGGTGATTCTCCACCACCCGCTCTACTCCATAAAGGGGGCGATGAACAACCTGATACAACGCTATGTGTTTGATGACTTACTGAGGGAAGAGGGCGTTGACCTGGTACTACAGGCTCACGAGCACGCTTATGCCCGCATGACGGCACACCGTCCGGACGGCACAGCGCAACCGCCCGTCTACACCGTCAGTCACTGTTCCCCCAAACATTACCGCATCCGGTTCGACAAACAGTTTGACAGGTACGGCATCTCCGGTCGGTACTATCAGCTCATTCGCTTGGAAGACGACACACTCACTGTCGCCACCCACGACGCATACACGGGAAGCCTCTACGACAAACTGCAGCTTGTGAAACCGGAAGGTAAGGAGGCGCAAATCATTGACTTAGGAAAGGAGATTCCCGAGTATCTGGAGTTCCACGGCGACCCTAAACGGAAGAAGAACCAACGTTACCTGGAGCGCATCCGGGAGTATAAGCAGTGGCGAGGCATCGCTACGGAGTGACCTCCCGAAGCTGAGCCTCTTCACGTTTCCGCTTCTTCCAAAGCTGATAACTATTCATAATGTTCTGCCACAGCACGTAACTGCCCGGCCCTACGGATGAGAGCGGGTTCAGGTAGGTGTAAGCCATCCAGATGGCCAGCACCGTGTTTTTCTGTCCCAGGGCCTGACCGCCACTGATGCGTTCCTTATAGTGCCCGCCAATACGTTTTCCTAAGAAGAACTGTACGGCACACGCCAACAGGGCTGCCAAAGCAATGAGCAGTTCTACCCCACCCGATGCCTCGCTGTTGACCAGTGAGCGCACCGTCTGTCCGGACACAATGGCCAGTGCCACCGCCCAGAGATAGAAGGCGGCATCGCGGAAACCTAACAGAAAGCGATGTACGGAGGGAAGCAACCGGCGAAACAGTTCGGCCAGCAGGAAGGGACAGAGCAACAGGGGGAATACTTTGCTCAGAATCTTCCAGAAGGCTTGCAGAAAGGTGATGTCGGCATGAGGCTCCACCAGCGGGAAAAGCAATGGCACGGCCACCGCAGCCAACAGATTGGAGAGCAAGGTGTAGGTAGTGAGACTGGCTGCACAGCCTCCCAGCTTGCCCGTGATGACGGCTGCCGCCGTGGCCGTGGGACAGATAAGGCAGACCATCAGGCCTTCAAGTACACATCGGTTGGCTTCAGACAGGGGACAACTGAGCAACAACGCCACCACCGCCAGGCAAGAAACCGACTGAAACAACAAGAGCCAGCCGTGCCAAGCCTTGGGGCGAAGCTGGTGAAGCTCTATCTTACAGAACGTGAGCAACAGTTGCAAGAAAATCAAAGTAGGCGTCAAGTAAGCCACCACCCCGTTTACCACCGGCTTCAGGGGAGCCAGAAAAGAGACGCGCGCCAGTAAGAAATAGGCAGCGGTACCGGTCAGCATCGCCACGGGAAGCGTCCAATTCTTCAACAAACGTAATAACATACCGCATTCTTATTTAGAGGCAACGGATGTGTCACCAATTAAAGCAACCGGATTTTAGGCACGGATTACACGGAATGTCACGGTTAAATTATAACCATTTAAGTATAAATCAGTGGTTATCCGTGTAATCCGTGCCTAAAACCCACACTAAACACATCCTTGCCACTAGTTTTTCAATGTGCAAAGATAGTGCAAAGCGCGAGGCGGGACAAATAAAATCTGCATTCTTGATACACACTTCTCCTCCACCGCACAAGTTGCAACCCGTCGCCGGAAGCAGACTCGGACAGCAGCACACGCAGACTGCCGTATCACCACATTAGAACCAAACATGCACAAGATGCCATCTTGTGTTGCATAAGATGCCATCTTGTGCAGCATAAGTTGGCATCTTGTGCATGGGTAAGTTTAAAGGGGAAGAGAGGAAAGGTTATAGAGAAGAGAGAAGAGGTTAAGAGAGAAGAGTGGGAAGGGTTAGAGAGAAGAGTGGGAAGGGTTAGAGAGAAGAGAGGGAAGGGTTAGTGGGAAAGGTAGGAGTCGTTAGTGCGGTAAAAGTGGCGGATAAGGGCGTAAAACTTTCCGAAGCGATGGAGTTTTCATACAAAATCACTACATTTGCAGCGTTTTACGTATGAAATCGTCCAGAAGATACATATTAGGCTTGCTGTTCTGCTTGGGATGGCTCTTTTTTCCGGCAGGAATGGAGCACGTCGGAGCCAAAGATTTCGTCGTCGTCATTGACGCCGGACATGGGGGACATGACCCCGGCGCGGTAGGCAAAATCTCGAAAGAGAAGAACATCAATCTGAAAGTGGCACTGAAACTGGGCAAGAAAATTGAGGAGAATTGCAAAGATGTGAAGGTCATCTATACCCGCAAGAAGGATGTTTTCCTCAGCCTGAACCGACGGGCAGAGATTGCAAACAACGCCAAGGCTGACCTCTTCATCTCCATCCATACAAACGCGCTGGCCAAAAACAAAACAATGCAAGGTGCCTCCACCTGGACATTGGGTCTGGCAAAGTCGGACGACAACCTGGAAGTGGCTAAGCGGGAGAATGCCGTGATTCTTTACGAAAGTGACTACGAGACCCGTTACGCCGGCTTCAATCCCAACTCGGCCGAGTCGTACATCATATTCGAGTTCATGCAGGATAAATACATGGAGCAGAGCGTACACCTTGCCTCCCTGGTGCAGAAGCAGTTCAAAAACAGCTGCAAACGTATAGACCGAGGCGTGCATCAAGCAGGCTTCCTGGTGCTGAAAGCAAGTGCCATGCCAAGCATCTTGGTGGAGCTGGGCTTCATCTCTACTCCCGCCGAGGAGCGCTACCTGAACACCGAGGCCGGAACAACCTCTCTGGCCAACGGCATATACCGTGCCTTCCGCACCTACAAGCAGGAACAAGAGGCCCGACTAAACGGGAGCAGCGACAACATCACACCTCGGAAACAGACGTCTACTGCTACTCCTGCCAAGAAAGAAGAGGTGGGAACCACTCCCAAGAAGGAAGAGAAGCCCGCACCGACAGAGACAAGCAAGGGCGGAGAACTCATCTTCAAGGTGCAGTTCCTTACCTCCGACAAGCCGCTCGCTAAGAACGACAAGCGGTTGAAGGGACTCAAGGAGGTGGATTATTACAAGGAGGGCGGTCTCTACAAGTACACCTACGGGGCAGACGCTAATTATAATAAGGTGTTGAGAACACGAAACTCCATCAAGCCAAAGTTTAAAGATGCCTTCGTCATAGCCTTCAAGAATGGCAAGAAGACAAACATAAACGAGGCCATCCAAGAATTTAAGAAGAAACAAAAATAAATTAAACTAGAAATCATGAAGTATCTTACCAAAGAAGTGAAGATTGGTATTGCCGCCATTGCGGCTTTGTGCGTGCTTGTTTACGGCATCAATTACCTGAAAGGCATACACATGTTCAAACCGGCTAACTATTTCTATGTACAGTTCAAGAACGTGAATGGCCTGACTCCTTCAAGCCCCGTCTTTGCCGACGGTTACAGTGTGGGCATCGTGCGCACGCTGCATTACGACTATACCCAACCCGGAAACGTGATTGCCGAAATAGATGTGGACACCGAGTTGCGCATACCTAAAGGCAGTACGGCAGAACTGGTGGCCGAGATGCTGGGCGGAGTGAAGATGAATCTCTTACTGGCCAACAACCCTCGCGAGAAATATCTGCCAGGGGACACTATCCCGGGAACCGTGAACAGCGGTATGATGGGCGAGGCGGCCAACATGGTGCCGAAGATTGAAAAGATGCTGCCGAAGCTGGATTCCATACTTACCTCTCTGAACTCGCTGTTGGCCGACCCGGCTCTTGCCAACACTCTTCACAACGTGCAGGATATGACAGCTAGCCTGGCCTCTACCAGTCGTCACCTGGAAGGTATGATGCGGAAAGATATTCCCGAACTGACCGGCAAGCTGAATGTAATAGGCGACAACTTCGTCACCATTACAAACAACCTGAAGACCATCGATTATGCCGCCGCCATGCAAAAGGTGGATGCTACCCTGGCCAATGTGAAAGCCTTGACAGACCAACTGAACAGCAAAGAGGGAACTATCGGACTGCTGCTGAACGACCCCGCACTCTACAACAACCTGAGTGCTACCACAGCCAATGCCGCCAGCCTGCTGGAAGACCTGAAGGCTCACCCGAAACGCTACGTTCACTTCTCTCTCTTCGGCAAGAAAGAGAAATAAAATTTTTCTCCTAAATAGATTTCGTCTAAATAGGACGCATTGAAAAGGAAAGAGAGAAAAGCCCGTCTCATCGGTACAGAAGGGGAAAAGAATGGCGTTCAATAAGAGAGCCGACTCTTCCCTCCCAAAGCGAAAAGACGACTGCAAAACACTAAAAACCAAAGGCATACAAAAAAGCAACAGCCCCCAAACGGGGGCTGTTTTCATCTCTAGTCGTAAGTAGCTGACCTTAAACTGCTTAATCCATTCAAAAAAAAAGCAAGAAAAAAGCAGTTTGTTTTTTCAAAATAAGATTGTCAATTTTGCAAGCGTAGAAGTTTGCTTATTATTTATAAATGTGTTAACCGTATGAGCGTAGTTGATCATGTCGGAATGTGGAATCGTTGCCTTGAAATCATCAGGGACAACGTTCCGGAACAGACATACAAAACATGGTTTCTCCCGATTGTCCCGCTGAAGTACGAGGACAAGGAACTGACTGTGCAAGTACCCAGCCAGTTCTTCTATGAGTTTCTGGAAGAGAAGTTCGTAGACCTGTTGCGTCACACCATCCACAAGGTTTTCGGTGAGGACGCCAGACTGATGTATAAAGTAATGGTGGTAAAGACTCCTCCCATCGAGGTGAATCTCCCGCCTACACCGGGCCCGACAATCAAGAAAGAGCCGACCAAGAGGATACCGCAGATACCGGCATCCGACCTCGACCCGCACTTGAGAAGCGGATACAACTTCGACACATTTATTGAGGGCGAGAGCAACAAGCTGTCGCGAAGTGTAGCCGAAGCAGTGGCACAGAATCCGGCGAAGACCATTTTCAATCCGTTGTTCTTCTACGGAGCATCCGGTGTAGGAAAAACACACCTTGCCAACGCTATCGGTACCAAAATCAAAGAGCTTTATCCGGAGAAGCGCGTACTTTACGTGTCTGCACACCTGTTCCAAGTGCAGTACACTGACTCTGTGCGCAACAATACGATTAACGATTTCATCAACTTCTACCAAACTATTGATGTATTGATAGTAGACGACATACAGGAATTTGCCGGAGTAACCCGCACGCAAAACACGTTCTTCCACATCTTCAATCACTTGCATCAGAACGGAAAGCAGTTGATTCTGACGTCGGACCGCGCTCCCGCCATGCTGCAAGGCATTGAGGAACGCATGATTACTCGCTTCAAGTGGGGAATGGTTGCCGAGTTGGAGAAGCCCACCGTTGAGCTGCGTCGTAACATCTTACGCAACAAGATACGTCGCGACGGTTTGCAATTCCCGCCGGAAGTGATTGATTACATTGCCGAGAACGTGAGCGACAGCGTGCGTGACTTGGAAGGAATCGTCATCTCTATCATGGCGCACTCCACCATCTATAACAAAGACATCAACCTGGAGTTGGCACAACGCATCGTGCGCAAGGTGGTAAACAACGAGAACAAGACGATTACCATCGACGACATCATCAAGACTGTCTGCTCTCACTACGGGCTGGATGCCTCTTTGATACATACCAAGTCCAGAAAGAGAGATGTGGTGCAGGCCAGACAGGTTGCCATGTATCTGGCGAAGAATAATACCGAGCTGTCTACTGCCAAGATTGGCGTGCTGATTGGTGGTAAAGACCACGCCACCGTACTCCATGCCTGCAAGACCATCAAAGAGTTACGGGAGGTTGATAAGGCTTTCCGCAGCGATATCGACGAGCTTCAGGCAAGCCTTAAGAAGTAAACACTACCTCAACAAAAGATAGTTCCGCAAGCTCAGCTATGTAGTATAAAAGGTGTGTCTCCCTTTATCTACATTATAAACTGAGCTTGCAAAGTTGAGCAAAGTTCAGAATCCTTGCTGCTTCATAGCTTTCCACAACACTTCCGACATTGCTTCGCTGGCCTCCTTCGTATAACGGATGTCGGTAAATACCTGCGCCAACGTCTCCTTTCCGTTCTCTAAAACAAACTGTTTGTTCTCCTGAAGCGACTCCTTGTAAGCATACAAGCGGTCGATGTCTGCCGGAGTATAGTCGTGATAGACCTCTTCGTGCACGATGGCTTCCAGCGGCAAGCGATCTACTTGGGGCGGACATTCATCCGGCCATCCCACAGTGATGGTAGTAATGGGGAACACCAATTCAGGCAGTTCCAGTGCATCTACAATCTGTTGCGGGTTATAGGTCGTGGTACCCAAGTAGCAGATGCCCAAGCCTGCCTCTTCGGCCGCCACGCAGAAAGTCTGTGCCGCCAGCAGTGCATCTATCGCTCCGGTCACAAACCATTGGAAGTTGTTGTAGCCTGGCTGTGCGTTGCGTTGCAGACACCACTTACTGAAACGACGCAAATCAATGCAGAAAGTCAGCACCACCGGAGCCGATTGTACCATCGGTTGATTAAAGTGAGCCGGTGCAAGTTTGGCTTTGCGGTCGGCATCGCGCGTTACTATCACACTGTAAGTCTGCATGTTTCCTACCGTCGATGCGCGGAAGGCGGTGGCCAGCAGTTCATTCAATTGTTCCGCAGAAATATCCTTCTGAAGATATTTACGGATAGTTCTTCTTTGTTTCAAGCTTTCCATCATTACTCTTTATTTTGCTGCAAAGATAGTGCAAGCCACCGGCAGAAGCAAATATTAGATATTAGTTAACAAGTTGACGAGTTGACAAGTTGACAAGGAGGCTTGTACCTTATTTATTTACTTCTTTAACTACTTGACTCCTTTGCAAGTTCCGACTTGCAAGAGTTAAGAATGTTCCTTACCTTTGCTCACATGGAACTGAATATTGTTAATTGGAAACTGATTCCTTATGCCGAAGCATGGGAGCAACAAACCGCTTGGTTCGATGAGCTGATAGCTGCCAAGCAGGCCGGACAACCGTATGTCAACCGCCTCATTCTCTGCCAGCACCCGCACGTTTACACGTTGGGACGCAGTGGAAAAGCGTATAACATGCTGCTGGGAGAGGCTCAACTCAACGCCCTGGGTGCTACGCTTTACCACATCGACCGAGGGGGCGACATCACCTATCACGGCCCCGGCCAGCTCGTCTCCTACCCCATTCTCAACCTGGAGGAGTTCTCTTTGGGACTGAAAGAGTATGTTCACCTGCTGGAGGAGGCCGTCATTCGCGTATGCGCCTCTTACGGCATCACTGCCGGACGCTTAGAAAAGGCCACCGGCGTTTGGTTGGAAGGCGACACGCCCCGTGCCCGAAAGATATGCGCCATAGGAGTTCGCAGCAGCCACTACGTTACCATGCACGGACTGGCCTTAAACGTCAACACCGACCTTCGCTACTTCAGCTACATCAACCCTTGCGGCTTCGTCGACAAAGGTGTAACCTCCCTACAGAAAGAGTTAGGTCGCGAGCTGCCTATGGAAGAGGTGGAAGAGCGATTGAGCCGAGAGATTCTGGAACTATTATCCCAACAGCCCCGCCACAAGTAACGGTTGGCAGAGAGCGTATCAAACTGTCAGCCGCTGACACTTTGTATTTCAAACCGCCTGAGAATCGCTTATTTCGGGCCAAGGGAAGGGCTGGTGGAGAATTTTAAAGTGAAAACAGCTTATCTTTCTGACTGCTAGATACATCGCGAAATATTTACAGAAATTCTAGCGAAGAATAGGTGCCGAAATCGGTAGATTTACTCCCCTTTTTCGTCCCAATAAGACCTTTGGGCAAGAAGATTTAAACCTATCGGGCGGAAGTTCTAAACCTTTTGGCCAAAAGTCTTACTCTTTTCAGGCAAAACATTAAGAGTTTCAGGCGAAAGACCGAGCATTTCTTCGCCTTTGCTCACTACCTCACCCCCTCCAGAACACCTTCTCGCGGGGGTACCCACTTTTTCTTCCGCATCTTTCCCTTTAATCCCGCTCCTAGAATGACCGTTTTGAATTTAGAGCGAGTTAGCAATTCTAGCCTTTTACTATCATTCTGCTTCTCCAAAGCATCTTTTGCTTACACTCCCAATTTCAAAGTTTCCCCTCCCAAAGGTTTATTACACCGACAGACGTTACTTGGGAAATGTCCCGTAATCTTACCACCTCAGCCCACTCTTTCCGAAGCATAAAGCACGAGGTCATTAAGTCCCTCTCATTTAAAACAGAAAGTTTTCAACCCCAAAGTATTACACTTCCTCAAAAAATCAAACGCAAATATTGCAAATCAGAATTATTTCAATAAATTTGCAAACGAAGTTTTAATGTCTGACCTTTTAAACACTATCGTTATGAAAAAGAAACATTTTATACTCGCAGCATTTTACTGCTTTATCTGTTTTGCTTGTAGCGAAGAGAGTAAGATTACAGAAGAACCGGGACAACCGGAGAACGGAGAGGTGACTTTAAAGTATGAGGAGCCTAAGAGACGTGAGGACATTCCGTTGACACGTTCGGAAGAGAGCATCAATGAACAGAACAAAGGCTTTGCATTCAAACTATTTCAAGCAGTAAACAACACTTTGCCCGAAGAAGAAACAGAACAGCTAGTTGTTTCGCCACTTAGTGCAACTTATGCGCTCTCTATGGCAGCCAACGGTGCAGCAACAGAGACGTTGGAGGAGATGTTAGCACTACTGGGCTTTGAAGGTTTCACTACCGAAGAGGTTAATAGTTACAATCAAAAGTTAGTAAAGTACTTGTCCGAGCTGGATAACACTGCGCCCGTGCACACAGCAAACTCCATGTGGGTGCAAAACGGCTTCTCCATCTTGGATTCATACAAAGAGGCTTTGACGAAGAGTTACGATGCAGAAGTACAGAACGTAGACTTTGCTGACAGCCAAACAATTGACATCTTAAACAGTTGGTGTTCGGAGAAAACAGAAGGAGGCATTCCGGAATACTTCAAGCAGTTATCTCCCAGCCTGAAAGTACTGCTGATGAATGCACTTTACTTTAATGGTTCGTGGAGAGAACCGTTCTCCGCAGAAAAGACAATTGCTGCAGATTTCACTGAAGAAAGTGGAAAAAAGTCTAAAGTACAGATGATGTCACAAAGCATCACTCTTCCCTATGCTCAGAACGATGCGTTTGCAATGGTGGAAGTACCTTTCGGAAACAAGGCATTCAGCATGGCAATCATTCTTCCGAAAGCAGGAATAACCCTAAACGAATGTATTGCCGGACTGAGCGATGAGGTTTGGAACAGTTGTCAAGAACAGAAACAAAGCACACTCATCAGTCTGGAACTCCCTAAATTTAAAGTTGAGCAGAAGTTCTTATTGAATGATGCCCTACAAGACATGGGTATGGTAAAGGCTTTCAGTGCTAATGCAGATTTCAGTAAGATTTCCAACAATAGTTTGTTTATCTCTGAGGTGAACCAAGGAACTTTTATTGATGTAGATGAATACGGAACAAAGGCCGCAGCCATTACCAGCATCGAAATGGAACTTTTGGCTGACGGGGAAAAGGAAATCACTTATACAGACTTTCACGTCAACCGTCCCTTCCTCTTCTTCATCAAGGAGAAGAGCACCGGAACCATTCTGTTTATGGGAAAGATGACAAAGATATAGGTGTTAATTGAGTAGCTATAATGCCGGAACGCACCGAGGCGGATGAGGGTGGACCGCTTCGGTGCGTTTGTTATTTAGGGATAGGAGTAGACTTGGCGATGGATAGTGCGGCAGACTTCGACAAAGTGGGATGCTTCGGTCAAGGCTCCCCGCACCATCAGTTGCATAGGTAAGGGAGTGTCGCCGGAGCGGTAAGGAGGCTGGAAGTAGGGTGTCTCCCATAGTTGAAAGCCTTGTCGGCGATAGAAAGCGATGCGACGAATGGCCTGTTCGGTGTCGGGCATCTCCACCTCCAACACTAACGGACGGGAGAGACGGTCGGCCAGCAAGGTGAGGGCTTCGGCACCGCGGCCACCACCCCGTAGCTGTGGGTCGATGGCAAAGTGTTCCACGTAGCAGAAGTGGAAAAAGTACCAATAGGTAAGCAACCCGACAGGAGTCTCACCCTCCATCAGCAGCTGATTGCAGAAAGCGGGATGCTCATCGGTAAACCGACGCAACTCTTCCAGCGGCCGGTACTCTTCGGGCGGGAAAGAGGTCTGCAAGAGTTGCTCCATGTAGTTGTACAGCCGCGTGTCGGCGGTAGTAATCGGGCGAAGGGTAAGCATATTCTTCTATTCCTTTGTATAAAAATCAATCAATCGTTGCAAGGCACGTTGGCAAACGGGACAAAAACCGGGATGCTCGTTGATACGCATACGGCAGTAGTCGGCCGGTCGGTAAATGCCTTTGGCGGAATAGCCCCCACCCTCGTAAACTCCCACGGGAAACTCTTGGCTTCGAGCTACCGGCGTGGGGACAGGTGTGTTGGCAGGAAGCATATCTTCCCACTTGGAGGCAAAGTCCACACGGGTGGAGATGTTCTGTTCCCACGGTTCAACGTCCAGCGGGTAGGTATCGGTCATGACGTCGTTGTCATAGAAATACTCGTCGGCCAGGCCACCAAAGCTGTGGCCGAACTCGTGAACCACCACGGGACGAAACATGGGATGATGAGCCGTAGTAAGTGTGTAGGAGTTGTAGATGCCGCCTCCACCATACTCGTCGGTGTTAGCCAGCACGATGATGTGCTCGTAAGGGATGCCGGCAAGCGCATTGTGGAGCGCCTTCACACGGGCGGTGGTAAGGTAACGGTCGGAGTAGAAGGTGCTGAAGTGGGAACTGAAGGCGGTACGCTTCCACTGTTTCAGTCGGGGAATGCTCACGCCACTCTCCTCCGAAACAGAGGCAACGGCCACCAGGTTAAAACGCTCCTTCATGCTGCCGAAGGGTTCGTGTGCAAAGAGTGCCTCGCAAGCCACTTGCGCATCTTGATAGAAGCGTTCCATCTCTGCCTCGGTATATCCTTCGGCCAGGATGGCCACGTCGATGCATTGCTCCGGCGTTCCGCCTTGGTGCAGGTAGCGGTGGGGCGTAATGTGGGAGAGTCCCTTCTCATGAATCAGGATATCGGCAGGATCTACCCGATGCTTCAGGGCAGTGCGTGCACGATGACGGGAGTCGAAGAGGGTTACTTCTACCTCAACAGCGCGACGGGGAAAAGGCAGCAGGAAGCTGTTTTCATAGCCTCGGGTGGTAATCTGTGCCTCGTCTGTCTCTAACCACTCGTGGAAAAGAGAGGAGAAAGAGGTGATGTAAAGCGTATCGCCGGAGGCTGCATCACGCATCAGCACCTCACCATTACCCTTTAGCGGGAGGGTGTTCAAGTGATGACGACGTCCGGCCCAACCGGGAAGCGAGGAGAGTTCATCCAGACAGATGTACTGTTGCGCACGGTTGCCACTGAAGATGTAATCCACCCGCAAGGTCTTCTCCTCAAAGTTATCGGTAAACGACTGTGCTTGCGCAGCCAAAGCCAGTGCCAAAGCGGCACAAAAAGAGAGTATTTTCTGAAGCATGTTATATAAGTTTTCCTGCCACAAAGATAGTACCTTTCCGTGTTTTTATGCAAATCTCCTTAAAAAAACAAGCAGTTTGTTGGGATTCCTGGGGAAATGGCTAACTTTGCGTGTAGTTGTGTTAAAAACAATGCGTAACAAACAAAGGCGTTTTGGCACACTCTTACAATCTATTTACCTATAAAAACAGAAACGAATGGGACACCATCTATTGGATGCTTTAGACGAGCAAATACTGAAAATGATTGCCGGAAATGCCCGCATACCTTTCCTGGAAGTGGCGCGAGCTTGTAATGTTTCGGGAGCCGCCATCCATCAGCGTATGCAGAAACTTACTAACGCCGGTATTTTGAAAGGAGCTGAATATGTGCTCGACCCGGAGAGAATTGGTTACGAAACATGTGCCTACATAGGCATCTTCTTGAAAGAACCGTCTACTTTCGATGCCGTAGTCAAGGCTTTGGAAGCTATTCCGGAAGTGGTGGAGTGTCATTTCACCACCGGAAAGTATGACATGTTCATCAAACTGTATGCACGCAACAACCAGCACTTGATGAGCATCATCCACGACAAGTTACAACCGCTTGGACTGGCACGAACAGAGACACTGATTTCATTCCACGAAGCATTCAGCCGTCAGATGCCTATCCCACATGCGGAAGAGGAGAAGATGGAGAAGGAAGAGACTGAAGAATAAAATAATTACCTCGCGTCAGCGACGGAGGTAATCAACGAAAGCATAAGGGCAGGGATGTTTCTCATCAGGCAGATGAACTTCCCTGCTTTTTTCTTGCCACAGTGCGGGGTCGATGGTGGGGAAGTAAGCGTCGGCCTGCGGGGCTTCGGCATCAATCTCTGTCAGACAGAGTTCATCGGCCAAGGGCAGTGCCTGACGGTAGACGCTTGCACCGCCAATGATGTAGACCTGCTCCTGCGGACGGCAAGCTGCCAAAGCTTCCTCCAACGAGACAAACACTTCGGCACCCGGGCAAACAGTGGCGGGATTGGAAGAGAGCACAATGTTCCGACGATTGGGTAAGGCTCCTTTCGGCAGCGACTCAAACGTTTTGCGCCCCATAATGATAGTGTTGCCCGTGGTCAGTGCCTTGAAACGCTTCAAATCGTTGGGCAACCAGAAGAGAAGTTTGTTCTCGAAGCCGATGGCGCCACGGCGGTCGATGGCTGCAATGATACTAATCATATTACTTACCTTTTATACTGACACCACGCCCTTGATGTGAGGATGCGGGTCGTAGTTCACCAGTTCAAAGTCCTCATACTTAAAGTCGAAGATGTTCTTTACATCAGGATTGATTTTCATCTGAGGCAACGGACGCGGCTCTCTGGAAAGCTGAAGCTTTACCTGTTCCAGGTGGTTGAGGTAGATATGCGCATCGCCCAGCGTATGTACAAAGTCACCCGCCTTCAGTCCGGTAACTTGTGCCATCATCTGTAACAGCAAGGCATAGGAGGCAATGTTGAAGGGAACACCCAGGAAGGTATCGGCACTGCGTTGATAGAGTTGCAGGCTGAGTTTTCCGTCGGCCACGTAGAATTGGAAAAAGGCGTGACAAGGGGGAAGATTCATGTTTTCGATGTCTGCCACGTTCCAAGCGCTGACAATGATGCGGCGGGAATCGGGATTCTTCTTGATGGTCTCCACGGCTTCACTGATTTGGTCGATGAAGCCACCCTTATAATCCGGCCACGAACGCCACTGATAACCATAGATGTGCCCTAACTCTCCATGCTCGTCGGCCCACTCATTCCAAATGCGTACACCGTTGTCTTGCAGATACTTCACATTGGTATCTCCTTGCAAGAACCATAAAAGTTCGTGGATGATAGACTTCAAGTGTAGTTTTTTGGTTGTCAAACAGGGGAAACCATCTTCAAGATGGAAACGCATCTGGTGGCCGAAGACGCTGATGGTTCCGGTACCGGTACGGTCGTCTTTCCGAGTGCCCTCGGTAAGGATACGATTCAGAAGGTCAAGATACTGTTTCATGGCGAAAAAAATGTTTGCGCAAAGATAAGGGAAAAAACAATGCAGACCGGAATATGTAACACCAATTTTCACCGAAAAGCATACAGGCATTAGGTAATTGAACAATTTTTTGTACCTTTGCCGCCGATAAAAAAGCAACATGTTGTGCCCCGTCACGTAAGTCTAGTTGATTTTCGTGACGGGGCATTTTTTATGCCAACAGTTCAAACTAAAAGAAAAAAGAATATGACTAAAGTATCACGTATGGTAACAGCGACTATCCTCTCCATGTCGCTACTCACAGTTATGGCAGCGGCAGCTATTGCGCCGGCCATGGGAATCATTAAACAACACTTCAACGGGGCGCCGGACATGACCGTGCAACTTATCATCAGTCTGCCCGCACTCTTCATCATCCTGACAAACCTCTGCTTCTTGCCCATCAGCCGAGTGCTTCGGACACGGACGATTGCCATCATCGGCCTGCTCATCTATGTGTTGGCCGGAAGTGGATGCTTCTTCATCGACAACCTGCCACTGATATTGGTGATGCGTGCCCTGCTGGGTGTCAGTGTGGGACTTATCATGCCACTCTCTACCGGACTGCTGGCCTACTACTTTCCACCGGAGGAACAGGCCAAGATGATGGGACTCTCCGCTGCCATGAACCAGATGGGCGGAGTGGTCGGCACGCTAATGGCAGGCATTCTGGGTTCCATCGACTGGAACTATGCCTTCTTGGTCTACCTCTTTGGGCTGATTGCCCTACTGATGATTCTGCGCTGGCTGCCCAACGAGCAATTAGGCTCCTCCAACAAACGTGGCAAAGCCTTTGAACCACGACAACTGCTCAAGTTTCACCCCTCGGTATTCGGAATGCTGCTGTTGACGATAGTCTTCTTTGTCTTCCCCACCAACTTTGCCATGATATCCAGCCGCAAACTGGGGTTTGATACCGGTACTATCACTGTGCTGATGGTGGCACTGGACTTGCTGGCCTTCTTCGTAGGACTGGTTTTCGGAAGACTGATGCACACTTTCCGCAACAGCATCAAGTACTTCCCGCCCCTGGCACTCATCTTGGGTTACGCTCTTTATGCTGCGGCCGACGGTTTCACCCTGGTGCTCATCGGTTCTGCCTTCATTGGGTTGGGTAACGGTATCGGCGTGCCCTATCTGCTGACCATCGGCTCCATCAAAGGGGGAAAGAACTCTGCCACTACCGTCATGCCGTTGCTCTCGGCTTCTCTCTACCTGGGGCAATTCATCTCACCGCTCATCATCCTGAGTAGCAGCGAGTTTTTGTTTGGTACGGATGACTTGGTAGGCCCTTACAAAGTAGCCGTTCTCATCAGCGTCATCTACCTCGTTCAGGTTTGGAGCACTCGCCACTTCCAGAGTTTGCCGCCGGCAGAATAAAAAAGTTATTAGTTATGAGTTATCAGCTTCTAAGTGAACAAGCAGGGCAAGCGGTGCGTTTGAAACTAAAAAACTTATGGAGACGACATTGGCATTTGCGCTGCGACTGTTTCTGGCCGGGGCAATGGGAGCTGTGATTGGGGTGGAGAGGGAGTACCGCGCGAAGGAGGCGGGATATCGCACCCACTTCTTGGTAGCACTGGGTAGTGCGGCCATCATGATTGTGTCGCAACATGGATTCCACGATGTGCTGGGAGAAGAGGGCGTGGGGCTAGACCCCAGCCGTATTGCGGCTCAGGTAGTGACGGGCATCGGCTTCATCGGGGCAGGCACCATCATCTTGAACAAACAGATTGTACGCGGACTGACCACTGCGGCCGGCATCTGGGTGACATCGGGCATCGGACTGGCCATAGGGGCAGGGATGTTTGGCCTGGGTATCTGTGCTACAGTACTGACGCTCATCGGATTGGAGGCACTGAGTTACATCTTCCGCAGAATCAGTATGAGGAGCTTCGTGGTGGAGTTCTCAACCACCAAACGGGAAACGCCCACACAGCTTACAGCCCTGCTCACGGGCAAGGAGTTTCTCATTGTCTCCTACCAAATGGAGGAACGGCCGGACAGGGAACAACCGCTGTACTACATCACCATGGTCATCAAGGTACGGGAAAACAAACCGGAAGGCACCCTCATGCGCCAGCTGCAAAGTGTGGAGGATGTGACGGTGCACAGGATTGAGTAGTCGCATCAGGCTCTCGCACTGCTTCTTGTACGCAGAAACAGAGCGAGCACAACCAGTGTAGTGAGTAACTCTGTCACCGGCATGGAGAGCCAAATTCCTTCGGTACCTAACAGACGAGGAAGCAGGAGGAAGCTGGGTATCAACAGTATGCAACCACGCAGGAAGACAAACAAAGTGGCTTGGCGAATCTGCTCAACACTCTGATAGTAGCCGATGACGGAAACATTCAGGATGAAGAAGATGATACCGGTGGCAAAATAGGGGAAACCGTGGACAGCTATCCGACCGGCCAGGCTGTCGATATCTACAAAAAGGGCGACCAACTTGTCGGGAATGCCAACAAACAAAAGGGCGACCGACGCCCCAATACACAAGGATGTGAGGAACAACAGACGACGTGCCTCACGCACCTCGCGCCAGCGGGAGATGCCATAGTTGTAGCTAAGAATGGGTTGTGCCGACTGCGCAATGGCGTTACCCACCATAAAAAAGAAGGGCATGTAGTAGCAGGCTATGCCGAAAGCTCCCACACCGGCATCGCCCAGGTATTTCATAAAGGTGAGATTGCCCACAAAGATAAGTACCGCCAATGTCAGCTCTCCCAGAAGGGTGGATGAACCCACTTTGCACTGGTAGCCAATGTTACGGAGCGTGAGTAACAGACTGGTACGAGACATCTTCAGCGGAAGAAGGCGAAGCGTACCGGCCTTGCAAAGCAGGTAATACAACGCCATCGTACCTCCGGCCAAATGACAAAGGGCGGTAGCCATGGCAGCACCCTTCACGCCCAGGCCGAGGGGGGAAGATAAAGAGCCAGTCGAAAAGCACGTTGAGCAATGCCGGAACAATGTTACACCACATGGCATAGCGTGGCGCACCGTCTAGGCGGATGATGAACAAACCTATCAGACTCCACACCTCGAAAAGATAGCTGGGAGTAATCCATATCAGGTAGTCTACCACCTGCGGCATGAGTGTGTCCGATGCACCGAGCAGTCGGGCAGTAACATACGGGAATAGCCACATCAGCAGACAGAGCAACACTGTCACAAGGCTGGCGGAGAGCATGGCCTGCGTCACATTAAGCCTAGCCACCTTTACGTTTTGACGGGAGAGATGGATGGAGGCCACCACCGAACAACCGGAACCTATCATCAGTCCAAGCCCTGACATAATCTGATAAACAGGTACAATAAAGTTGACAGCTGCCACACCATCGGCTCCCACACCGTGGCCGACAAAGATACCGTCAATGGCCGTCACAGCCGATATTGAGATGGTTCCCAACAGAGTAGGAATCAAGAGTTTTCTAAACAAGACTGACACTTTCTCTTTCTCAAAATCAATGGCATCTCTTTTCATTTTACATTATCATAACAGTGTTAAACAAAAAAAATGCCGGATAAGTGATTGGTTTTACCCAGTCATCTTATCCAGCATTGTAACTATTGTTGCAATACCCTCCGATGAGGATTACAAAACGCTTGTTTTCTAATTCGGCCGCAAAGATAGTACAAACCCAATAAAGAGCCAAATATACATAAAACTATCAAACCTCATCACTGGTAAAATGGCACCAACTCGATAGAGGAGCTGATGCTAAAACAACGCCAGTTCGGTAGATGGTCTGAAAGACCAGGTGGAAAATTCAGGTTTGAATAGCATTCACTCCACACTTGTACCGAGTTTGCTCCACACTTGTGGCCAGCTTACTCCACACTTGTGGCCAGCTTACTCCACACTTGTGGCCAGCTTGCTCCACACTTGTGGCCAGCTTGCTCCGCACTTGTGTCCAGTTTACTCCGCACTTGTGTCCAGTTTACTCCACACTTGCGTCCAGTTTGCTCCACACTTGTATCCAGCTTACTCCGCACTTGTGTCCAGCTTACTCCGCACTTGTGGCCAGTTTACTCCACACTTGCAAGGAGCAAATTCAGTTTCTTTCGGGCAGTTACAATAAGAAAGGAACAGAGGGATACAAAAAAAGGCCGTTTGAAAACTCAAACAGCCTTTTTCTTATAAGCAGTCAACAATTACTGACGCGGTGCGGCAGAATAGTTAATCTTCAATGCATAAGCCTTACGAAGCGCTTCTTTGATATCTGTTACGATACCCATCTTCGTGTCTTGGTCAACCTTCAAAGAAACTGTCATCTGGGGCTGATCTTCTTCCTTCATACTGGCACGTTCACCAATAATGTAGTCTTGGATTTCAGCAACCTCAGCGAAAGCGTCATTCAACTGGATACGGCTTTCATTACCAAGTTTCTTACGGAACTCAGCTGTAGGCTTACCTACGTAGATGAAAGTCACCAATGACTTCTTCTCCAATTTTTCCAATTCAGTAGCTTGCGGAACTCTAAACTCAACCTTCAAAGTTACTTCACGCATTGTTGTTACAATCATAAAGAAGAACAACAAAGAGAAGATAAGGTCAGGCAGAGATGCCGTGTTCAGCGCAGGCATACCTTTCTTACCGGTTTTATTAAATTTTCCCATTATTTCTTCTCTCCGTACTTTTTAGGTTCTGCCTCAGAGATATTCTGAGGATAAATTTTACGAATCGCATCTTGTTGGTCATCGCTCAAATCCACATAATTCTTACCCCACTTAGCTTGAGCAGCTTCGTCACGTAATTCATTATATGCAGCAACCAACTCGTTCTGAACTGCAAGATATTCTTTGTAAGAAGAACCACGGTCGCAACGCAAAGAGATAACGTGTTTTTCAGTAACCATCATATCACCGAAGAAAGGCACATTAACAAGGTGCTTTTCAGGCATATGATCATCGTTAGCCTCATTCTTCACGAATTCTTTTGCTTTTGCGCGTATCTCATCGACTTCTACATAGTCATCACCACACATAAGTTGGTCATTCATATTCAAGAAGACGGTCAATACGTTACGTTCCTTCAACTTCATGTCATCAATCTTCTGATTGGGTTCCGGCGGAGGCGGCAAACGTCTTGCCAAACCACGGTCAGTGTCCATAGAAGTGGTAACCAAGAAGAAGATAAGCAACAAGAACGCAATATCCGCAGTAGAACTACTGTTCACTTCAGGAACTTCTCTTTTCTTTTTTGCCATTTTTCTACTTCTTTAAATCAAGTCAGACTTGATTGATTAAGACAATTTCTTCTTGATTGCACCAAACAGCATAGCTACCAAAGTACCAACTGTCAAGATGTAAGTTGTATAAAGGAACATGTCTGTTGCTTTCAACCAGAAAGGAACGTTTTGTGTACCTTCATAACCAGTGATATTCAAAACCTCATCACTACCCATAACCCAAGTGATTACAAATACTGCAACCAGCAGAATCAAACCACTCAATGATTTCAATGCAGCAACAGGATTTTCTTTCAAAGAAGCACCAAACTTAACAACACCTGCAATCAATGTAACAAGGATAGCAACAGCACCCAAGATGTACATCAAATAAAGCAATGTGTCAGTTTGAGCCGGCTGCCAGATGCTAGGATCCAGCGGGAGTACTGCGTCACCCTGAGCATCTCCTCCCATGAAGAAGAGAGCCAGTACTGCTATAATAGCAGCGAACATAACGTACAGTACATAGTACGAAATTTTATATGACTTCATAATTATCTTACTTTACTATTATTTCTTGTACTTCAAATCATACTTGATAACCAAATCCAACAGTGTAACAGAAGTGTCTTCCATTTCACTTGTCAAAGCTTCAATCTTAGAAAGGATGTAGTTGTAGAAAATCTGCAGTACAATAGCAACGATCAAACCGAAGATAGTAGTAATCAAAGCCACCTTCATACCACCGGCAACAACTGTCGGAGAGATATCACCTACTTGTTGGATCTTATCGAACGCCATAACCATACCTACTACAGTACCGATAAATCCGAGTGACGGAGCCAATGCAATAAACAGAGTAATCCAAGAGCAGCCCTTTTCCAGGTAACCGGCTTGTACACCACCGTAAGATACAACTGACTTTTCTACTACGTCGATACCTTGATCCAGACGCATCAAACCTTGATAGTAGATAGAAGCAACAGGACCACGAGTGTTACGAGCAATGTTCTTAGCACCTTCTACGTCGCCTTTTTCCAAAGCAGCTTCGATAGATTCAACGAACTTCTTAGTGTTGATTTCAGCCAAGCTCAAGTAAATGATACGTTCAATACAGAAAGCCAAACCGATAACCAATGCGATAGCAGGCAAAGACATGAAAGCAGCGTCACCTTCAATAAACTTGATTTTAAGAGTCTTGTGGATACCACCTTCAACTTCTTCTGCAGCAGGTGCTTCTGCAGCAGCTTCTTCTACAGCCGGAGCTGCCTCTTCAGCTGCGGGAGCAGCTTGTTCAGTTTGTTCAGCAGCAGGAGCATCTTGAGCCTGAGCTAATTGAATTGAGCCAAATGTCAAGGCTCCCATCACAGCAACAATTGCAAATAACTTTTTCATTGTGTGTCTAAATTTTAAGATTAATTAATTAATTAGTATTATGTTTATTTCTCTTAATTCAAGTTCAACTTGCGGAGAGAGGGGGATTCGAACCCCCGATACCCTTTAGGGGTATACACGCTTTCCAGGCGTGCCTCTTCAACCACTCGAGCATCTCTCCAGAGAGTTCTCACTCTGAAATCGGGCGCAATTTACAAATTATTTATAACCCGCCCATGATTTCAGCTACAAATGTATTCTTTTTTTCGTTCACCTGCTCTTTTTATCTCAACTATTCTTAAAGAATCTCACAAATTTAATAAACTTTATAATCTCAGAAAGGCTATTTGAGCATTCCAAACACTTTTAAAGCATTCTGAGAAGTTACTTCCGCTACATTTTCTTTCTCCAGTCCATAAACCTCCGCCACCTTTGCCAACACATCTTTCACATTCGCACTTTCGTTTCTTTTTCCCCTATTGGGGACAGGAGTCAAGTAGGGAGAATCTGTTTCCAGGACCAGACGTTCCAATGGGATTGTCTTCAACACAGTCGGCAGAGCAGATTTTTTAAAGGTTACCACTCCATTCACCCCTATCAGAAAACCTTCATACTCCATAATGCGGACAGCATCTTCCGGTGTTCCGGTAAAACTATGAAAAATGCCTCGTAAAGCAGTATTTTTATAAGGCTCCAACACCTTAAATATATAGTCAAACGCTTCGCGACAATGAAGCACTACCGGTAAGTCATATTCCAAAGCCCAATTTATCTGTCTATCCAACACAATCTGTTGTTCTTTCACATAGGTTTTATCCCAATACAAATCCAGACCGATTTCTCCAATTGCCACATATGAATTGGGTGAGGCCAACTCAGCAGCCACCACTTTCAGTTCCTCTTCATAATTCTCTCCTACCGATGTGGGATGCAAACCAATCATGGGGTAGCAAAATGAGGGATAATCTGCACAAACTTTCAGCATCGATGCAATGGTTGTACTATCTATATTAGGCATGAAGATATGAGTAACCGATGCTGCTCGGGCACGTTCCATCACCTGAGGCAAATCTGCATCAAACTCCTCCAGGTACAAATGAGAATGTGAATCAACCAATCTCATTCACTCCCTCCTTTGCCTTTTCACCGGTACGGTAATAGTAAACCACCCCATATTCCCGACACTTATCCAGTCGTTTTTCATTAGGAGTAACATCCGAAAATTTTTGTTCTATCTGATTCCAGATGTTCAAAATCAGCCCATCAGCCTCGGCGCGCATGGCTGCCAATGCTTCCAAGCTACGATTCGTCAAAGCCTGAAGATTCTTCTGCCGTTCATAGCTCTCTCTAAAGATGTCATAATGCACCTTTACCTTGGCAATGGTAGGATTATATATAGGTATTCCGCCTTGAGAAGTTCTTCTGTTTTCGCCTTCAATAACTTTTCTTCCCCACTCCAGCAAACTTGATTCAGAAGACAAGTCCGGCACAACATTGCTCGCAACATCCAAGCCATACAACTCTTTATAAGAAGAGCGAATCTCGTTCCGGATGACAGCCAAATTCAACACTTGAATAAAATGAGATACATACAAACGCGCCATCTTAACATTCCCCTGATGTTTGGGGGCTGCTTTTGCCTGACGTGCATAGCACTCTGCATAATATGCTTGGGCCGCTTCAAATTTCACCAGGAAATTGCGTGTTTCCATCAAACTTTTGAATGAAACAGCCAAATCATACGTCTGTTGTCTGTCTGCCCGTTCAAGCACAGCCTTCAATGCACGTATTCTTGCTTGGTCAGTATTGGGTAGTCTTCTGTACGGCATCTCTTCTCTATTTTATCAAGCTTCTCTAGCAACTAATGAATAGACCAAATCCAGCAAAGCCTTCTTCCGATTATCCGGCATTTGTACTGCAGAAAGATTTTCCACGGCACATGCGCTGTACTCTGAAATCTTCTGCTCGCAAAGTTCCTTTACCCCCACCTTATTATATATAGCAGTAACTCCTGCTATTTTTTCCTGTGAAGAGAACTCAGTCGCCAACAACCATCTCTTCAATTCATCCTGTTGTGCTCCGGCAGCAAGTTCCAAAGCCTTAATCAGCAAATATGTCTTTTTGTTACACAAGATGTCGCCACCAATATTCTTTCCAAAAACAGCAGGGTCGCCATAGACATCCAGCAAATCATCTTTCAACTGAAACGCCAGTCCCAGATTCTGTCCAAAAGCATACAAACTTTCAGCATCTTCTACAGAAGCACCACCCAGCAAGGCTCCAATCTTCAGACTGGTCGCCAACAAGACTGATGTCTTCAGGCGAATCATCTCCAGATACTCTTCTGCGGTAACATCCAATCGCTTTTCAAAGTCCATATCCATTTGTTGTCCTTCACAAATCTCAATAGCTGTTTCCGTAAACAGGTTCTGTACTTCTGAGCGATACTGTTCCGGACATTGCAGCATATAGCGATAGGCTAGTAACAGCATGGCATCTCCCGAAAGAATGGCTGTGTTATCATCCCACTTCTCATGAACCGTTTCATGTCCCCGACGACGTTTTGCCCGATCCATTAAATCATCATGCAATAAAGTATGATTATGGTAAATCTCTATTCCGACAGCTTGATTCAAGATGGTATCAACATCATCCTTGTAAAGGTTATAAGCCATCAGCATCAAAACGGGACGAAGTCTCTTGCCCCCCATGGACAAAACATAAGAAATAGGTTCATAGAGATGGAGGGGAGCACGACTGAATTGTGCGTCAGCCAAATAAGCATTCAACTTTTCCAGAAGTTCGGGAGCTGTAAACATATCAAAAAAGGGAGAGATGAAAAGATTATTAAAAAAAGAGGCTGCCAAAGCAGCCTCTTTCATTTCTTTGTACTATAATTACTGCAATCTGAACATTACAGGCACTGTATACTTCACGCGTACCGGTTTACCACGTTGTTCACCCGGTTTCCACTTCGGCATACCCATAATCACGCGGAGAGCTTCCTTATCCAAGTAGGGGTCTACACCACGGATAACCTTTGCGTCAACAATACTACCGTCCTTGTTTACAACGAATTGTACAGAAACACGGCCTTGAGTACCATTTTCCTGAGCGATAGGAGGATATTTGATGTTCTTAGACAAGTACTGCATCAAACCAACCATACCACCGTTTGCAAATTCCGGCATCGTCTCTACAATTTCGAAGATTTCTGCCTCTTCCGGTTCTTCTTCTTCTACTGTAGGAGCTACATACTTGATTTCAACAGCCTGACCGGTTTCTTCGGTAGAAACGATAGCAGTTTCTTCAATATCAGCATCATCATCTACAATGGTCAAGTTTTCCATAGCTGCCGGTGCCTCGGGAGGGGGAGGAGCTACTTGTTCAGGTTGTTCTGTGATAGGAATGATTTCCTCCTCAAAGAACACATCAGAAACTGCTTGACTCATGTCAATTTTCACATCACGCTTCGACCATTCAAAGGCGACAAACATGACAGAAAGGGCTAAGACATAACCCACAAGCAACCAAGTTGATTTCTTGTTCTGTAAGTCCGCTTTAGGCGATTTTTTAATTTCCATAATTTATAATATTAAATTTTAGTGTTTCTCATTTGGGGCAAATATAGTGCATTTTTCCCGTTCGATTGCAATCAACTATTTTTTTTCACACTCCAAAGAATGCTTTTTTGTTTTTTTAAACCTTTAGAAGTTGATACACTCTTTTGTGCCACAAAAGTAGGGAGATATTTTAAAAATACCGTATCTTTGGCAAGAAAAATAATCGAAATGTTGAAAAGAGTCTATTTTGCGTTCGTATTTCTCTTGATTTCCTCTTATTCTCAAGCTCAGAAAGAGGGAAGTGCTTTCCATTTCCTGCAACTTCCGTCTTCTGCACATGGTGCGGCATTGGGGGGCGAGAATATATCCATCATAGAAGACGACCTGTCTCTTTCCATTCACAATCCGGCATTGCTCTCGTGCGTCAGCGACAAGAGTCTTTTGCTGAATTACATGTATTATATAAAAGGTGTAAATGTTGCCGGAGCTGCCTTTACCCGTACCGCCGGACAACGCGGTAACTGGGCAGTTGCCGCACAATACATCGACTATGGCAAGATGAAAGAGACTACGGCAGAGAACGTCACCTTAGGAACTTTCTCGGCCAAAGACATCTCCCTCTCCGGCATCTACGCCTATGCTTTAAGTGATTTCTGGAGTGGAGGTGTGCGAGCCAATCTCATCTACTCGCATTACGACAGCTACAGTTCTGTGGCCATTGGCATCGATTTGGGGCTGAATTACTATCGCGAGGAGAGTGATTTTTCAGCTTCCATTGTCGGTAAGAATCTGGGCGGCCAGCTGAAATCTTTTGAAGAGAGGCATGAGAAACTACCAGCCGAGTTACAGATGGGGTTCAGCAAAGGACTTTCACATGCACCTTTCCGGCTGTCACTCACTCTGCACGACCTCACCCGTTGGAGCGATGCAGACACCTCTGCCAACAACTTCGGGCGTAAACTGTTGAATCACATGGCAGTTGGAGTAGACTTTCTGCCGACAGACAACATCTACCTGGCCGTTGGTTACAACTTCCGACGGGGAGACGAGATGGAGGTAGCCGGAAGCAGCCACTGGGCAGGCTTCACTGCCGGAGCCGGAGTACACATCAAGCGACTGAAGATTGATGCAGCTTATCTCAAGCAGCACATCAGTGCTTCGTCACTCTTGCTCAACTTGGCATATGCCTTATAATGATTATTGAAACAAACATATTACTGAAATGAAGAAAATAACCATCGCCATCGACGGCTTCTCCTCCTGCGGGAAGAGCACCATGGCCAAAGACCTGGCTCGCGAAGTGGGCTATATTTATGTAGATACCGGTGCCATGTATCGTGCCGTAACACTCTATGCCCTCGAAAACGACATTTTTCAAGGAGAGAAGATTGATGTTGAGAAGTTGCAGGCAGAGATGCCCAACATCTGCATCTCCTTTCGTCTGAATCCTGAAACCGGACGACCGGACACCTATCTGAACGACATATGCGTGGAAGACCGCATCCGCACTATGGAGGTATCCAACCGTGTCAGCCCCATTGCTGCCCTACCCTTTGTGCGCGAGGCACTGGTGAAACGTCAGCAAGAGATGGGCAAAGACAAGGGTGTAGTGATGGATGGCCGCGACATAGGCACCACCGTCTTCCCTGATGCCGAACTGAAGATATTCGTCACTGCCAGTCCCGAGATACGTGCCCAGCGCCGGTACGACGAACTGAAGGCTAAGGGCGAAGAAGCCAGCCTAGAGGAGATTCTGGAGAACGTGAAGCAGCGCGACCACATAGACCAGACCCGTGCCGTCAGTCCTTTGCGCCAAGCCGAAGATGCTCTTCTGCTGGACAACAGTCTGCTGACCATTGCCGAGCAGAAGCAGTGGCTGATGGAGCAATTCAACCGAGTAATCAACCGGTAGAAATACCCTCCCTATACCAACGCCGTATCAAGGCCGTACCAACGCCGTACCAAGGCCGTTCCTATAGAAACGGAGGTGACAGGAGGAGGATAAGGAGAGAAAATTGGGAAGATTTAGAGAACAGTTCAAGCAATCTCACTATGACAAAAGTAGAAATAGACGAAGGCTCCGGCTTCTGCTTCGGGGTGGTAACAGCCATCAACAAGGCGGAAGAGGTGCTGGCGCAGGGTGGAACACTCTACTGCCTGGGCGACATTGTGCACAACAGCCGTGAGGTGGAGCGACTGAAAGAGATGGGTCTCATCACCATCAACCACGAGCAGTTCAATGCTTTACGCGACGCCAAGGTGCTGCTCCGTGCCCATGGAGAGCCGCCCGAAACCTATGAAACAGCCCGGCGCAACAACATAGAAATCATCGATGCTACCTGTCCCGTGGTGCTCCGTCTGCAGAAACGCATCAAACAGGAGTATCAGGAGGAGGGCGACGGCGGAGAGAAGCAAATCGTCATTTACGGCAAGAACGGGCACGCCGAAGTGCTAGGGCTGGTGGGACAGACCGAAGGGAAAGCCATCGTGGTGGAGAGTCTGGAGGAGGCACGTCACCTAGACCTCAACAAAGACATCCGCCTCTACTCGCAGACCACCAAGTCGCTCGACGGCTTCCGTGAGGTGATAGATTACATCCAGCAACACAAGCCCGCGCACACCACCTTCCAAAGCTTCGACACCATCTGCAGGCAGGTGGCCAACCGCATTCCCAACATCCGGAAGTTTGCCGCCGGACACGACCTCATCTTCTTTGTCAGCGGTAAGAAAAGCTCCAACGGCAAGATGCTCTTCACCGAATGCTTAAAGGTAAACCCCAACTCACACCTCATCGACAGTCCCGACGAGATAGACACCACCCTACTGCACCGCGCCACCTCCATCGGCATCTGTGGGGCAACCTCCACACCCAAGTGGCTGATGGAGGCCGTCAGTCAAGCCATTCGCCAAGCGCTATAAGCCAACGTGTGCGACAATAGAAACACTATTTTAATGGAAATAAGCAACCGGCGGGAGGGCATTTTTGTTATCTTTGCCGCCAGAAATAACTAAAAACTGAAGAATATTATGGGAGCGATCAAATGTATCGGCATTCTGACCTCCGGAGGAGATGCCCCGGGCATGAATGCAGCCATCCGCGCCGTAACGCGCACAGCCATCTATAACGGACTGCAAGTAAAAGGTATATACCGAGGCTACAAGGGTCTGGTAACCGGTGAAATCAAGGAGTTCAAGAGCCAGAACGTCAGCAACATCATCCAGCTGGGCGGCACCATTCTGAAGACTGCACGCTGCAAGGAGTTCCAGACACCCGAAGGCCGTCAGCTAGCATACGACAACATGAAGAAAGAGGGTATCGATGCCTTGGTAGTCATCGGCGGCGACGGCTCGCTGACGGGTGCGCGCATCTTTGCACAAGAGTTTGACGTGCCCTGCATCGGCTTGCCCGGAACCATCGACAACGACCTCTACGGCACAGACACAACCATTGGCTACGACACTGCTCTGAACACCATACTGGACGCTGTGGACAAGATTCGCGACACAGCCACCTCGCACGAGCGTCTCTTCTTTGTGGAAGTAATGGGTCGCGATGCCGGTTTCCTCGCCCTGAACGGAGCCATCGCCTCAGGAGCCGAGGCAGCCATCATTCCCGAGTTTAGCACCGAGGTAGACCAGTTGGAAGACTTCATCAAGAACGGTTTCCGCAAGTCGAAGAACAGTAGCATCGTCCTCGTGGCCGAAAGCGAACTGACCGGTGGTGCCATGCACTATGCCGAGCGTGTGAAGAATGAATACCCGCAATACGACGTGCGCGTCACCATTCTGGGTCACCTGCAGCGCGGTGGAAGCCCCACGGCTCACGACCGTATCCTGGCCAGCCGACTGGGAGCTGCTGCCATCGACGCCATCATGGACGGACAGCGCAACATCATGATTGGAATCGAACACGATGAGATTGTCCACGTGCCCTTCACCAAGGCTATCAAGAACGACAAGCCCATCCAACGCGAACTGGTGAACGTGCTACGAGCACTGTCTATCTAAGTAAAACCACTAAGGACCTTAAGGACTCCTATGCCCTTAAGGTCCTTAAACATTCTGAGAAAAGAGGTTATGGGAAAGCATACTTTCAAGCAATGGTTTACGGCCACACGACCGTGGTCTTTTCCCGCTTCGGCCATGCCGGTGGCGGTAACGTTGGCCTACCTGTTGTGGAACGGTCAGGAGGTGAACTGGGTAAATGGCGTGTGGGCACTACTGAACATCGTGGTGTTTCATGCAGCCGGAAACACGTGGAGTGACTACTTCGACTTCAAGTACAAGGTGGATGCTAAAGATACATTTGGTGCCAAGTTCCTGACCGACGGAATGTTTGCTCCGAAGGAGATTTTCCGCCTGGCAATGGGATTGCTCATTGTGGCCGTGGCGGGAGGCTTGGCACTGGCTTGGCGCACGGGTTGGGAGCTGTTGGCCATCGGTGCGGCAGGAGCAGTCGGCACGCTACTCTATCCAGCCCTGAAGTATCGGGCGTGGGGAGACGTAGACATTTTACTCACCTACGCCTTGTTGCCTACTTTGGGAACCTGCTTCGTGGCCACGGGAGGATTCTCGGCAGAGGCTTTGTTGGTGACGCTCTCCAGCGGATTGATTACCGTCTCCATCCTGCATGCCAACAACACACGCGACGTGGCGACCGACCACAGAGCCGGCATTCGTACGCTGGCCATGAATCTGGGACACACTACTTCTGTATGCCTCTATTTGGCCGAAGTGCTGTTACCCTACCTCATCGTTCCCATCTGTGCAGCCGTGGGTGTGCTACCCTGGTGGACGATGCTGGTTGTGCTATCGCTACCGATGTCATTGAGTAACTGCAAGTTGGCCTTACGTTCACAGAAAGAGGGCTGTGGTGTAATCGCCGGACTAGACGAGTTGAGTGCCAAACTTCAATTAGTCTTTAACCTGCTGCTGACCGTCGGACTGGTTATTGCAGCCCTGATTGTCTGACCTATGAAGCGACTCTCTTTTACCATTCTTTTGGCTTTTGTCCTCTGGACTGTAATGTTCTCACCTTGGACAGCTCCGCACGTCAACTTCTGGTGGATGATGACGGCCTCGGCTGTAACACTCTCCACGCTCTCTACCTGCTTCAACCCCGGCTGGTACAAAGCAGTAAAGCTGAATACAAGTAACATATTGCTGGGCATCGCCATTGCCGTCGCTCTGTGGGGCGTGTTCTGGCTGGGCGACAAGATTTCCTCTTGGATGTTCGACTTTGCCCGTCCGCAGGTAGACACCATCTACGGCATGAAAGCCGGCGAATCACCCTGGCTCTTGACAGCCCTGATGCTGTTTCTCATCGGACCGGCGGAAGAAATCTACTGGCGTGGCTACGTGCAGCGCAAGCTATCCGAACACTGGAATGCAAACCTGGGCTGCATCGTCACCACCCTCATCTATGCACTGGTGCACGCCGGTTCCTTTAACTTCATGCTTACCATGGCGGCACTGGTGGCCGGCGCAGCATGGGGCTTGCTCTACCGATTCTTTCCGCAGCGATTCGGTGCCATCATCCTCTCGCATGCGTTGTGGGACGTGGCGGTATTTATTTGGTTCCCGATTGAGTAAATAAAGAAAGGGGAATGAAGAATTTTGTTCCCCTGTTTTTTATCACTGTGTTTGAAAAGCCTCAGAAGCGGAAGCCATAGAAGAGGCGGGTTCTGACGTAGAGGTCTGCAATCTCCACCGGACGGCGACTGGGATTGTTGAGCGTCATCACGGCCGTCATACCACCAAAGCGAGCGTTGCAATCCCACAGCACGCTGAAGCGAAAGATGCATCCCAAGTTCACTTTATCCACATTCAGTTTTTCGGTGCGGTCGGCATACTCCAGTCGGCTCTTCTTGAAGAGGGAGATGGTGGGCAACACAGTACCGTGCACCATCCAGCGGCGGGAGATTACCCAGTTGTAAGCATACCCACCATTCACATTGAAGTGGCTCACCATGAGCCGACGTGCATATTCTGGCGCACCGATGTAATCAGTTACCTTTTCCGGCAGAGCATCCACATCCAGTTCCAGTTCCTCATAGTTGTAAGAGAGGCCGATGACCACACTGCCGCAGCTTCGCTTCTGCCGATAGCTCTGTGTAAAGGCGGCGGGATAGGAGAAACGGCGGTGGTTGAAAACAAAGTAGCCGTTGGCCTGCAAACGCTTGGAGGAGAAGCAGTTTAGTTCTTCCTTCCAGTCTCGGTTACGGTCGTCGGTCAGTGTGTAGCGCGAGGAGACGCTGTAGACTATGTCGCCCCCAAACTTTCGTCCGCTGGCACTCAGCGTGTACTCCATGTCATCGCTGCGCATCTTGTCAAATAGGTGACTGACATTCTTCTGCAAGCCCACGGTGAGGTATCGGTAAGAGACGTTCACACCCAACTTAAAGAGCGGGTCGCTCACCAGCGTATAGCGTTGTGTCTGCTGTCCCTCGGCCGGTGCATAGGCAAAGTGATAGGTATTGAATGAAGTTCCCAACTTAGGCTTGATGCTGAAGCGATAAGGATGGCGTACCGCATAAGCTGTGTCTGCGTTCGACTTGGCCAGCAGCCGGAAGAAGCGTTCCACCAGGGGCACTCGTCCCGTAATGGAATCCTGCGCCCGCAGTCCCATGGCCGTTACAACCAGCAGAAGAAGTATGCCGAGAGTCTTTTTCATGACGCAAAAATAGCAAAAAGTTCCCAAAGTGAAGGTTATCAGCCTGATGCAAGAGACGAATATCCGCAATAAATGAAAACATGATTAGAGTCTGTTTTGATTTTATTTCTGCTTTCTTTTAAGTAGGCTTTTCGAGGATATTTTTCTTTTCTTTCAAGGAGCATAGCGGGCTATGTGACGAGAAAGAAGAGGAAAAGAGGCTGAAAAGGAACTTCAAAGAAGCTGAAAATAACTTTTGGAAAGAAAATCAAAACAGACTCTTAGGATAATTGTTTTTTTCTTTGTTCTTTTGCAAAAAAGATAAGCACTATGGATAAAGACATTCGTTGGATACAAAGATTAGACAGTTATACCAAAGCCTGTAACCGAGTTTTGGAAATAACAGAATCGAGACGAGACATGTACGGACTGTCTGAGTTAGAAAAAGAAGGCCTCATCCAGCGGTTTGAATATACATTTGAGCTGGCTTGGAAGGTTCTGCAAGACTATCTGCAATATTTGGGTTTTCAGTTTCAGACGGGTCCCCATTCTACCCTGCAACTGGCCTTCGAAAACGGTTTGATAGAGAACCACGACGGTTGGAGAAGAATGGCCAAGGCAAGAATCACCACTTCACACACTTACAACGAAGGGGATGCCAATGAAATAGTCTCCAACATATACAACGAGTATTCCATCTTACTTAGTAGGCTGTTAGATGTATTACAAGCCAAAAAGGAAGCTGCAGCAAAGGAGAACTTCTGATGTACGGATTAAGTGATGCAGTAATAGAAGACATCCGAAAGGTATTCAGGAAATATGCTAATATCGAGCGGGTATTTATCTTTGGTTCCAGAGCCAAAGGCACCTATCATAGTGGCTCAGACATAGATTTGGCAGCAGATGGTGTGGGAATAACCTATAACCAGTTGATGGATGTAGCCATACAAATTGAAGACTTGGGATTGCTTTACAAGGTGGATGTACTGGACTACAACAAACAAAAAGGAACAGCCATCGGTGCCCATATCGACAGAGTGGGAAAGCTGTTCTATTCATCTACCAAACAATAAGAGTGAATTAAGGAAACTCTAACCATATTATGAATCAAGTGGATGCGCCTAAAATGCAATAAATTGCTTTAGGCACATCCACTTTTCTGTTTCTTCATTCCTCAGAGCAATAGCAGGGCAAGGAGGGTTTCGAAGAGGGTGATGAGGAGGATAAGGGTCGTCATGGCTTACTCCTCCCCCCGTTTCAGTTCCTCAATTTGCTTCAGCACCTCTTCTGCCTGGCGGATGACACGTTGGCGACGACGATTACCGATGAAACCACCGAGAATCAGTCCGAAGAATGTACCGGGAATGAAGGCTTTCAGCAGCGGTTGAGCCTCCAGGCGGAGGAGGGCCTCTGTCATCATCCAGACAGCCCAGAAGAGAATCATCGGGATGGCTATCCGCAACCAACCAACGTAGCTCTGTTTCAGGCGAGAGACGATGGAGGCAAGCGTCACAAGGTCGGTCTCCGAGGGGTCGGTACGCCACAAGTCGCGATGGTAGTACCAGGTCATCATGCCGCTGAACAGGTGCATTACGACGGTGAAAGCTGAGAACCAGAGGCTCAGCCCGTTCTCGTGGAAGACGCAGGCACAGGGCACGGCGCAGAGGTAGCACATCAGCATGGCTAAGCGCCCCATGCGGTTAAGACCCGACACACCTTGTTTCATGGCACGGCGCACCATGCGGTCGTTTACAATGGTTTGTTGTTCCAGTTTATCTTTTAGCAGAGAGATTTGCTGTTTCATCTCCTGCAACTCTTTCGATTCGATGTAGTTTTCCATACCGTTCAAACATTATTGATTCGACATTCTTTTCAACTGTTCCTTGATGCGGAAAAGGCGGACGGAGACATTCTTGGGCGTGATGCCCACAATGGCACCAATCTCCTCGTAGGAGAGATTCTCCAGCCAGAGCAAGACGATGGCACGGTCGAAAGGAGCCAGACGAGTGATGCGTTCACGCAACAGCTGTATCTGTCGCGTGTCAGCATCGTTGTCTTCAAACAGGTTTATCTCCATGCTCAGCGGAACGGTTTGTCGGGTCGACTGCCGTTTCCGCTCAATGGAGATGCAGGTGTTCAGGCTGACGCGGTAAATCCAGGTTTTAGGGTCACTCTCGTGGCGAAAGTTGGCGAACCCTCTTCACAGGTTGACCAGACTCTCCTGAAAGAGGTCAGCCACCTCGTCGGCATCTTTTGAGAACATGTAGCAGACCGTATAGATGGTGCTGCGGTGTTGTTTGACGATTTGCGCAAATTCGTTTTCCAATGCTTTCATGCTTCTATTCTCTTCTTTGGGAACTGTTTTTTGTACGTTAGACGCAACAAAGGTGCGGAAAACTACAGCATCGGTCGATTATTTTTAGAAGGCAGCTTCAAACAGCTCTCTTCCACCCTCAATCACAATCCGCTTGGTAGCCGGCGTCAACGGTATGGGGCAGAAAGCGGCAGTGGTGGTAGTCACAGACAACACACGACCATCGGCAGCAAGAGTTTTGATGGTCATGGGAATTGCCGAGGGGCGAGTGAGCAGCGTAACACACTCCTTACCCTGCGGAACGTCGAAGGCCAGACTTCCACTGATTTTATAAGAGGTGCCGGGATGCTTGTCGAAGGCAGCCAGAGCTTTCTCCACGTCGGCAGCCTCAACGGCAAAACCCAACTTCTCGGCTCGAACCGGATTGGCGGCAAAGGTGCGGATGGCCAGCCAGTTGCGTTTCTTCGACTCCAGCTTGCGCAGTCTGACAAAGCGTGCCTCGATGCCGGAACCTTCCCAGCGGATGACGTATTGTTTCTCCAGGGTATCGGTCAGAGCAGTCCACTCGTTTCCGTCGGCAGAGTACTCCACAATGGCGCGGTCAAAGTAATCCACATCGTCCACCGAGTTGCGTCCCTGCAAGATGGTCACCTCGGTCAACGGTTGCACACGATTCAGGTCTACGCCCACCCAATGGTCAGTCTTCTGACTGCGGGAGGAGGTGTAGAAAGTGACATCGTCATCATCAAACATCAGCTTGGCGGCCGGCTTGCGCAGCGTGGAATAGCTGCCCACCGGTTGCGGAATCACGGGTGTTACGCCGGTCAGTCGTTTGTAGAAGGCTACCAGCATGCGATCCATTGTTGTCTCGTAGAAGGGTTGCAGCTTCATGGTACCGGAGCTGTGTGCCTCGAAGGCTGCCTTCTCTTCCTTGCTCATCAGGTTGGTGGCGAAGGCTTCCCAGAAGGCAGCAAGGTCATCACTTTGGAACAGCTTCATAATCTCCAGCGTCTTGCGGCCACGGGTACCCAGTTGGGAGAACTCGGTCAGCCAGGGACGCAACTCACTCATCAGCGGAGCGTTGTCGCAGTGTTGTTCCATGTCGTTGGCCACCCGTTCGATGGCGGCAAACTCCTGATAGAGGGCATCGTACTGTGCCTGGGTATAGTTGTTGAGCGAGAGGGTGTCTGTTGTCCACGATTCGTCTCTGCGGTAGCCCGTTCCCGTGTCTCCTGAGTGGATGGCAAAGGTGCGGTAGCTGTTGCTTGCGTTGCCGGCCAGTTCAACCAGGGCACGTTCCCAGCTGTCCATCGGGTTGTAGGCGGCAATGTTCCAGGTGTAGTCGGCCACTGAGTAGAGAGCCAGCTTAGAGGCCTCGCCGTGTTCCATCGGATTGCTGACAAAACCACTCAGGTCGGTGCCCTCTTTCAGCGAAGTGTCCAGGCCATAGACGGGGCCTTGCAGCAAGAGGTTACGCACGTAGTCGGTCACCGGATAGTTCCACCAGGTGAAAGCGGGACGCTGGATGCGGGAGTTTACCCAATCCAGTGTGCTCTTAGTCACATCGCTGCAAACGGCATCACCCGTCCAGAAGATGGCGATGGAGGGGTCCAGTATCTTTCCGAAGAGGGGCAGACTGCCTTGAGGTGTGGGATTGGCCCACGACTTGGTATAGTCCGTGGGGCAGAAGATGAGGGGACTGACGTCGCCCTTCACGTTGATGAACTCTGCCACCAGTCGGTTGAGCAGGGCAGCTTGTTTCTCCGGATTGGTACCCTCGCCGCTGATGTCGTCGAAGAAGATGGCAAACGAGCGCACACCCATTTCATACATGGCCTCGAACTTGCCTACCAGGTTGTGAAAATCTTCATCGTTCCAGCGAATGTCCTTGCCCGGATGCACAGCCCACACAAAGTTTACGTGGTTGCGACGGCAGGCATCTACCAGCTCCTTAATCTGCTCGGCCTCATCGGCAGGGTACGGTTTGCGCCAGTGCGGACTGCTGTGGTAGGGGTCATCCTTGGGACCGAAGATGTAGGTATTGAGTTTGAACTTGCCATAGAAGTCGATGAGCGAGAGGCGCACCTTGTGTGACCAAGGGTTGCCATAGAAGCCCTCCACCACACCACGGCGGGCAATGGAAGGATAGTCGTTGATGCTGAGGTGCGGTAGCTGTCCCTCGGCCACGGCAGGGCTTTCCAACAGTTGGAGCAGCGTCTGCAAACCGTAGAAGGCACCCGTTTCGTCGTAACCCACCACCGTCACGCCCTTGGCATCTACGGTCAGTGCATAGGCACCGGACAGAGACTTCACACCCAGCTTGGCTGCCGGTTTGGTACCGAAGTCCACGGTCAGAGGCACGCCCTTCTTCTGCTGATTCAGGCCGGCAAGCACTCCGGAGAAGCACTGCTGCTTGTCCTTCAGCAGAAAGCCACGACTGATGTCGAGACTCTGCCCGCTTTGGATGCTCATCTGTTGCGGAGTGGGGTTAACGATGATTCCCTGGTGGTCCAGCTTGTGACCGGGAATCTGCGTGACAACTTGCGACTCTTTACGTTGTGCGTTGAGGTCTACCGTGTTCTGCGCCTGAAGGGTGGTAACGGCAGCCAGGGCGCACGCAGCTGCCATTCGTAGTCTGTTACTGAGTTTCATACCTAGATTCTTTGGTTATCTGTTCCGCAAAGGTAAGAGATTTATTCGATTTCGCGAAAGATGAAGCCGACGGAGGTGGCAGAAACCAGTAAAACCGTGGTTTTTATCCCACCTAAAACCGGCTTTGTTCCACACAAGTGCGGAGCAAACTGGACACAAGTGTGGAGCACGCTGGACACAAGTGTGGAGTAAACTCGACACAAGTGGGGAGCAAACGACTTACTAGTAGCAGAAATAGGGAGGTTTCTGACTGCTCTGAAGTGTGTTTGAACGGCACAAAAAAAGGCGACCCCACGAGGGAGCCGCCTGCATCAATGGCTTGATGTTCGATTAGTTGTTTTCGGGACGAAGCTTGCGAACAGTTACGGCAGTTTGCCACATTTCGCTCTCGCGCAGGGCTTTCAACTCTTCTTCCAACTTCTCACGATAGTCGGGTTTAGAGTTGCTGTCGATGGAGATTTGTGCTTCGTTACCACACTTCACACTGGCGTACAGTTTCTGTACTACAGGCTTGATAGCATCGTGGAAAGGAGTCATCCAGTCCAACGCACCGCGCTGAGCAGTTGTTGAGCAGTTGGCGTACATCCAGTCCATACCGTTCTTGGCAAAGAGAGGCATGAGTGACTGTGTCAACTCTTCCACTGTTTCGTTGAAGGCTTCTGAAGGAGTATGTCCGTTCTCACGCAACACTTCGTACTGTGCCAACAAAAGACCCTGGATGGCACCCATCAGTGAGCCACGCTCGCCGGTGAGGTCTGAAGTAGCTTCGCGCACGAAAGTAGTCTCGAACAGGTAACCTGAGCCAATACCGATACCCAGTGCCAGAGTGCGGTCGAGTGCCTTGCCGGTAGCATCTTGGTAGACTGCGTAAGATGAGTTCAGGCCACGGCCTTCGAGGAACATGGTACGCAGTGAAGTACCTGAGCCTTTGGGAGCCACCATGATAACGTCGATGTCAGCAGGAGGAACCACACCGGTGCGGTCGTTCCAAGTGATGGCAAAACCGTGTGAGAAGTAGAGTGCCTTGCCGGGGGTAAGGTACTGCTTCAGGGTAGGCCATACGCTCATAACGGCTGCGTCGGAGAGCAGACACATTACGATGGTACCTTTTTGTGCAGCCTCTTCGATGCTGAACAGTGTTTCGCCGGGAACCCATCCGTCGGCAATGGCCTTTTCGAAGGTCTTGCCCTGACGCTGACCAACGATAACGTTGAAGCCATTGTCGCGCAGGTTGCAAGCTTGTCCGGGACCTTGCACACCGTATCCGATTACTGCGATTGTTTCATCTTTCAAAATCTCACGAGCTTTCTCCAAGGGAAACTCTTCGCGGGTCATTACATTTTCAATGACGCCGCCAAAATTTAATTGTGCCATTGTTAATTTTAGTTTTTAGCTACGAGCTACGGAGTGCTAATGCAACCGAGCCGACAGCGTTGTTATTACTATTTGTATTTACTTATTCTGAAGGATTGGGTACAAACTGTATCTTGGAACGACAAACAACCTCGCCCTCGTTTTTACGGACTTCGATGTCGAAACATCCGGCTTCCTTCTCCTCCTTGTAGATAGAGAGTGTATCGCCGTAGTAACTCTCGGCAATGTAGGCCATCTCGAAGCGGCGGATGCGTTGCTCTTTGAACTTGTCGATGGGGAAGAGGTCTAGGATGTGTTCGATGTAACGGATGCTGTTCACGTGGCCGTTGATGTCGATGTCGCTATACTTGGCGGTAATGACGTCGGCCGGCTGGTCACTGCTTACCTTGATGCGCCCGGGCTTCTCAATGGGACAGGGCTTGTCGCAAACGTAGTCCACAATGCTGCCTCCATGCAATCCGAGCAAGTCGGCGGGTTTGCGGCTCTGCATGCTAATCATGGCCCATACGGAGCGGGCATAGCCAATGCTCTTTCCATCTTTGTTCACCAGCTCGAAGTTACGGTCGGTAAACAGACGGTAGACATTCTCCACCCAGGTATTGATGCTGAAAGGTTCATACTGAGCAGGCAGGTCGTCCAGCTCGATGGCCAAACGAGAGAGTACCCAAGTGTAGTTATCTTCATTGACGTGGGCTATGCCAAAGCCTCGTTCACTGGCATGAAAACCGGCACAGTTCAGCAGGTGGTTTCCCAATACGCCCATCGTGAGGTGACCGGTAAAGTCTACATGAAACGGTTCGGCCACAAAGTTGTAAGTTCCTATTTTGTTGCTGTTGTCCATACGTTGATTGCTACATGTTATACTTTGCCTCCCGCTCGGCCAGGAATTCATTCACACGCTCGATGCAGCTGGTGGTGATGGCCACACGACCGGAGCGAACGAACTGAAGCACACAGTCTTGCTCGCGCAACAGTTCATAGAGGTGAGTAATCTCTTCGCTCATACCGTTCTTCTCGACGATGGAGAAGGTGGAGTTCACCTCCACAATGCGTGCGTGGTGCTTACGGATGATTTTAGAAATCTCCGGCTTCTCCTCCAGCGCAGGAGTCTTGAGTTTGTAGAGGGCAATCTCGTGCTGGTAAATCTCCTCGTCGGTGAAGTAGTGTGCTTGTAGGACGTCAATCTTCTTTTCGATTTGTTTTACCAGTTTCTCTACAGTGTCTTTATCCGTCCAGGCGGTGATGGTGTACTTGTGTACACCCTTGATAGAGCTGGCCGACACATTCAGGCTCTCGATGTTTATCTGCCGACGGGTAAAGACGGCTGTCACCTGATTGAGCACACCGGCGAAGTTCTCCGAGTGGACGATGATGGTATATAATGTTTTGTTATCCATTTATGATTTATGATTTATG
>JAGATY010000015.1 GCA_017621035.1 Bacteroides sp. | reverse complement strand
CTCATAATTCAAAATTCATAACTCATAATTCAAAATTCATAACTTATAATTCATAATTCATAATTCAAAACTCATAACTCATAATTCAAAATTCATAACTCATAATTAAAAAATAGTTCTCTATGGAAAAAATTCTCGGTTTAATTGACGCCCCCTTCACCCCCTTCTACGAAAACGGTGAGGTGAATTACGAACCCATTCCCGCTTATGCCAACATGCTGCATAAAAACGGACTTCAGGGTGTGTTTATCAATGGTTCTTCCGGCGAAGGCTACATGCTGACAGAAGAAGAACGTATGAAACTGGCTGAAGCTTGGATGGCTGCCGCTCCCGAAGGCTTCAAAGTGATTGTTCACGTAGGCAGTTGTTGTGTAAAGAGCAGCCGTATGCTGGCCGAACATGCACAGAAGATTGGTGCTTGGGGAATTGGTGCTATGGCTCCCCCCTTCCCGAAAATTGGTCGTATCGAAGAGTTGGTAAAATACATCGAAGAGATTGCTGCCGGTGCTCCAAACCTTCCCTTCTACTACTACCACATTCCCGCCTTCAACGGTGCATTCCTCCCCATGGTGAAGTTGCTCGAAGCAGTAGATGGTCGTGTACCTAACTTCGCCGGTATCAAGTACACCTTCGAGAGCATCTATGAGTACAATCAGTGCCGCCTCTATAAGAACGGTAAGTACGATATGCTCCACGGTCAAGACGAAACCATCCTTCCCTCACTCGCTATGGGCGGTGCACAAGGAGGTATTGGTGGAACCACCAACTACAACGGCCGTGAACTGGTAGGCATCATCGAAGACTGGAAAGCCGGTAATCTCGAGTCAGCCCGCGAACGTCAGAACTTCTCCCAAGAAGTCATCAACGTTATCTGTCACTTCCGTGGAAACATTGTAGGTGGCAAGCGTATCATGAAACTTATTGGTCTCGATCTGGGTAAGAATCGTACTCCCTTCCAGAATATGACCGACGAAGAAGAAACACGTATGAAACAAGAACTCGAAGCTATCGGTTTCTTCAGCCGCTGCAATAAGTTTTGATAGTTGACGGTTGATAGTTGATAGTTGATAGCTGATAGTTGACAGTTGATAGTTGACAGTTGATAGTTGATAATTGATAGTTGATAATTGATAGTTTTATTAAACGCAAGAATTCAAAAACGTTATAACAATGAATGCGACAGATTATTTAAAAAATTACGCCGCATCCTATAAACAGGAACTGGTAAGCGACATCATGCCGTTCTGGTTGAAGCACGGACTCGACCCCGTACATGGGGGAGTCTACACCTGCCTCGATCGGGAAGGACGTCTGATGGATACTACTAAGTCAGTTTGGTTTCAAGGTCGCTTCGGTTTCGTGGCAGCCTATGCTTACAATCTGATAGAGAAAAATCCCGATTGGCTGGCAGCCTCCAAGAGTTGTGTCGACTTCATCGAGAAGCACTGCTTCGATACCGACGGTCGCATGTTCTTTGAGGTAAAAGCCGACGGTACCCCACTGCGTAAGCGTCGTTACCTTTTTTCCGAATGTTTTGCGGCAATAGCCATGTCCGAATACTCCATTGCCTCGGGCAATCATGAGTATGCTGAGAAAGCTCTGCGTCTCTTCCGGAACATTCTGGCATTCCTGTCAACTCCGGGCGTGTTGGAACCCAAGTACCTTCCCACTTTCCAGGCACAGGGTCACTCCATCACCATGATACTTATCAATACTGCTTCCCGCATTCGGGCCGCAATCTCCGACCCCATACTTGATGCACAAATTGATAAGTCGATAGAGCTTCTGCAACGCTACTTTATCCATCCGGAGTTGAAAGCCTTGCTCGAAACTGTAGGTCCTCATGGCGAGCTGATTGACACCTGCAACGGACGTGTCATCAATCCCGGTCACTGCATCGAAACCTCCTGGTTCATTCTCGAAGAGGCCAAATACCGTCAGTGGGACAAGACACTGACCAATATGGCACTTCAGATTCTCGACTGGTCATGGGAATGGGGCTGGGACAAGCAATACGGTGGTATCATCAACTTCCGTGATTGCCGCAACTTCCCTCCTCAGGACTATTCACAGGACATGAAGTTCTGGTGGCCGCAGACCGAAGCCATCATCGCTACCCTCTATGCCTATCAGGCTACACGCGACGAGAGCTACCTTCATCTGCATAAGCAAGTATCCGATTGGACCTACGCCCACTTCCCCGACCGTGAATATGGCGAGTGGTACGGCTATCTCCATCGCGATGGAACGGTGGCTCAACCCGCCAAAGGCAACCTATTTAAAGGACCTTTCCATATTCCCCGCATGTTGATTCGTTGCCATGCACTTTGTGAAGAAATACTTAATATCCATCCTTAATATTTTTCCCTTATGAGAAAATATCTGCTTATTTTAGTTTGTATGTGCTTTGCCACAGTGGCCATGGCACAACAGAAACTGGTAAAGGGTGTTGTAACAGATACCCAAGGCGAAACTGTTATTGGTGCTGCGGTTCAAGAAAAAGGAACCGACAATGGTGTCATAACAAATATGAACGGAGAATACTCCCTGCAAGTATCTCCTGGTGCAACATTGGTATTCAGCTACATGGGTTATCAGAGCCAAGAAGTAGCTGTTGGTAACAGAAGTGTAGTCGATGTAACCCTTTCCGAAGATACAGAGCTATTGGAAGAAGTTGTAGTAGTAGGTTACGGTGTTCAGAAGAAATCCAGTTTGACTGCTTCGGTAGCTTCAGTTTCCAGTAAAGAGATTGTAAAACAGGTAACTACCAATGTCGCTTCTGCATTGATTGGTCGTACTCCGGGTGTTGAAGTTTTGCAAAACGGTGGCGAAGCCGGTGGTGATGTCAGCATCTTGATTCGTGGTGCCGGTACATTTGGATCAACTGAACCTCTCTATATTATTGATGGTGCAGTGAGTAACAATGGAATCAATTCTTTGAATCCTACAGATATTGAATCTATTGAGATTTTGAAAGATGGTTCTGCTGCTGCCATCTACGGTTCGCGTGCAGCAAACGGTGTGGTTCTTGTTACTACCAAATCAGGTAAGGCTGGTAAGACCGTTGTGGAAATCAATGGAGCATTCTCTTATCAGACACCTTCAAAGATGCTTGATTTCATGAATGCTGAGCAATGGAGAAGCTTTGCTAATATGTTGGCTGATAACAGTGGTTATGATCGTGCTTCACAAAACGTAAACCCGACTAATCCTAATCAAAGTACCGATTGGCAAGACATTTACTATCAGAATGCTGCAATGTGGAACTTGAGTGCCTCTATTTCCGGTGGTGGTGAAAACTCCACTTTCAGTACCAGTGTGGGTTATGCCAAGCAAGAAGGAATTGTAATTCAGTCTGATTTTGAGAAATATAACGCTCGCATCAATGGATCATACAAGAAAGGTCGTTTCTCTATAACCGAGAACTTGTCACTGGCTCATACCAGTAAACAATCTCCACCGACAAGCAGATCTATCGTTATCCCCACATTACCGGTAACAGATGAACTGGGTCGTTATGTATCAACTCCTTATGAGGCTGGTTATTCTATTACCAACACAAATATGACCAATCCTTTGGCAGCTATGTATGCTAGAGATAACTATACCAAGAAGACAGACATTATGGGTAGTTTAGGTATTGGAGTTGACATTTGGAAAGGCATTAAATACAAATTAAATTTGGCGGGTAACTATTTGAATACCCACGGTTACACCCATACTCCGGCCTATGCTTCTTATTGGGCAGAAGATGGATCACCCGATTCTCGTTTCAGTCAACCTTACACCTCTTTGTCTGAATCAAGAGCCGAAAGCTTTAACTATACTATTGATAATTTGATTACTTACAATGGAACCTTCAAAGGTCATACATTCGACGTATTGTTGGGTACCAGCTGGATGCGTGAATATTATCGTTCCATGTCAATAGATTCTGGCGTAAACGATTTGGGCTCCCCTTCCATTACTACCTATAATGGTGCTGGAACAATCGGTTCTAACGAGCTAAATTCAGCACTGCTCTCATTCTTTGCCCGTTTGAACTATGACTATCAAGATAAGTATCTGTTGTCTTTAAGCATCCGTAGTGATAAGTCTTCTAAGTTTGCAGACGGTCATAGAGTAGGTTACTTCCCCTCTGTATCTGCAGGTTGGAATGTACATCAAGAAGAGTTCTTTGATATTCCTTGGATGTCTAAACTGAAGATTCGTGCAAGTTATGGTGAGTTGGGTGCCAATTTTATTGATCCTTATTCATTCCTGGCATTGGCTTACGGTCCTGTACCGACTATCTTCAACGACAAGCGTCAATATGGTTATGTTACCCGTTTGGCTCAGCAAGACTTGACATGGGAAACAGCAGTTTCTTCCAATGTAGGTATTGAAATGGGATTCTTGGATAATTCATTGACATTTACAGCCGAATGGTTCATGCGTCGTAACAATGATTTGTTGGCTCCACTAGAGGCACTTCCCTCTTCCGGTCAGACAGTTGTTATCAATGATGGTCCTGTTCCTTATTACAATACAGCTTCTGTTGAAAACAAGGGCTTTGAATTTACGTTGGGTTATCGTAAGCATTGGAATGATTGGAGTCTTGATGTACAAGGTAACATCTCATTCATCGACAATAAGGTACGTAAACTGGGTGAAGGTGTACAGCCCATTAGAGGTAGCGGCATGTCTTCTAAGTTCAACGACCGTCCGACTATCACTCAACCGGGCTTACCTATTGGTACATTCTGGGGCTATAAAGTAATGGGTATCAACGATGAAGGTAACTTCTTGTTCCAGGCAGCTGATGGAACAGCCAAACCGGCATCTGATATTGGTGAGGCTGACAAGCAGGTGATTGGTAATCCGACACCGGATTTCACCTATGGTTTGAATGTCAATGTAGGTTATAAGAACTGGGATTTGACAGCATTCTTCCAAGGTACACATGGAAACGATATCTTTGCGGCAGCTAAATACCAATTCTACTTCAACCCGGATAACAACAAGCTGACTGATGCTTTGAACTCATGGACTTCTTCCAACACAGACGCTTCTCTGCCCAAAGCTCAAGTTGACAACTTTAACGGAGGAAACTCTCTGCCGAGTACATTCTACATTGAAGATGGTTCTTACTTCCGTTGCAAGAATTTGCAGATTGGTTACACATTCGACAAGAAGATGCTGAGAAAGATTGGCTTCATTGAATCGGCTCGTCTGTTTGCCGGTGTACAGAATCTGTTCACCATAACCAGCTATCCTCTGTATGACCCCGAAGTAAGTAACAATACGTTGTTTGACCGCGGTGTAGATGGTCTTTACCAAACTGCTCCCAGTATTAACTCCAGAACTTACAATTTCGGCTTTAATTTAACTTTCTAAATTGATACGACAATGAAAAGATATAGTAAAATATTAGCAGCATTGGCGGTGGTAGGTTTGTCATTAGCTTCTTGTAATGACGTGTTTGATGAACTTGCGGTAAATCCGAATCAACAGGATGTAAATTCATTCTATACAACTCCTGAGAATGTAAATAAAGGTATTCTTGGTATCTACTCCTACATGTCTACTCCGCGTGCAATGGGTGTGTCCGCATCTCGTCTGATGGCAAATCGTGGTGATGAAAGTAGCGATAGAACAGATTATGGAGTACCCGGTCAATATTGTGCTTCATTGAATTCCTCTTGGTACACCATTGTACAGCCTTATCAGTTGTTCTATACAGCTGCATCACAGGCATGCCAGATGATAGAGGTTATTCCGAATGCAGACTTTGCCAACGAGAAGTTGCGTAATGCCTATTTGGGTGAGGCTTACTTCCTGAGAGGTTTCTCTCACTTCTTCCTCTTCTTGAACTTCCGCAACATTCCGTTGATGCAGTCATTCCCTAAGTCTTCTAAGGACTATAAACCACAGTCTGCCCCGGAAGATACTTGGAATTTTATCATCGAAGACTTCAAGAAGGCAAAAGAATTGTTGCCGGGTAAGGATTTCTGGACAGGTGACAATCTCGGCCGTGTAACCAGTGCTTCTGCAGCTGCCATGTTGGGTAAGTCATACCTCTACCGCAGTGGTATAGAGAAACATTATGGTGAATCTACAACTACCTATTATAATGAAGCTGCAGCTGCTTTCGACGAAATCATTCGTGGCAACCATGGTGCCTACCGATTGGTTGATGAGTATAGCGACAATTTCCAAGTGGCAACCGAGAACAACGATGAGTCTATCTTTGAGTTCCAGTTTGTTGGTGATCCGGTAAATACCAATTTTAACCCCGGCTTGACTAACAGTGGTGTATGGAGAGACCCACGTGGCAATCAGCCTCCTTCTCCTATTTCTCAGAATGCTCACGTTATTCACCAATGGGTGTACGATACATTTGTAGCCTCTGTGGATGCTAACGGTAAGACCGACTCCCGTATGTTTGGTACATTGGTATTTGACGATACTGCCCCAGAAATCAATCCTAAAGAGGGTGACGAGGTACGTTGCTATGACGGAAAACGTTTCGATGAATACTATGTGAAGGAAAATGCCGATGGTACTGTAACAAAAGGTTTTGCCATTGTTACCGCTCAGGCAGGAAACTACAAGTCTGCATGTAAGAAAGGTATCGACTGGACATTGCCTACCAAGAACCCGGGTGACGGTATGTGGATGGGTAACCTCCGTGCCAATGGTTTGAACTATCCTTATGTACGCTATGCCGACGTGCTTCTGATGTATGCTGAGGCTGTTCTTTCCGGTGGTACAAAAGGTAAGTTGACTCCTACCGAAGCAGTCAATGAAGTACGTGCCCGTGCCAGTGTAAACCTGCCTCCTTATGAATCAGTTGATATGGATATTATTGAAAACGAGCGTATTCTTGAACTTACCCAAGAGGGACACCGCTTCTACGATTTGCTCCGTTGGGGTAAAGTGGCCGATCGTTTTGCTGAACTCACAGCTGCTGATCCTTACTTCAAACAGTACAATGTATCTGCTTACCTCGGATTCCAGGAAGGTCGCGACGAGTGGCTGCCTATCCCGATTGACGAAGTAGAAGGCAATCCTTATATTACAAGCAATAACCCCGGTTGGAACTAAAAAAGATAATCTGAGAGGGAGACTTTCCGCTCCCTCTCTTTAAACACTAACTATATATGAAAAGAACCATTGCAAACATCTTCTTCTTTGGGTGCTCGGCATGCCTGATGGCACAAACCCTGCACAACGGTATCACTTTGCCGGAACAGTGGCCACCTCGCCGTCCGGAGCCTACTGTCCGTGCCGAGATGCCGGTACCTTATTTGGATAATAAGCCGACTGTGATTCCGGTAAATACCGGTCGCCAGCTCTTTGTAGATAACTATCTGATTTCTGAGACTAACCTGCAACCGGTTTACCATACCCCTAATTTCTATGCGGGGAATCCGGTACTCGAGCCGGACAAGGAGTGGGAGAAAACCATCCAAGGTGCTCTCTATGCTGCACCTTTCAGTGATGGCATCTGGTATGACGAACAGTTGGGTAAATACCGCATGTGGTATCTGGCCGGTGCCGGCAAGATTCATAGCCACGAGAACCAAACCTTCTATACCTGCTATGCTGAATCAGAAGATGGCAAGGTCTGGAAGAAGGTAAATCTGGATATTGTCCCCGGAACCAACATTGTGGATACTTGCAATCGCGATGCTGCAACCGTGTGGCTGGATAGAGAAGAGACAGACCCTGCTAAGCGTTGGAAATTATTTAATGTAGAACGCCGAAAAGGTGACCGTCGTTGGCAGGTGGTGTTGAAGTACTCTGCCGATGGCATTCACTGGAGCAGAGGTGTGGCACAGTCGGGTGACCAGGGCGACCGTACAACTGCTTTCTACAATCCCTTCACCAAGAAGTGGGCGTTGAGTATGCGTGGTGGTACACCGGTTTCCAGCCGCTCCCGTTTTTACATTGAACATGCTGACCCAGAGATGTTGGTAAGTCTTTCACATCGCATTCGTGAAGATGCCGACGACAAGCATGTGGTATTCTGGTTTGCACCGGACGATAAAGAACTTCGCCATGAGAAGTACCCCGAGGTGGAACCCGGTATCTATAATTTTGATGCCATTCCTTACGAAAGTGTGATGCTGGGACTCTACAGTGCATGGGCAGGACCGGAGAATCGGGTATGCGCAAAGGAGGGCATCCAAAAGAGAAATGTCATCTCATTAGGCTATAGCCGCGATGGTTTCCACTACTCCCGCCCCACGCATCAACCTTTCATGAACGTGAACGAGACCGAGGGTGCATGGAACTGGGGTAACATGCAGTCCATCAACGGCACCCCTCTTATCATAGGCGACTCTCTCTATTTCTATGCCAGTGGCCGCAGACTGAGTGAAATCATGTGGGATAGCCACACTTCCACCGGCTTGGCAACACTGCGTCGAGATGGATTTGTTTCCATGCAGGCAGGTAAGGCAGAGGGCTATCTGACCACCGAAAAACTCTCATTCGACGGTAAGTACCTATTCGTCAATGCCGATGTACGCAACAAGAAGGCTGCCCTGGCTGTGGAAATCCTGGATGAGTCGGGAACCCCCATTCCGGGCTTCACCAAGAAAGAGTGTGTGGTGATGAAGAAAGCCAACAGTACCAAGCAGCTGATTACTTGGAAGAACAAGAAAGACCTGGCCGAGCTGGCCGGAAAGAACATCCGAGTGAAGTTCTACCTGACTAATGGCGACTTGTATGCCTTCTGGATTTCTCCGTGGGAAACGGGTGAGAGCCGTGGATATACTGCCGGTGGAGGCCCGGGACTTCATGCAAGTGGTGTAGACGTAAAATAATACTTCTGTTTCTCCGAAGCATGTGGTGATGCAGTCTTCTGTAAGGCTAAATTACTGCATGCTTCTTTTTTTATCCTTAAATGTGGTATGCCGCTTTCGGGGAGCAGCGAAACTTTTCCTTTGCTCTCAGAACTCCTTCTTCCGGAGTATCTGGAGGGGGTGTGTCGAAGGTCGCCGAGGGTCGGGTCGAAGGTCGCCGATGGTCAGGGCTTAGGTCGCCGAGGGTCGGGCTGAAGGTTGCGCAGGCAGTAATTCTTCCCCTCCATTCTCTGAACCTCCGGCTCTCCGTTTTCTCTCCTTCAGGAAAGCATGTAGTAAACTGTATAATTCGTTTTGTAAATAATAATCCAATAATGTTATGAGTAAAATATTTCCCTCTTCTGAATTGATTATCAACGACGATGGTTCTGTATTCCATCTGCATGTAAAGCCGGAACAACTGGCCGACAAAGTGATATTGGTAGGTGACCCCGGCAGGGTGTCGGTAGTGGCTTCATTCTTCGACATCCGAGAGTGCGAGGTGGAGAGCCGGGAGTTTAAAACCATCACTGGCGTATATAAAGGCAAGAGAATCAGTGTGGTATCTACCGGAATCGGGTGCGATAATATTGATATTGTGATGAATGAGTTGGATGCCCTGGCTAATATAGATTTCCGGACACGTACCGAGAAACCGCAACTGCGCAGTCTGGAAATAGTGCGCATTGGCACTTGTGGGGGCTTACAGTCCTACACCCCTGTAGGAACATTTGTCTGCTCGGAGAAGTCCATCGGACTGGATGGGTTGCTTAATTTCTATGCCGGCCGGAATGATGTCTGTGACTTAGAGTTTGAGCAGGCCTTTCTTAAGCACATGGGATGGCAGGGAAACATCTGTTCACCGGCACCTTATGTAATTGACGGCAACAAGGAACTGCTGGATCGCATTGCCGGGAACGATATGGTTCGTGGGGTGACAGTAACGGCAGGTGGCTTCTTTGGCCCTCAGGGCAGGGAGTTACGCATACCGCTGGCCGACCCGAATCAGAACGCAAAGATAGCTGCTTTTGAGTACAACGGTTACCGCATCACCAACTTTGAGATGGAAGGCTCGGCACTGGCCGGGCTGGCCCGTCTGCTGGGACATCGAGCCATGACGGTCTGCATGGTGGTGGCTAACCGGTATGCCAAAGAGGCAAACACCAATTACAAAGGGGCTATCGAGAAGTTGATAACTACCGTCTTAGAGCGGCTATAACTTTACTGACACATGAAACGTTTACTTTCTCTTACGCTGTTGTGCTACTGCACGTTACTGATGTCTGCACAGGTCAAGGTTGCCTGTGTGGGAAACAGTATAACCTATGGTCTGAAGTTGGAAAATCGAGAAACCGAGGCTTATCCCTCTCGCTTGCAAGAGTTGTTAGGTGAGGGCTATGTGGTAGGAAACTTTGGTAAATCGGGGGCTACCCTGTTGCGAAGGGGACACAAACCCTATATTCAGCAAAAGGAGTATCAGGACGCCTTAGCCTTTGCAGGTGACATTGTCGTTATCCACTTGGGAATCAATGACACCGACCCAAGAAATTGGCCGAACTATCGGGATGACTTCGTCGGTGACTATCATGCTTTGATAAATTCTTTTCGTGAGGTAAACCCAAGCTGTAAGGTATTGATTGCCAGGATGAGTCCCATATCAAACCGACATACTCGCTTCGACTCGGGCACCAGAAGCTGGTTCTTTGAGATTCAGAATGCCATAGAGTGTGTTGCCCGCCATGCCGATGTTCAACTGATAGATTTCTATGAACCGTTGCTTGACCGGCCGGTCTTCTTTCCCGACGGACTGCACCCCAATGCTGCCGGTGCAGAAGTGCTGGCAAGAGTGGTATATGAGGGCATTACAGGAAATGTAGGAGGGTTGCAGCTTTCGGGCATCTACACAGACAATATGGTGCTGCAACGTAACCGACCGTTGACAATCTCCGGCAAGGCTAATGCTGGCAGCACAATAAAAGTTTCAATAGGTAAGCATCATACTAAAACGGTGGTAACGGCCAATGGAAAATGGAGTGCTACCTTGCCTCCGTTGGAGGCCGGTGGTCCTTATACCTTGACCATCGCTTCCGACAAAGAGAAGGTTTCGTTCAAGAATGTGCTGGTAGGAGAAGTTTGGCTATGTTCCGGTCAGTCCAACATGGAATGGGTAATGCAGAAAGCAGCAACGGCAATGCGCGACATTCCGCAGGCAAACCGCTCAGATATACGTCTTTACAACATGTGTCCGCGATGGAAATTCCCTCGTGACGGGTGGACGGAATCGGTGCTGGACTCCATCAACAACTTGGAATACTTTAAGGAGACGGTTTGGGAAAATTGCACTCCGGAGTCGGTAAAGGAGTTCTCTGCCATTGCTTACTACTTTGGGAAGATGTTGGCTGATAGTCTGCAAGTGCCTGTCGGACTGATATGTAACGCTCTTGGTGGTTCACCCATTGAGGCATGGGTGGAACGGGAGACGCTGGAGGAACACTTTCCCGCCGTGATGCGTAACTGGACAAAGAACGACTTCATCCAGAAATGGGTGCGTGAACGTGCCATTGACAACCTCAAGCATACCGATAACCCTCTGCAACGCCATCCTTATGAGCCTTTTTATCTGTATGAAACAGCTATCCGGCCGATACAACACTTTGCCGTGCAAGGTGTGATTTGGTATCAGGGAGAGTCTAATGCCCATAACGTGGAAGCTCATGAGAAACTGTTCAAACTATTGGTGGAGGGCTGGCGGAAGAGCTGGAAGAATAGTGAGATGCCTTTCTATTATGTTCAGCTTTCAAGCATGGATAGACCCTCATGGTGCTGGTTCCGAGATAGCCAACGTCGGTTGATGCAACACGTCAGTCATACAGGAATGGCGGTCTGTTCTGACGTAGGTGACTCCTTGGATGTACACCCAAGGCGCAAACAGGAGGTTGGCGAGCGACTGGCCTATTGGGCTTTGCATAAGACCTATGGAAAGCAGGCACAGTGCCCCTCCGGGCCACTCTATCGAAACGTAACATTTAAGGCCGGAGCAGCTTATCTCACATTCGACTATGCTGATGGCCTGACCACTTCGGATGGCAAAGCGATACGCACGTTTGAAGTGGCCGGAGACGATGGTTTGTACCATCCGGCCCATGCTGTTATGGAAGAGAATATAATAAAGGTATGGAGTGAACAGGTCAAGAGTCCTACCTCTGTTCGCTATGGCTGGCAGCCTTATACTCGCGCCAATCTGGTGAACCGTTTCGGTCTACCGGCTTCCACCTTCCAAACTTTGATTACTGAATAAAATTACTATGTAGACATGAGTTACTATAAACTTTTAAATCCAAACGCTTATGAAACAGCTTTTACTACTTCTGTTTATGGCTGTGCCACTCTGCTTAGTGGCTCAGGATAGACACTATTCTGCAGTAAATCCTGTTTTATTTTCTTATCAGACCGGGGATGTGTATATCAAACCTCCCCAAAAGTACAACAATGGTGCCCATTTGCTAGCCCCTGACCCTCAGAAATATCCGTGGGAAGAACGCTTGGAGAATGGTATGCCCAATGCATTGGTGGATTCTGAGGGAAACATCTCGGTTTACTTTTCCAGCTTTATCATTTTCTCTCCGACACCACCTTCCAAAGTGGGAGTAATGGCCTTTACCAATACAACCAATAATTTTACCTCTTGGGAGAGACCGAATGCCGGGTTGTATTGGTATAATCCCAATGGTACTACCTCGGATGAAAAGATATCATCCACCTATCAGGAAGGCTTCCAGAACACCAACCTTGTGGCTGTGGATATTGAAAGTCTGGGTATCTACGATGATGGTTCATCGGATAAGCCGATGAAGCTGATTTACATGCCACAACGTGAGTTTCAATACAAGTATCTGGGTGCGTATGAGGCAGACAGAAGCTTTACGGATGAAGGTATTCTGTCTGCATTCTATGACATGAAAAATGACCGTTTGCAGGAACAGTCGGTGTTTACTTTCCGTAACATCAATGCAGACACACACATGAATTGGTTACAACATAATGGAAAGTACTATTTCACTTCGCGTGTCAATTCTCGTCGTTCGGCCTTGAAAGAGGGAGAGACGTTGCCTTTTACAACTGACCCAAGAAAGCGCTACCGTAGAAGTACCATCACTGAGGTTGGAGAACAGATTGCAACAAAGAATCTGGACTTTAATGTTATTCTCGATTATTCTACCCAGCAGTGGGAACCTTACGGTATGCAACCTTTCCGACTGCCGGGCTTTGATGATGATATCTGGTTTGGGCTGGTTACAATGTATGGAGTGGAAGGCTATCCGGATATAGAAATGAAACAACGTACAGAACTTGCTATTTCAAGCAATGGAGTGGATTGGAACTACTTAAAGCCAGGCGTACCTTTCTTAAATAATTCAGTCGATTCATTGGCTGATGATTTTGGGTGTATCAACATTGCAACTCCTGTTTATAACAGTAAACTCCATGCAGGTAGAAATCCTAATGACCCGTTCTTCTTTTATGCTTCTTCCCGTATCGGTCATACGGAAGGACGCAATCCCGGCATCTCTCTAGCCACTTCGAAATATGGGAAGTTGGCTGGACTTCAGGCTACGGATGAGAAGATATTCTATTCAGTAAATCCAGTGACTCACTCAGGCCATTCTTTATCAGCAATGCCCTATTTCTCTGTAAAAAAGGCGTTTGCTATAGGCGCAGAGTTCTATCCTTATATATTAGGTGATATAACTGAAGACCCTACTGGTAAGATGTTGACTCAAATGAACAGCTATGTATCAGTAAGAATGTTTTCTTATGACTCCAGCAGAACAGGAGGGCTTGGCTATTGTTTGGGCGGTAGTTTGGGGAGTTCAAAGAGAGGAACTCAAGAGGTGTCGGATGAGTATCAAACAACCCCTTTCATTACCAACGGGGTTGATGGAAATTCCAAAGAAGGTATCCTGCGCTATCTGAAAGCCTATTCAGATGGGCATCCTCAAGAGATAGTTTCTTTGAAAGAGTTTCCGGAAATACCTCTAGTGTTTGAAACACGGGTAAAGAATGCAACATTTTATGGCATAAAATTCACCGGAGCGAATGATGGTACTACCTCTTTGGATGTGTCTACTGCAATGGAGGATAAAACCACCCACATTTGGGACTTTCGTCCGGCAGACCCCATATTATCAGAGTGTCATATAGAAGACTTCTCAGATGTAAGCCATTACCCGAATATGATACTACCTACTCAAATGAATGCTGGTTCAATGGCATTAAAGATTACTCCGCATGATGCTCCTTATGACCAGACTGCTTTAAGAATGATGGGTGATACAGCCAATTATATTTCAATAGATTATCTGACTTCGGGGAATATCAGATATCGGTTGGTAAAGGAGGGGACAGACTTCTTGAATATGCAAATTGCACCTCCAGCTGGTACAAACTTCTTAGGGAAGGATGTACTTGTGACCATTGAATCTGTAAAACAAACGGATAGGAAGTATCATGCAGATTATAATGAGGAAACAACTGTGATGCGTGTTAAATGCCCGGATCTGAACTTTGAACAAGTAATCAATCAAGAGATTCTATGGAACTTCCGCAGAGATACACCCACTGCGGTAGATAGTTGCTATGCAAGAGGCTTTGCTTATCTGGCTTTTTCTGCTTTTGTAGGCAATATGAATAAAATTGTTGTTGGAGGTGCTTCTGATGATTGTGATAATAAGTTTCTTGGTGAAATTCATCAAGTGGAAGTGGCAGATAATCTACCGGAAGGTGACACTGATTTCTGGAATGAAGAACCAACGACTAGAGCTACAGAGGAAGAAAGCATAGAAAAAGAAAAGGTGGCTAAAGATTATTTATTGCTCTATCCCACACCTCTGCGGCAAGGTGAACAGCTCTATTTAAAGGTTTCTTCATCGCAACAGCAAAATGCCCAAATTCGCTTTATGGATATGGGTGGCAGAGAGGTGAAACGATTGTCGATACAATTAAGTTACGGTGAAAATGTAATACCAATAAATGCAGCTGATTTGTCGCGCGGATATTACATTTTAGCGTTAAACTCTCAAACGATAAATATATCCCGCAAACTCATGATTTTAGATTAAACAAATGTACAACCTAAAAAACGTAGAGATATGAAAACAACTCAAATGACATCGATGGTGAAAATATTAGTATGTTCGTGGTTAATAATGTTGGCTACCTGCACAACAACCCAAGCGCAAACCTATTATCATATGTGGCGTGGTTCGGGAGATGCCGGTAAACCGGAGTGGATATCTAACTTGGCAAATGCAGCCTATGGCTCAACGGGTATAGAGTTCTCCACTAATAGTATAACCAGAGGATTCGTGGATAATTTTGGACGATGGGTGTTGAGGTCACAAAATTCTACAACAACGCCTACTTCGCTTATTAACTACATGATTGGAATGCCGGGAGTAACTCTGGGTGTGGAAGGATGGATTGCTTCCAATTCGTTGACGATAAGAGAGTTTGGAGATAACATAACCAATACACTCGATTTTCAAACTACCGGAACGAAGTCTATCATCTTTGCACGTGGTGATACCGAGGGATTGTTAATCAGCTCGCAAAACAAGAAGATTTTCTTGGATGGTAACATCGGTATCGGATTTAGCGATGTGACTCCGGAGTCAAAGCTACATATAAAGGATAGCTATATCGTTTCGGAAAAGGCAGGGATAAAGTCGGTCATGGGAGTACAGACGCTAACTTCAAACTCTTTCTGGGGAACCTCTACGGCCAATGGCTTGTATTTGGGAGCCAACCTGAAACGTTCACTCTTTTTTGATACAGACGGAAGCATTTTTGCCGGTTTTCAAAATGGTTCTATCCCGACCGTAAGAACTGAACTGAGAAACAAATATTCGCTGTTTGTAAAGGGTGGGGTACTGGCAGAGGACTTGGCCATTGCACCAACCACTGCATGGGCAGACTATGTGTTTGATAAGAACTATGAACTGAAAACATTGAGTGAGGTGGAAGCGTTCATCGAAGAGAACAAGCACTTGCCCGATGTTCCCTCAGCCGATGAAGTGGCAGAAAAGGGGTACTCGCAGCGGGAAATCAACAAAATACTGCTCCAAAAGATTGAGGAACTGACACTGTACACCATTCAACAACAAAAGGAGATTGAGGAGCTAAGGAATTTGGTGGGGAAATAAGTTGTAATTTGTGAATTCTGACTGCGAAGCTGATGAACAAAGCGAGTAATTTTGAGAGAAGAGAGAAGAGTGAAGAGTCTAATTCTTAACTCTTAACTTTCAACTATCTGTGTTTGTTTATTGTGTATAATATTTTCTGAAAAGTGCGGAGTTGAGCGGTATTAAATTTCAAACTTTGTTCGTGAGAAGAAAAAATAATTGTAATTACATTGCAAAAATGGTATTTGAAATAAATGTTTGGAATTTAATACCGCTTAACTCCGCACTTTAATAGCATTTTGTGATGCATTCTGTTGATTTTCAATGTGATGTTGTTCGGGGGATTAAAAGACGAAAATGTCGCTTCCGAAATTTCTTGTTGGTTTCATGCTAAACTTATCGCTTAATTGGTTTGGCAGAATGCAAAAAGTGATTTTTAGAGAGAATTTGGAATGTTGCAATTTCTGACTTTTCTATATTGTGCTAAGAGTTAACGAGGGGATAGGAAACAGGAGTGCCGCACCTTGAACTTATATCTCAGCAACTCCTTCCTTACCCCTGTCAACTCTGATCACTTCTATTTCTCTGCCTGCCTGTTCTTTACTTCATCCATGGAGTAGAGAATGACTTCATAGCGCTTTCCATTGTGCCCTTCGATGTATTTAAAGCCATGCTTGTGTAGTGCCTTGCCTAACAATATTTTGCTGTAGTGATTGTAGACATATCCTGTTCGGGAGCGGATTACCTCTGCTATTTCACTAACAGTCATGTATTTGGGCATTTCTTTAGGCTCGGGTTTTCGGAAGTGGGTAAGCAACTGTTCCTCTTCCGGAGTGAGGTAGATAAAGGGAGTGTTGTTCTTTTCTATCTCACTTACTTCATCAGCGTCGAACCAGTATTTGTACTTGTTGTTGTACAGATGCAGCAACTGGGCGTATAGCTGAGGGTAGTTGATGGGATAACGAGTAATTTTCTGAACCTGGAAACAGAGAAAACGACGGGTTCCGGTCGGGTCGTTCAGTATGTGCGGATAGTTGCAGGTTCCGGCAAACGAAGCCAGGTGAGGCAGTGTTTGGGTGCGACGACCATAGGGTAGGCGGATACTGATGTGGGTACGGGTGATAAGGTCTTTCAGTAGGTTCATCTCTCTTGTGTTCATACTTTCGTATTCATCCAGATTTATCAACCAAAATTCCGCCAACCTGCTCAGCTCATCCTTATTTCCACTGCCAATGGAGCCGGTGCAAAGATATTCATGTAGTTCCGGTGGAAGCAGTCGGTTGATGAAAGTTGTTTTTCCAATGTTCTGCCCACTGCAGAGCAACAAACAGAGGTGGTTGACAATCTCATCGTCCATGGCAGAGGCTACCATACCTACCATGAAATGTTTAAATGCTTTTTCCCAGAATTGGGTCTGTTCAGTCGTTACGCTGTCCAGTAGTTTTTGAAGATGATCGATGCCGTCCCAAGCAGGCAGATTCTCCAGATAATCGCGTATCGGGTGGTAGATGGTGCTGAAGTCGGAGTGAATCAGGCTCTCTACTTGATGCACATTGTAGCAGTGGCCGTTCTCGTTAAGCTCCACCCATATGGTGTTGATTAGACGATCGTCAGCCTCCAGAAACTTCTTTTCTCCGTGTTTCCTGCATTCTATACGATGCTTTACTATGTTGTAACGGGTTTCATAATGCTGTTGGATGAAGAGCTTCATCTGCAGAAAGTTCCATTGCTTGTTGTTTAATTTATAGCTGTTATGCTCCTCTTGGTGATTTCGGTAAGCACTCTGTACCAGACTGCTGATTTCGCTCTTAGGCAGGTCGGTGAAGTTGTCGCATATGTACGTATAGGCTTCAGCCTCGGGGATGCCATAGCGATTGAAGATGCAGGATAGCTGGAAGAGGTAGTTGTTACGATTGCCTGACCGATAGTCGGCCTTTTGGTTGTACTGGTTGAGGAGTATCTCCAATATAGCACGACGCTCTAATGGGGTGTAACCGGAATCTGCTTCGCGATGGAGGCGAGTATTGGGAGATGCTTTCTTCTCTTCCTTACTCAGCAGGGGCTGTGTCAGGTCGATAATGAGGGGGACGGCTTGTGGGTTGTAGTGGAGATTCGGATCGTGACTGAGGTAGCAGATGCGGGTCATGTCCTTGCCGGAGGTGTCCGGATTGCACGGGATAAGCTGACGGTACAGCCGACAAACCTGGTCGTAGGCATGGGCATGATAGTTGCGCACCTCTTCCGGTGACTGAGGAATGTTGCCCTCAGCAGGAGCGGTCAGCACGGTCAGTTTATAACCGTTACCGCTGGGACTGAGAAAACCGAAGTGCGTGTGCGGCTCGCGCTCAGCAACTTGACGGATGTGTTGTAGCTCTTCCGGTTTCAACTTGTCAAAGTCCAGCGTGATTTCACCTGTGTAGTGGATCAGATTGTCGTAACGCCTGCGCTTTAAGAAGGTGGCAGAAAAACTAACAGCCGGCAGCGAGCTTTTGATTTCGTCTGCTTTCTTACGATTATTCTCCAGTACAGCTTGACGAAGCTGTGCAATGTAGGTTTCCAACTCTGAGTTAGAACGGATACATTTTGCAATCTCTTCCGGAGATGCTGTTCCTGCCGGTGGCAGGTTTCTTTTCAGGAATACACTGTATTCCAAGTTTTTAGATACTTTCATATTTTTTATTTTTGAATTATGCGGGCAAAGGTAGGCCTGATGGCTTTCAAGGTTTGAAAGGCTGCTTTTTGATTTATGCTTTTTGATTTATAATTTAAGTTTTGCAAGTCCAACTCTTTGGATATAAAGGAGTTAAATGTAGTTGATTCCTGCACACCCTCAAGGCTATTAACGTACCTCAATGCAAATTAGTGATATTTTTTTTAAAGTGTAGATAATTAGAAATGTAAGTTGGGCGAGTTAACAAGAACCTCTTCAACTCATGCTTGCTGGGGTGCTTTGGGGTGGGGTATTAGATTTCGTTGATTTTGTTCTAACCCTCTTCGTAATAGTAGGAATAGTCGATACCTTTCATAAAGGTTTCACGGTCGCTTATCCGGTCGGTTAAGGCGTTTTGTACCAATTGTTTGATGGCTGTTCCGTCTATCGGGCTTCGTCGCATGGCATCCAAGTAGTCGTTTTTATCGATGCGGCTCCAATCCACACACTTTTTGAGCGAGCGTTTCAGCATCAGATCCAGCCAAATGCGTGTGCTTCGTCCGTTTCCTTCCATAAACGGATGTGCCACATTCATTTCAATATACTTGTCCATGATTTCGATGAATGTATTTTCGGGCATCTGTTCGATGTTGGCGAGTGTCACATCAAAGTATTGGCAAGGGGCAAAAGCAAATCCTCCTTTGCTGATGTTCTTGGTGCGTATCTGTCCGGCAAACTCATATAACCCTCCGAAGAGGTAGGCATGAATCTGTTGCAGGCATTTCACCGTCCCAGGGGTTGTACTTTCCAGCAAGCCGCTTTCAAACAAGGTATAGGCCTTTTTCTTGCTCTGCCCGTCTATGGTGTTGTCGCTATAAGTGAACCAATCGAGAAAAGCATTGGCACGGTTGTTGGGATAATTTTTGGCCAAGGTTTCTACACATTCGTTGTCCATTGCATCGGCCGCACGTTTCTTTCCATCGGGTGCCGTAAATTTGAACTCGTGAGTAACGCTCACGAGTTGGATACCGGCTGCTGCCAGTTTCTTTTTCAGCCATCTCCAGTAATTGCCCGCTTTGACATAATCGGGTTCGTTGTTGATGGCACTGATGATGTCGATGGCGGAAAACCACCATTTGGAATGTTCTTCATCCCACACGGCACGCACTTCACGGTCATTATAAAAACGAATGGATACTTTGCTCATAACAGATGTTCTTTTCATGCAAAGTTAGTCATAATAGGGTAGATATGCAATTTATTTCTACAACTTCTACAATCTTCCTATCCAATCTTTCAAAGAAGAAAAAGTCAACAGCTTTTTGGTGAAACTTTGGGCGAAAAGACGATGACAGTATGACAGTAATGACAGTTATTTTTTGCAATACTATCTGTGCTATCTATTTTAAAAGTAGTATTTCAGCTTCTTTGAAGTTCCCTAAAAGATAGCAGAAAATAAAATCAAAAAAACAGTTTCTTTTAATAAAAATATTTTTTTTACTATTATATATAATATAT
>JAGATY010000014.1 GCA_017621035.1 Bacteroides sp. | reverse complement strand
CTGAGTGAAAAGTCTTAATGTTGCGGCCGAAAAGTTTAAAACTTCCGCCTCTTTTCATAGGATGAAGAGGGTGTCGAGGTACAACCTTGACACCCTTTTGGTTGTACGAAGCCAAATCGGAGGTCAAAACAAGGCGTTTTTTCCTTCAAATTTCGCTAGAATTTTTGTCAAGATTTCGATAACGCTTTATCAGACAGAAAGATAACCATTTCCCGCTTTAAAATTTGCCACCAACCTTACCTTTGGCCTGAAATAAGCGATTCTCAGGCGGTTCAGTTATCATTTTGACAATTTGTAAATTGCAAATAATCTATCTGAACACAGAGACACGAAGGCACAGAGGTTAAAGAGGAAAATTAAAACCTCTGTGTCTTCGTGTCTCTGTGTCCCCAATCGTAAATCGTAAATTGCTAAATCGTCAATTCCAAGATATCGGGGTCAATCGATTTTCTTTTTAAGTTGCTTGAAGTGACGTATAATCTCCAGGTAGTCGCGGTCGTTATGTGTGTCGAATCGCGTCCAAAGATCGCCCATTACAACTGCACCCCCGAAGCCTAGTTCTTTCACCTCTTGGATGGTTTCCAGCGTAATTCCTCCGTAGGCCATTACTTTGTTGTCTATCACTTTTTGCTTTTTTGCCAGTCGAAGCTCCTCTTTTCGGAAGGGTGATTTCAGGTTGGGATTGGTAACGGCATCGAACACGGGCGAGAGGAACATGTAGTCGTAGAAGTGCTTTTTGTTCTTCAAGTCCTGCAAAGAAGTGCATGTGCAACTGAGGTTGCCCGAATAATCGTCCGGTTCATGAGCGTTGCGAGCATTGAGATGAATGCCCATCAGCCCGAATTCCTCCTGAAGATAGAAGTGCTCGTGAGTGACAATTCGCTTGTGATACTTCTTCGGAATGAGGGTGAGAAGGCGTTCGGAGTACATGGCAGGTGTTTCCGGCTTGCGCAGATGTAGTATATCCAACCCCTCTTCGAACAGAGCAGTGAGTATCTGGTCTTCTTCCACAAAGAACGTTGGTGCGGTTACAACAATAAGCTTCATAAGACTGTTAACTTTTTAGGTTTACAAAGTTAATGAATACTTATTGTATCTTGCAAGTTTTCCTTTAAAATTTCTACCTACAGAGGTCTGATTGTTAGTGGTTAGAGCATTTGAAGTTTGATGCCGAAGGATAAACTCAAGTAATCTTTGGGTTTCAGATAACTGTTGGTGAAGGCACTTACCAGATACAGGTCACTCGTGCTCACTTCATAGAAAAGAGTGAGTGCTTTGGCAAAGAAACGACGTTGAGGATCGATGTCGAATGTGATGCGCTGCCCCAGAAAGAGGTTAATTCGCACCTTCGAGGAGAAGCCGTAGTAGCCTTTAGGATAACGCTCAGGCTCTCTTACCCAGAATTCATCACCAAAGACGGTATTAAGATAGAGGCCGCAAGATAGTGGCTCCACCGAGAACCGACTCTCTCTCAACTGCAAGCTCCACGGTATATAATTCTGCTTGATTGTAAAGGTGACCTTGGTGCAATCTGATTGATACTTGGGTAAGATACCGAAGAGGAGATCTGTTTCCCACTGATTTCGCTTGCCATAGTCCCAACCCGTGCCCACGGAAATCAGTCCCATGTTGCCGGCATATTGCAACTTCATGTGGGTGGGGATTAACGCTTCCCACCTCTTGCGATAGCGGTGAATGCGTCGGTCATACGCATTTTCCTTCACTTGGCTGGTATAAACGGTGTCTTTTCTCTCATCTTCCGCCAGGGCGGTATGGCACAAGGGGAACAGAAGGAGCAGTGCCAATACACCTTTCTTAATAATAGACCACTTCGCGCTCATAACCTTCGGGGGTAATAGTGAATACATAATAGCTTCTCGCTTCCATACAATCGCTCATGTAATACATGACTCCGTCATCAAACAAATCTTCCTCAAACAGGTGATGTTCGTGTGCAGCCGTACAGAACTGTAGGCCGGGGAAGGAGGTAACATAATACTGGAACACCTCGGCAACGTTATTATTGAAGTCGCCGCAATAGGGACGGACGTGCATACATACCACCGTTTTGTCGAATTCCTCTGTACGTGAGGTGCGCTCCGTCTTCATGAAATCGAAGTCAGGTATAGGGCGGGTGTAGTCATACTCAATGGCATTGGTGTTCAAGCATACGAACTTGACACGTCCTGCAATAAAAGAGAAGTTGGGTTCTCCGAACACTACCCGAAAGGTTTCCTCACCCGTACCCAGGCAATCATGGTTTCCCAGCAGCGTGACATAGGGAACATTGAGGCCGTTCATGATATCTCGTTGCCACATAAACTCATCCGTCAACCCGAAATCACTCATATCTCCGCCATGAATCACAAAATCAATATCGGTACGAAGGTTGATGTGGTGGACAAAATCTTCCGTTTCGTCGTACCAGCGCTGGGAATCTCCCATGGTGACAAATCGGATGGTCTCCTTCTCTTTACAGTTAGATTCAATCTGTTCGATGTTATGGGCGTTGACGTCTCTCTCACCGCTGACACGCACATCATAGGGATGATAGTCAATCATGTCGCAACCTGCTAACGCCCAAAGTAGGGAGAAAGTGTAATAGAATAGCTTAGTTAATCTCATGTTCAGTCAGTCGTATGAAGCCTTTGTTGAAAACTCGTTGCAAAGATAGAGTTTTCTTATAGGGTATAGATGTCCTATTTTACCTATTCTCTTTTCAAATGTTCTGTTTCGCTACTTTAAAACATTAAAATTGGTTCATTAAAGCTTTTTGCGTATCTTCGCCAGCGAAAAAGAACCTTTTTGTGCTACTTAAGAGTTGGCACAAACAGCAAAAAGTAACGAAAATGAATATCATTTCTTTATCCGGTACAGACAAACGACTCTATCCGTTAGTTGGGCCTCTGGTTATGAATCCGAGTGTGTTACGTCAGAACCTGAACTTTCCCTTCCGCACCTCCGAGAGATTCTCGTGGTTTGTTGCGGTGGAGGGAGAGACGGCAATAGCTTTTCTGCCCGTGGAGCGTAAGGCCGGCGAGTGGGTAATCAATAACTATTATGTACCCAAAGAGCATATCGAACTGCTGATTAAACTGTTGAAAAAGGCGTTGGGCACACTGAAGGCCGATCGTCCTGTGTCAGTCATCAGTTTCTTGAAAGACGAAGAGCTGTTCCGACAACAAGGCTTCAAGGAAGAAAAACGGTGGACACGCTATGTAAAAATGAAAAAAGAGTTGAAAGATGAGTGAAACTTCCAAAAACGTTTATCAACTCTGCCAGGAGCGTTTGGCAATTATTTTTGAGGAATTCGATAATATTTGTGTCTCCTTTTCCGGTGGTAAAGATAGCGGAGTACTGCTAAATCTCTGTATTGACTACATCAGAAAAAACAAACTGAATCGTAAGATTTGTGTGTTTCATATGGACTATGAGATACAGTACACTTCTACCATCGAGTATGTTGACCGTACTTTAAAGGCTAATGCAGACATACTGGACGTCTATCGCGTTTGTGTTCCCTTCAAGGTTTCTACGTGCACATCCATGTATCAAAAGTATTGGAGACCCTGGGACGATGAGTGCAAGGACCTTTGGGTACGCCCCTTGCCGGAGGAATGTTACGTAAAAGAGGACTTCCCGTATTACAATGAGAAGATGTGGGACTATGAGTTCCAGATACAATTTGCCGATTGGCTGCACAAGAGGAAGAATGCTGTACGCACCTGTTTCTTAATCGGAATCCGTACTCAAGAGAGCTTTAACCGGTGGCGCAGCATACATTTGGCACGTAAATATCAAATGTACCATAACTATAGGTGGACTTCAAAGCTGGGAATCGACCTATACAATGCCTATCCCATCTACGACTGGAAGACCACTGATATCTGGACAGCCAACGGTAAGTTCCACTTCGATTATAATCATCTCTACGACCTTTACTACAAAGCAGGCGTTAATCTGGAGCGGCAACGTGTGGCCAGTCCCTTCCTTTGTGAAGCCCAAGAGAGCCTTAAACTCTATCGAGTGATTGACCCCAATACGTGGGGACGCATGATTGGTAGAGTAAATGGGGTGAACTTTACCGGTATTTATGGGGGCACTCGTGCAATGGGATGGCAATCTATATCGTTACCCAAGGGGCATACCTGGAAGAGTTTCATGCAATTCCTCTTGTCAACCTTGCCTGAACCAACGCGACGAAACTACCTGAACAAGCTCAATGTCAGTATCGAATTCTGGAGAAAGAAGGGCGGATGTCTCTCTGAGGAAACCATTCAGAAGCTGAGAGACCTAGGCGTGAAATTTGAAGTAATGGGCTCAACTAACTACAAAACAGTGAAAAAGCCCGTAAGAATGGAGTACTTGGATGAAATCAATATCCCCGAATTTCGCGAGATTCCCACCTATAAGCGTGTATGTGTCTGCATCTTGAAGAATGACCACACCTGCAAATATATGGGATTCGCCCTCACGAAGGAGGAACTCTTCAATAGGAACAAAATAATGGAACAATTCAAAAATATGATGCAATGAGTGAATCTGATTATAAAAGCCCGATTTATAGTGTAAGAGCCGTACCGGTTGAGAAGGTCAAAGCCAACAATTACAACCCGAACGTAGTGGCTCCGCCTGAGATGAAACTGCTGGAAATATCTATTTGGGAGGATGGTTTCACTATGCCTTGTGTATGTTATTACGACGAGGCGAATGATGAATATATCCTTGTCGACGGCTTCCATCGCTATTCTGTACTAAGGACATCTAAGAGAATCTATGAGCGGGAAAAGGGACTTTTGCCCGTCGTGATTATAGAAAAAGACCTCTCTAATCGTATGGCGTCTACCATTCGTCACAACCGTGCCCGTGGTACGCACAACATTGAGCTGATGTCACAAATAGTGGCGGAACTGGATAAAGCAGGAATGAGCGATGAGTGGATTATGAAAAACATCGGTATGGATAGGGACGAGGTGCTGCGTTTGAAGCAAGTTTCCGGTCTGGCCGAACTGTTTGCCGACAAAGATTTCAGTATTCCCGCTCCCTTCGAAGAGTACACTATGCGGGATGATGAATAACAAAGGCTGAGGCTTTTCCGATAGAAGAGAGTGGTTAGTTGGTGTTCACAAGCGTGTTACCAACTAACCACTCTTCTTTTTTGCCGAACGTTTCCGGAACTGCGGTTCTATCTTTTACACAACCGCTTGAAGTCGCAATAGACACAACGTTTGTCGTTCTCGGTCTGTGTAAAGGGAGTGGAGGCATCGAAAATCTCTTGTAACAGGGCTGTTAACCGTTCGCGGAACTCCTCTTCATAGAACGCAAAGTTGGTGACGGCTGTTTTTGCCTGCCGTGCTGGTCCCATCTCGATGACGGGAGAATAGGATTCACCTGCCGCACGGTGTATATAAAGCAGGGCGGGAGCCACTTTCAACCCCTGCTTTCTACTCATGATGGCGGCATAAAGGAAGGTTTGAAGAATGTAGCCCGGTCGGTTCTCTGCCGGTGTAAACAGCTGCTCGATGCTCTCCGGAGTCATTGGAGAGCCTCCCGTCTTGTAATCGACAATGCGTAAAGTATCCTCCTTACTGTCCATGCGGTCGATGGTTCCTCCTATCTTCAATGGGAGAACACCCATGCCTGTTGCAATCTCCAGCACCTCTTCTACGCTCTCTTCCATGCCTTCCATGCAGAACGGAGCATACTGTAAATCGTTCCGAAGCAGCTGCTTCAAGTAAGAAACAATCACTTTGGAGTTGATGAGTTGCGTCCCATTGTACTCCGGACGCTCCTGCGGTGTTACATGGAAGAAGGCCTCCTTAAAAGCATTATCCACGTAGGCTTGTATCCGAACCTCCTCTTTCAGCAGTCGTTCGATGTCTTCCTTTCTGACCTCCTTGCCGTGGCGTGTCAACTCCTGATAGATAAGTTCCGCAGATCGGTGGAAGATGGTACCGAACAAGGCTGAGTCAATCTCTGCACTCACCTCTTCGGGACTCTTTAGATGGGCCACGTAGCGATAGTAAAACATCAGTTTGCAATCCAAGTAACTGTTCAGAGCCGACGGAGAGAGGAAGGCTTCCGGTTTGAGGCGGAGGTCATAGCTCTGCAACATCCGATTCATCACTTCCGGACTTTTCTCCACCGTTATACTGACGGAGGATAGGGGAGATTGCTCTGCTTCCAGGTGGAATCGTTGTATTTCGTGGGGATATTCTGCTAACAACTGCAGCATGAAACGCGACATTTCACCTCGGTTCAAGCCATCGGAAGAGGTATTATATAATAAGGTGATGTGCTCGGCACGCTGTATCAGACGGTAGAAGTAATAGGCATAGACCGAATTTTTATGCTCGATGGTGGTCATGCCAAACGCTTTTCGCAGGTTGTAGGGTATGAAAGAAGAGTCTGAACCTGCTTTCGGAAGCTGACCTTCATTCAGTGAAAGCATGATGAGGTTGCGGAAGTCCAGGTTTCTTGTCTCTAACACGCCCATGATTTGCATGCCAACAACCGGTTCTCCGTGAAAAGGAATGTTGGCCGAAGTAAACAACTTGGTCAGCAACCGTTTCAAGGTAACGCTCTTCACTTCCGCCATTTCACCGCTCTCTATCAGGGTGGAGAGGCGGGTTACAAGCGTAAAAGCCTTGAACAAAGATTCACGATAGAGCTGGTCGTACACATCCTCCGGTGCCTCTTCTTCGTTACTTACCTCCGTCTCCTCCGGTTTCCGATAGAGGGTAGAGAGGTGTTTGATGGCTTCTGTCAACTGTCTGCAAAGCTCCAAGTTCCCTTCCCGATGGGTAAAGATAAGTTCCAGAAACTCGTCTTGTTGCAGTTCGGAAGGCAACGGGAAGAAACGATTGTCCTGCGTAAGCTGCCTTTCCAACCGTTCGGCATGCGGAGAAATCCTGCGTGTGTAGGGATGTTTCAGCAGAGAGATAACGGCATCGAACACATAGCGACCGCTACTCGGACGGTAGCCGTTGATATGTAGCTCCAGTAAAGCATTGAGGAAACTGTAGATAGGTGTCTGTGTCAGCGGGAAGCCCATCGTAATATTGACCTTTTGAACCTCTGTCGGGATGGAGTGGAGGATAGTAGAAAGCAGTGCTTCGTTGCAGAGAACAACGGCTGTTTCCTGATTGACGACCGGCTTTTCTCCCTCCTTTTCGAGGCTTTCAATCCATTTGGGCAGGTATCTGGCTGCTGCACTTTCGGTCGGAGTAGCAATGAAGCGTATCTCTTTCGGCTTCCGAAGCACGTCGAACATGCTTTCCGGCAACTCGTTTGGAAAGTTCTTCAGGTTGCGAAGAATAAACTCTCCCGCCTCGTGGGTAAAAGGTGGGTCTTGCTGTTGTGGTATGCGGGTGTAGCTGAGGTCGTAATCCCAGTAGAACATGGCCTTACCGGCAGCCTGCAATCTCTTGAAGAGTGCTATCTCAACTTTGTTTAAAACGTTGAACCCCACAAAGACATAACGGTCGAAGGGTAGGACATCGGTATCCAGCCGTTCCAATGCTTCGCGGTAGAGCATCCCTTCGTAGGCAATGCCCCGTTCGGACAATCGTTGGTGAAATTGCTGATAAATGCCTCCCAACTTATCCCAAAGGGAGATGAAACGTTCTTTCAACTCAGTCCGACGCTCTAATGAGAAGTTTTGGAAGAACTGTCGGATGGCCTCGGCCTGTTCTTCTGACAGGTAGTCATGTCCGTCCATCAGCTTCTTCAAGTCTGATAGATTGCTGAACAGCTGTTTGGCATCTACCAGGTTTTTATCCAAGTCATCCAGGTCGCCAATCAACAGTTCGCCCCAGAAGTAGAAGTCGTCCAGGGTCTCTTCACTGCCGGTTTCCTGTTTGAAGATGGTATAAAGCTCGCACACCAGCTGCAACGGGTCACCCGGACGTAGCGAAGAAAGTTGCTGAAACAGTTCACTGATGCTGAGGTATGTTGGTGCCCAAAGCGGACCTTCGTGCTGTTTGGCCAGTTGCTGGTTGAAGAAAAGGCCGGCTCGTTTGTTGGGGAAGACCAGGGCTGTATGCGCCAAATTGCCATTCAACTTCTGGTGTAGGTCGGTTGCTACCAGATTCAAAAAGGTTTGCATATCGTATGAAAAGAGATTGAAGATTAAAAACTAAGGGTCACAACTCAAAGGGTTTCACCGGTCGGAGTGGTAAGCTGAGGCTCGGAACTTGCGGTAACGGCCTCCACCCGCTGCTCTGTCACATACCAGAGATAGCCGCGAATGGTCTGCTTGGTATAACCCATCCGACGCAATAGGTGGATATATCCGGCCACCTGCTTGCTGTATCGCTTCTCCGGTTTACCAAACTTGAAGTCCACCACAACAATATCTTCCCCCCGCATCATTACGCGGTCGGGGCGTCGGTTGCGTAACTCCCCTTGCTCCAGCCAGATTATATCGCACTCGTTGAACAGTTGCCAGCTACCGTCGTACCAACTCTTCACCTGCGGATGGTCGAATGCTTGGTGGGTGAAGGTGCGAAGTTCCTCCTCCTGTTCCCGATTCTCGATGATGCCTTCAAACAGCAATCGGCTGATGGCGGTATCAATATCGGCCTCGGTACGTATAGCGGAGAAGAGGGTATGTAGCAGTTGACCGCGGTTGATGAATCTGCGCCAAGAGTGACTTTCGTCGACTCCGGCAATGAAATCTGCCGACCGATTGGACTGCTTGAACTCCATTTCCGGTTGTCGGCTCTGCATCTTGATGGGGAGCGGAACCGACTTTTCGGCCAAGCGGTTACCCACTTTCTCCTCTTTCGGTTGGGAGGAGGCGGCCGAAGGTGTGATTGTTCCGTAGGCGAAAGCTACTTCGGACTCCTCTTTCCAATCGGCCTCCAGCTTGCCCGCTACGATAGGAAGACAGTGGGAGAGTAGTTCCGACATCGTGTTGCGCTGCTCCTTTTTACCCCACATCAATAGGTTTTTGCCCGCTCTTGTCAGTGCCACGTAGAGCAGATTGAGGTTATCAACCCATAGCTGCAAGCGTTCGTTGAGGTAGGCCTGTCGGTAGACGGAGTCGGCCATGAGGGGAGAATAGCTGACCGGCACCAAGTCCAAGGCATTGTAAGGTGCGGTGGGAGGGGTGCACCAAACCAACTGATTGATGGTTTCGTTCTCCAGTTTCCAGTCGCAGAAAGGTATGAGCACAGTGTGAAATTCCAAACCTTTCGACTTGTGGATAGAATAGATGCGTATGCCTTCTACTTCCCCGCCGGGGATTGTCTTGCTACAAAGCTTCTCGTCCCAGTGTTGAAGGAAGCTTCCAATATCGGAGGAGTTGCGTTGCTGATACTCTGTTATGGCATCGAAGAAGGCAAACAGATAGGCCTCTTGTTTGGGAATCTGCTCCAGTTCAAGCAGCCTATAGAGGGTCTCCGTTAGTTCATAAAGGGGCATCATGCGCAGTTCCGGAAGGCGAGATTGGAAGGCATCCAGCCGAGGACTTGAAGAGGAGAGTGCCTGCTCCAAAGCGGCAAGGGCAATTCTATCGTCGGGGTTGGAGAGGACTCGCAATGCTTCCACCAAGAGTGTTACGGCTTCGGAGGCATCCAGTCGGAAGGCTTCATCGGAAACAACCGACAGGGAAAGCTCTTTGTTGAAATAGTCGGCTATGAAAGGTATGTTCTTGTTCTTGCGAACCAAGATTGCCATGTCGTTCAGCTTGACACCTTCGGTCATCAGACGTTGTACCTCGTGTCCCAGGCTGACGAGTGTCTGACGGGTGTAGTCTGTATCTTTGTCATTCTCCAATAGGATGGCCTGCACATATCCTCGCTTGGTCTCTTTGGGCGAGGCTTGTACTACGTCGGCATAAGCCTGCTTCAAGGGGAGGCATTCTTCGTTTAATTCATTCAGGTGGATGGTGTTCAGATAGTCCACCGCTGCTTGGAAGAGGGCATTGTTAAAGGAGATAATGTTGGCTTCGCTACGACGATTGACCTTCAAAGTCTCTACCCGCACCGAGGAGGGAGGCAATGAAGCCGACGCATCGTTACCAAGTCCGTTGAGGATTCCCCAATCGCCGTTGCGCCAACGGTAGATACTTTGCTTCACATCGCCCACTATCAGGCTGTCTGCTCCTTGTGACAAACCCTCCAGAAGTAGCAGTCGGAAGTTGTCCCACTGCATACGGCTGGTGTCTTGAAACTCATCAATCATCACGTTCCGAATCTGTGCTCCCAGCTTCTCGAATACGAAAGAGGAGTCTCCTTCCCGCATCAGGCCATGCAGAAGTGCGTTAGTATCGGACAAGAGGAAGCGATTGTGCTCGTGGTTGAGTTCGCGCACCTCCTCGTCGATGTGGTTCAGCAGGCGCAGTTTGTTTAGATGTTTCAGGGAGAGGCGGCAACTGTTCAGCGTGTGAAGGCGTGACGGACGAAGCTTCTCTGCTTGTCGAAGCAGGGGCAGGAGTGATTCTTCCACCAGTTGAAGCAGCTCCTTCCGACGTGGATGTGTCTTAGTAACCCAGCTTTGGGCGTCGTTCAGGCAACTTTCAAGTGTTTTGTTCTTGACCTCTTTATCCGGTAATTTGCCATCGCGCAACTTACGAAAATAGCTTCCAATACCACGCGAGCCATTCTTGAGGTCGTCCGGAGAGAGCAGTCTGGCCTCCAGTTCGCCCTCAAATTGTTCGCTGAAGCCCTTCATCTGTTCCAATGCTTCGGTCTCCATCTCTCGGAGAGCCTCCTTATAGAGTTTGAGGGCGGAGGGGTCTTGAAGCTTCCGACGCAACAACTCGCCTCGTTCGATGTAGTTCTCATCAAAGATGTTGCGACCGAATTGTTTTACTTCATTGGACACATTCCAGCGTTTATCATCGGCTATTCGTTCGTTGATGTACTCCAGAAGCCACGCCAAAACGGGTGAATCGGGTGTGAGTTTCTCTATCAAACTATCGACTGCATCGCTCAAAACTTCCACATTATTCAGCTCGATGTTCAGATTGGGAGCCAGTTCAAGCTCACGCGCGAGGTTGCGCATAACGCTCTGAAAGAAGGAATCGATGGTTTCTACACGGAACCTTCCATAGTCGTGGAGCATGTATTGTAACGCTTGTCCGGCCCTGTGGCGTGCATCTTCCACGGTTGCCGACCGCTTCTCTCCACTCTTTTCATCGGTTATCATCACTCCTCCCTCCAAAACTTTTTGCAGGTAGGGTTCGGAGGCCGGGTCGCTTTTCCAGATACCATAGAGTTGCGTCAATATACGTTCCTTCATCTCAGCCGTAGCCTTGTTGGTGAAAGTTACCGCTAAAATCTGCTTGTAGGCACGAGGGTTGCGTATCAGATGTTTGATGTACTCTGCGGCAAGAGTAAATGTCTTGCCCGAGCCGGCAGATGCTTTATATACAAGTAGTTCCATGTTCGTGTGTTAAGTATAGCGACAAAGGTAGGAAAAATAACGGACTTACGATTTACTATTTACGGATTTACGATTTACGATTGGGGAACACAGAGACACGGAGACGCGGAGGTGAAAGCGGGAAATTGGGAACACAGAGACACAAAGACGCAGAGATTTTAATTTTCTTCTTTAATCTCTGTGTCTCCGTGTCTCTGTGTTCAGATAGATTATTTGCAATTTACATTTTGTCAAAATGATAACTGAACCGCCTGAGAATCGCTTATTTCAGGCCAAAGGTAAGGTTGGTGGAAAATTTTAAAGCGGAAGAGGGCTATCTTTCTGTCTGATAAAGTGTTATCGAAATATTGACAAAAATTCTAGCGAAAATTGAAGGGAAAAACGCCTTGTTTTGACCTCCGATTTGGCTTCGTACAACCAAAAGGGTGTCAAGGTTGTACCTCGACACCCTCTTCATCCTATGAAAAGAGGCGGAAGTTTTAAACTTTTCGGCCGCAACATTAAGACTTT
>JAGATY010000013.1 GCA_017621035.1 Bacteroides sp. | reverse complement strand
TTGGTTACAAGAGATTGAAGTCAGTGTATTTCAATCTTTAATAGACAAAGGGGTGTTTACTGCTGAAAGAATGCGAGAACTATGTAATGCAGAGGAAGGTATTTTTATTTATCCCTATTTGGATGAAACCGGTGTTGTAGGTTATGTAAGGTTTACCTACAGGAAAGAAAAAGGCACATTGTTGACGGATGAAGAACTGTATGCCATTTATCAAACTCTTATGGGGAAGAGATATGACATGTCCGGTGTTACTGTATGGGAATGGGATGAGGTAATGGGTGTCGGTACAAAACAGTTGAGCTCATTTTATATCTCTCCTGCATTCTTTATACCCTTCAGGTGGCTGAAGTTTTAGTGAAGCGTTGCAAGGAAAGTTTTTGACTGCTTAGTGAAAGAGATAACAACTATCGTTACTCGGGGCTAGCTTTGTGTGGTTAATAGTTGTTATCTTTTTCCTATTCTCTTGTCTCTGCTGCAGATAGTTACTATCTTGCAGGCGAAGAATCAGTTTTGATAAGGCCATTTTATATTGAATTCTGGTTTTAATTGAGCTTGTTATGAGAATTTCCATTTTAGCAATATTGCTTCTCTTGCCAGCGCTGGCTTGTGCACAGATTACTGCATCGCTGAATTACGATAAGCAGAAAGATGTGCTGGAACTGATTGTGGGGAATGAGAGTAGGGACAGTACCTTGGCTGTTTTTGATTTGTACGGCGGTACAGCTTACTCTTCTACGGTAAGAGTAAGATATGGTAAGATAGGGGAGAGGGATAAAGACTTTGTGGTACGTTTGCGTGAAGAGCAAAGGGGAATTATGGAAATTGCACCTCTGCAAACAAAGAGTATAACTTGCGCTTGGTTTACTCGGCTGAGGGCAAGAGGGTATCGTTTCTTTGAGGTGAGTTATGACGTTGTTTACGCATTTAGAGATTCATTGAAAGTAGGGAAATTGAAGTCATGCAAGGGTAAACTGAAGTTTGAAGTGGAGGAACCATAGGCTGAAACCTCTATAATTACATAAATTAAGAGGTTGCGGGTAAATAGTTCAAAAGTAAAACGCTATCTTTGTGCCGTTTTTAGGTAAAAGGTAAGATAATAACCAATTTAGATACAACAAAAATGGCACAAGAAGACGTTTTTAAAAAGCTCGTATCCCATTGTAAGGAGTACGGGTTTGTGTTTCCCAGCAGTGAAATCTATGATGGATTAGGCGCTGTGTATGACTACGGTCAGATGGGTGTGGAACTGAAGAACAACATTAAACAATATTGGTGGCAGAGCATGGTGCTGTTGCACGAGAACATTGTCGGCATTGATTCAGCTATCTTCATGCACCCCACCATCTGGAAGGCCAGCGGACACGTGGATGCTTTCAACGACCCTTTGATTGATAACCGTGACTCGAAGAAGCGTTATCGCGCTGACGTACTGATTGAAGATCAGTTGGCTAAATACGACGAGAAGATTAACAAAGAGGTGGCTAAGGCTGCCAAGCGTTTCGGTGAGGCTTTCGACGAGGCTCAGTTCCGCAGCACCAACGGTCGCGTGCTGGAACATCAGGCCAAGCGTGATGCCCTGCATGAGCGTTTCAGCAAGGCACTGAACGATAACGACCTGAATGAGTTGCGTCAGATTATCCTCGACGAGGAGATTGTATGCCCCATCAGTGGAACAAAGAACTGGACCGAGGTGCGTCAGTTTAACCTGATGTTCTCTACCGAGATGGGTTCAACGGCTGACGGTGCCATGAAGATTTATCTTCGCCCGGAAACGGCGCAAGGCATCTTTGTGAACTACTTGAACGTACAGAAGACCGGTCGTATGAAGATTCCTTTCGGTATTGCTCAGATTGGTAAGGCTTTCCGTAACGAAATTGTGGCTCGCCAGTTCATCTTCCGTATGCGCGAGTTCGAGCAGATGGAGATGCAGTTCTTCGTGAAGCCCGGTACCGAGCTAGAATGGTTCAAACAGTGGAAGGAGACGCGCTTGAAGTGGCACAAGGCACTTGGCTTTGGCGACGACCACTACCGCTACCATGACCACGACAAGCTGGCCCACTATGCCAACGCCGCAACCGACATTGAGTTCCTGATGCCCTTCGGCTTTAAGGAAGTGGAAGGTATCCACAGCCGTACTAACTTTGACCTCAGTCAGCATGAGAAGTACAGCGGCAAGAACATCAAGTACTTTGACCCCGAAAGCAACGAGTCGTATGTACCTTATGTTATTGAGACCTCCATTGGTGTAGACCGTATGTTCCTCAGCATTATGTCTGCATCTTATCAGGAAGAGAAGTTGGAGAACGGAGAGACCCGCGTGGTGCTGAAGTTGCCCGCAGCGTTGGCTCCCGTGAAGCTGGCCGTGATGCCGTTGGTAAAGAAAGATGGTCTGCCCGAGAAGGCACGCGAAATCATCAACGACCTGAAGTTCCACTTCCACTGCCAGTACGACGAGAAGGACTCTATCGGCAAGCGTTACCGCCGTCAGGATGCCATCGGTACTCCTTACTGTGTAACGGTAGACCATCAGACGCTGGAAGACAACTGCGTAACGTTGCGTAACCGCGATACCATGCAGCAAGAGCGTGTAGCCATCAGTGAACTGAATAACATCATTGCCGACCGCGTGAGCATCACCAGTCTGCTGAAGACTTTGCAATAACAGATTCAAACAGAATATAAGAATGAAGAAAACCCTTTTATTTTTACCCCTCCTGCTTTGGTTGGCAGTGTCGTTTACCGCTTGTGAAGAGGTAAGCGAACCGGGCAAGTATGATAACTGGCGCAGTCGTAACGATGCCTTTGTAGACTCGTTGGCAGCAGCCATGGCAGCAGAACACTTCTCTTCACCGCTGAGTGCCTATGTAACTACTGCCGCACAAGCCGATGCCATGGAGTTGGGAAAACTCTACGCCATCAAGGTGGAAAGCACAAGCTCTTCGGAAGGAGCAGAGTACGTTTACTGCAGAAAGTTGGTGAAGAACCCGGGTGGTGAGCGTCCCAACTATGTGGGCTATCACTCAACGGTAAACGCCTACTATTACGGAACCTTCATCAATGGCGAAAGCTTTGATGGAAACTTTGAGGGCTATACCGCACTGGATGCCAATATTCCTCTGCCACCGGCAAAGGCTCCTACAGAGTTCGACTCGTACACAACTTTTGACGTCTCCGGAGTGATTCCCGGTTGGACGTGGGCTTTGCAATACATGACCGTGGGCGAACGCTGGATGGTGTATGTTCCCTGGTACAGTGCTTACGGCTCTAACGACCAAGGCCTGGTGAAAGGATTCTCTACATTGGCTTTCGACATCGTGCTGGATAGTTTTGAGGAGGAGTAATAGACTGATAGATTCTATACAACAAAGAAAAGAGAATGCGGGATTCAGAAATGAGTTCCGCATTCTCTTTTCTTATTCACCACCTCCTTTCGTCCATCACAAAAAGGGCATTTGAGGTAAGAAAGAAATATTACAGTGTTATGTCTCTCCTGACTTCTAAAATGACTTATTTGCAAAATAAGTAGTTCAAAGGACGGTCAGTAGCTAAAAACTTCTTAATTTTGTACCGTTGCAGTTGCAACAGACATACATTTAGGAAGCGTTTTAGTTATTCTAATCTGATGAATCTTGTAACAAGGTAAAAAGGAAGTTCTTCCTTTTGCGTGTTCTTCCCGGTATAAGGGTAATTTAAAGCCGGTCATTTGGATAACTAATATAGGCTCACACTTCTTTATATTAGTAACCGCATTGTTGAGCCTACAATGCAAGTAATTACTTATACAATGAAAAAGTTATTTATGGTCGCTATCATCTTGATGGTAGGTGTTGGTGCTGCAATGGCACAGAAAGACGTAAAAGCAATTGGTTTGAATCTGAACTATGGTTCTGAAATCAGCAACTTGGGTATTGGTGCTAAGTTCCAATATGGTTTAACTGATGCAATTCGTGCAGAAGCTTCTTTCAATTATTTCCTGGAAAAAGACGGGTTGAAGATGTAGGATGTAAATGCAAACTTCCATTATTTGTTTGATATAACAGAAACAATTAAAGTTTATCCTTTGGCCGGATTGACTTATGCAAACTGTAGCATAGGATCAGATGGTCCTTTTGCTTATTCAGATTATAATGGAAACGGTAGTTGGGATGAAGATACGGAACCTGCTTATGATGCGGGAGGTAATCCTTATGATGGTTCATCATCAAGTTCTGAATCAGAAGGCAAGTTTGGTGTAAACATAGGTGTCGGCGCAGAATATCAGTTGAATGAAAAATGGTCTGTTGGCGCAGAATTGAAGTATCAGATTATTAGCGACTTCAACCAAGTAGTATTTGGTGTTGGTGTAGCTTATAAGTTTTAAATAGTATATATATATGGTGGGGTATGTAATGTATCCCCCCATTATTTTAAAGTGAAAAGATTATGACTAAGAATATTTTTTCAGTTTTTGTTGCACTGTTTTTATGCTCTCTAACTTTTGTATCATGTTCAAGTGATGATGAAGGAGGTGGTTCAGACAGTTATATTGTCGTCAATGGAGTAGGCTGTGATATACATGATGCACAATGTAGTTTTCATGAAACAATCAGCGATGACTTAGGAGAGTTTGAAATACCATCTCATGCTAGTTTTACAATGCAACTTATATATGACGAATCTTTGTACTATTTTTCATTTACTGTTGATGGTGCTTCCTCTTCTGACGTTATAAATTTGAATGAGAATCTGGTAACTGATGGCAATGTAGATGTAGATTCATTTCGCATGTTAACGTCATCTGAACTATCTAGCAGGTATTCTGATGAAGATGGAAAGCTTTCAATAGTGGAAAAAGGTTCTAATTATGTAGTTGTTAGGTTTGAGAATTTTTCTTTCATCAAAGATACCGGAAAGAGTGAAACTAAATATGTAATGAATGGGGAAGTAAAGTTCTCGGATATCAATGCAGAGTAATACGTTCTGTGTAAGACAGGACGGTTACATCGGGATAAGTTCTACGGTAAACAATCAAGGCTGCTTCAGAATATTACTGAAACAGCCTTGTCTGTAGATGGTTGAAGGTGGTTATTTGCAATGCTTCTTCAGTGCATTGGCCCAAATTTTGTAACCTTCGTCGTTCAGGTGCAGGCCATCGCTAGAGAGGCCTTTACGCAGAACGTTGGTGCCTTTTTCGTTGAAGAGGGGGAAGAGGTTGATGTAGGTCAGCTTCTTCTCTTTGGCCATTGCTTCCAGCATGGCATTGATTTCGGGTACCATGTTGGTCTTTCCGGTCAGTCTCTTGTAGCGGCCAACGCTTTCGTCAAACGGCAGCAAGCTTTGAATGTAGAGCTTGGTGGCAGGGCTTTCTTTTTGGATGCGGTCTACCACTTTGCGGATTTGTTTTACAATGCTGTCTGAGGTAAGGTCGTGAGAGATGTCGTTCACGCCAATCATCAAGAACAACTTGGCCGGTTTGCCGGGGAGGATTTGGTGCAGACGGTCGTAAACACCCTGTACGTTGTCGCCCACGATACCACGATTCACAATCTTTTTCTTGCTATCGATGCGTGCATTCCAGTCTTTACCACCTTCTGTAAGGCTGTTACCCAGCATTACAATGTCGTTGCTAGTGATGGCGGGCTCGTCCATGAATTGCACGAAGCGTTTGTAGTAGTGGTCGGTGTACTTACCCAACTCTTTCGGGCATACGATAGAGGCTGCAACAGCGTTACTTACCAATGAACGGAGGCGAACCACGCCGTGTTCATCTTTCGGGTGAACGTGGTTGGTCAGCAAGATAACGCTACAATCGTTGTCGGGGTCGATAACGATGCTGGTTCCGGTATATCCGGTGTGGCTGAAGGTGTGTTCGCTAAAGAGGTTTCCGTTGTTAGAGGAGTAATCGCTGTAGCTGTCCCAACCGAGAGCACGTCCCAACTCTTTGACTTCGCGAGGCACAGTGCGCATGGCTTTTACGCCCAGCGGAGAGAGAATGCGTTTGTCGTTCCATGAACCACCGTTTTGCAGAGCGGCACAAAGGATGGCAATGTCTTCAGCAGAAGAGAAGATGGCTGCATTACCACTGATACCACCATTCATGATGCGTGCCAGCGGGTCGTGTACTTGGCCACAGAGAATCTGACCGTTCTCTTGGATTTCGGTCGGTGCGATGATGTCGTGCCAATCACCTTCTACAAGCTTAGCCCAGTTGGCATCGGCAGTGTTTACCCAGTAACCATTCTTGTCGCGTTCGCAAGGAAGGTAGTCTGTGTAGTCCATGCCCAATACATCGAATACGTTTTGGCGGGCAAAGTCACGCAATGACTGTCCGGTAACGTTCTGAATGATGTGTTGCAGGGTGATGAAGTTCAAACAGCTGTATTGGAACTTAGTCTGCGGTTCGAACTGACGCTTGCAGGTAGAGATGTATTCCATCAAGCCTTTGGCATTGAGCGTACCATATTTTTCTTCCATTTGGTAAGCACCGGCATAGGCGGGCAGACCGGAACAGTGTGTAAGCAGGTCTTGTACACGGATGGTTCTTTTGCGCTTGCCGTCTTCACTTTTCCAGTTCTCAAAGCCATCGATGTAGCGATTTACGGGGTCTTGCAAGCGGATGAGACCACGTTCTATCAGAATCATGGTACAGATGGCGGTACTCATGGACTTGCTGCAAGAAGCCATATCGAACACGGTGTTGGTTGTCATCGGTTCAACGGTGGGTTGTACACGCTTGTTACCATAAGCTTTCAGGTATGCCATTTTACCGTGACGTACTACAGCCAGTACGGCACCGGGAATCTCTTTCTTGGCAATGGCTTCTTCGATGGGAGCGTCAGCATACATCAGACGACGAGAGTCCATACCTACTTGTTCGGGAGCCACACGTTGCAGATGTTGTGCAGAAGCAGCCATAAAGCCAAGCAGGCAAAGGATGGATAAAATAGTTCTTTTCATATCGGGAATCTTTTATTTATGTGATTAGTGTATAACGAAAGCACGCATTACACGGGTAACACGGATTGAATAGTACTCATTCAAAACCGATGCAATCCGTGTAATCCGTGCCTAAGTTAGTTAAGCGAATGATTATTCAGTCTGTCCTGCGCGGTAAGCATCTACAGCCAACTTAACAGAACCGTGCATCAACAGCAGTGCTTGTGCCTTGCCATAGTCCAGACCCAGTTCTTCTACAATCATACGAGTACCACGGTCAACCAGCTTCTTATTGCTGAGCTGCATGTTCACCATCTTGTTACCTTTTACACGACCGAGCTGAATCATGACTGAAGTAGTAATCATGTTCAGAATCATCTTCTGACCTGTACCAGACTTCATACGTGAGCTACCGGTTACGTATTCGGGACCAACAATCATTTCAATGGCAACGTCAGACTCAGCTGCCATCGGAGAGTCGGGGTTACTTGTGATACAGCCGGTGAGGATACCGTGTTCGCGAGCTTCGTGCAAAGCACCGATAACGTAAGGGGTAGTACCTGATGCGGCAATACCGATAACGGTGTCTTTGTCTGTAATGTTGCGTTCTACCAACTCTTCCCAACCGCGGGTAGTATCGTCTTCTGCGTTCTCAACCGGGTTGCGTAAAGCTGTGTCACCACCGGCGATAAGACCGATAATCAGTGTAGGAGGCATACCGAATGTAGGAGGAATTTCTGATGCGTCGAGTACGCCCAGACGTCCACTGGTACCTGCACCCATGTAGAAGATACGTCCACCTTGTTTCATACGCGGAACAATCTGACTAACCAGCTTCTCAATCTGCGGGATTGCCTTTTGAACAGCGATAGCTACTTTCTGGTCTTCAGTGTTGATGTCTTCCAAAATTTCACGAACGGACTTCTTTTCCAAGTCGTTGTAGAGCGAAGGTTGCTCTGAGATTTTTACAAATGCCATATGCTTTTATAGTTATTAGTTATAATGTTAGTGAATAAAGTGTTGTGAGAATCAGTTTTTTCCGCTGTGGTAGTCAACCAATCCCGGCATCGGGCTTTGCAGAATGGTGCCTAACTTAACACCCATAGCTTCTGCTGCTTCTGCAAGAATGTTGCGGTAGTAATAAGCAACTGAACCGATGAGGTTTACTTCGCAACCTTGGTATTCGTATTGCATTACGTTGCGTTTCAAGAAAGCTTTGAAGGCATCCAGTACCAATGCGTGTACGGTGGGGTCTTCAATATTCTGAGAAAGGAACGGAGACAGACTTGCCAAGAAACGGTTTGGGAAAGGCTTGCGATAAACGCGGTCGATAATTTCAGGAGGAGTGAGCTTGAACTGCTCCAAGAATTTCTCTTTCAGACCCGGAGTCATTTGGTTCTTCAGCAAGCTACCTACCATCAGTTTGCCCAATACGGCACCACTACCTTCGTCACCAAGGATGAATCCAAGCGGAGAAACGTTGGCTGTGATGTTCTCGCCATCGTAATAGCATGTATTAGAACCGGTACCCAAGATACAAGCAATACCAGCCTTGTGACCACAAAGACCACGAGCTGCACCTACCATGTCTGAGTAAACTTCTATTTCACCTTTTACCGGCAATACGGCACTGATAGCACTGTGTACCTGCGGTGTCTTCTCAGGAGTACAACCTGCACCATAGAAATAAACAGCTTCCAAATCTTTCTTAGGAAGTTGAGGAAGCAGTGCTTCTGTCAATTCGGCTTTCATCTCTTCTTCTGTTTGGAAGAAAGGATTCATGCCTTTTGTGAACACACGTTGGATAATCTCACCATTTTCTACTACACACCAATCGGTCTTAGTAGAACCACTGTCTGCAATTAAAATCATAGTTCTTATTTTTAAAGTATAACAATATTATATTTTGATATAGATTTTCCGCTTGTATAACTGATAGCCAATGCACCAGTTGATGGCAACGAATGTGATAGCGTATGCCAGCGAAGCGGTTGTTGTATCCATCCAAGAGAGATACATCTCTTTATAAATGAGGCTATGGATGCTGATAGTCCCCTCTCCCCAAGGAATGCGGATGCAGCTGAAGAGGATACCGAGTACTCCACCTAATACATACATGAAAAGAGGGTTAACACCAAATGATTCAAAGAATGTGCACCATTTCTTATAGCCTTTGACATCGATAATCCAGATGAGCAGTGCTAAGAGGCTAGAGGCTAATCCACAAGTGGTCAGAACGAAAGTAGGTGACCAAATCTTCTTGTTGATGGGGCAACCGTACTCTAACAACAGACCGGAGAAGGTCAAGATAGTACCAACCAAGAATAAAGTGGTGATTTGTGAGTTGAGGAAAGAAGCACGGTCTTCGGCTTGTTTGCTACCGTCCAGCATCAGTTTACCTACATAGAAGCCAAGCAGTACGTGGGCAATAGCAGGAATCGTGCTTAACAAACCTTCTGGTTCAATGCCATTATCTTTATACATATGTACAGGAGTCAAAATGGCACGGTCTACAACAGAGAGAACGTTCGTCTCGTTATAAGCGAATCCGTTACCGCACATCAGTAAAATGAAGTAACCAACCAAAAGAGAAACAATCAGATAAGGTATGTGCTTATGTTTCATGGTCAGTGCAATGATGGATGTTGCACAATAGCAGAGTGCCAAGCGTTGCATAACTCCTAGAATGCGCATGCGGTCAAATGTCCAGACAGAGTTCCATAGGTTTTCAAAGAAACTCAAGTCTTCCGGAGCAGAAACCCAATAGCGACAGAATCGTGAGAACCAACCGATGGCCATGCCTATGAGAAAAATGACTACTGTACGTTTGAGGATCTTCATTAAAGCGGCACTACTGAACTGAAAGTTATACTTCTTTAATGATATGTAGGTAGAAATACCCATGATGAACATGAAGAATGGGAATACTAAATCGGTAGGAGTTAGTCCGTTCCATTCGGCATGCCTCAAGGGGGCATAGATGTGTCCCCATGTACCAGGATTGTTTACCAAAATCATACCGGCGATGGTGATACCTCGGAGGATATCAAGTGCCAGAATGCGTTTGTTGGTTTTTGCAGGTGTACTCATTTGTTTTGTTATTTAAGTATAGTTATTATTATTTCTTTTTGGAGGTTGTACATTCGTCCACTAAGTAAGCAATGGATACGTATGGAATTCCGGAATTAGTTGTTAGTCCGATTTCGCATGTACGGCTGTTGGAGTAACCAATTTGTATGTTATTGGCTTCGATTTGTGGGCGTAACTTGCGAAGTGCATAAGCATTTAGCTCAGGATGTGTGAAACCACGGTCGCCTGCAAAGCCACAACAACCGACTTCTTCCGGTACTAGTACATTGGAAGAGCAAAGCTTGGCAAGCTCAATCAACGTATTGGCTAATCCCATCTTTCGCATGGAACAGGTGATGTGAACTGCTACCGGACGGTCTGTTTGCTTAAACTCTAATTTATCGCGCAAGAATGTATAGATGAATTCTGCCGGTTCGTAAAGCTTCATTTGCTTGATTGTTTCACGCATACGGTGCAGGCAGGGGCTTTGGTCGCAGAGTACAGGATATTTACCTTGCTCACTAGCTTCCCAAAGGGCTGTTTCAAGTTCTTTACTTTTACGGTCGGCAATGTCCAACATTCCTTTACTTTCCCAAATGGTACCACAACAGAGTTTATCCATTCCTTCGGGGAAGATGACTTCGTAACCGGACTTTTGAAGTAAAGCCACCATTTTGTTGACAAGTGCCTGCTCAACGGGAGATTTCTTTGCTAATCCCATAGCCTGATTGATACAGCTGGGAAAATAGACAACTTTTAAATCTCTATCTTTTTGTTTCTCAACAATTGCTTTGTCAACAGAATAGGATTTAGGCATTGCCGGAACCCATAATGGTATTCCGAGTGTATTGTGCATACCGCGGGTTAAACTACTCATGGCTTTTGTCCCCAAGACAGAGTGACCAAAGTTTGCCAATGAAAGGACTGGACGCAAACAACTCTTTATTCCGGCAAGATGTTTGGCTGCATAGTCACCGACTTTATATCCAAAGCTTCCTTGAGGAAGGCTCTCTTGTCTTACCACGTGAGTCAAATCGCCAGTGTTGATACCCATAGGGCAGGACATGGAACAAAGACCATCTCCAGCACAGGTCTGATTACCGAGGTAGCTATATTGTTTTAGTAATAATTGCAGACGCTCATTATCTTCACCACTTTGCTTCAAACGAGAAATTTCACGTTGAAGAACAATGCGCTGGCGGGAAGACATGGTGAAGCCGCATGATAGGCAATTCACTTCGCAGAAACCACATTCGATACAACGGTTTGTCTTACTGGCAGGACTATTGGCTTCAAAAGGAATAAGCGGAAGCGGTTTGAAATTTTTGATATGACATTTGGGGTCATCGTTGAAAATTACTCCCGGATTGAGTAATCCTTTGGGGTCGAACACCTCTTTAAGTGCACGCATTACTTGAAATGCTTCTTCTCCCCATTCATAACGTACATACGGTGCCATATTGCGTCCGGTACCATGTTCAGCTTTCAAAGAGCCATCATATTTATCCACTACCAGCTCTTTTACATCTTCCATCAGATTCTCATAGCGTTGAACATCTGTATCGCTTTTAAAACTCTGGTTGATGATGAAGTGATAGTTACCCTCTAAAGCGTGTCCATAAATACAAGCATCATCATATCCGTGACGGGCAATGAGCTGTTGCAAGTCAGCAGTGGCTTCGGGTAAATCTTCAATGTGAAAAGCTACGTCTTCAATAAGACAGGTAGTACCCGGTTGACGAGTTCCACCTACGCTTGGGAAGATACCGGAACGAATTGCCCAATATTGTGAATACTCTTCCGGACGGTCTGTAAAATGTATAGGAATGTAAGTTCCAAACTCTTTCAAGCAGGTCTCAATAGCAGCGATGTCTTGCTGTAATTCTTGAGAAGTGCGCGCTTTGGCCTCAGTTAATACAGCAGTGAGGCCACAAGCTTCTGTGTCACCAACCTCTTTTTTGTATTGGAGATAGATAGGGTCATCTACAGAAGAAAGAGATTTGTAGTCTAAAAGTTCTGCACTCTTTACAATGTTTTCTTCTCCAATATTTGCATCGTTTTCAGAAACCTCTTTATTGAGCTTCTTCATGGCTACCACGGCACGGCACGCCTCTTTAATGCTCTTGAAGTAGAGCATAGCGCTGGCTTTGCACGGATAGTCAAATTCTGTGTTCATCGTCACTTGTGAAAGGAAGGCTAAAGTTCCTTCGGAACCGACCATTAAGTGTGCAATGATGTCGAAAGGATCGTCAAAACGTAGTAGGGGGAGAATATTTAATCCTGTTACATTCTTAATACTATATTTATAGCGTATGCGGTCTGCTAACTTCTGGTTGGCACGAACCTCGTCACGCAGTTGGCAGATACGTTGCAGAAATTCCGGATGAGTGGTCTCAAAGGATGCGCGACTTATGGGGTCGGCTGTGTCTAAGATTGTGCCATCGGCCAAAACAATGCGGGCTGAAAGCATGACTTTATCACTGTTGGCATGGGTACCACAATTCATGCCTGATGCATTGTTCATGACGATACCACCAACCATAGCACTTTTAACGGAAGCGGGATCCGGTGCAAATTTACGGCCAAAAGGTGCTAATATCTCATTGACCCGTTGGCCGATAATACCGGGCTGTAGTGTGATTTGTTTGTGATCTTCGCTGATAGAATATTTCTCCCAGTTCTTGCCGGCTACAATAAGTATTGAGTCACTAATGGCTTGTCCGGATAGACTAGTTCCAGCTGCTCGGAACGTTACCGGTAACCCATGCCGATTAGCTAGACGCATGAGTTCGGATATTTCCTCTTCTCCATTTGAACGGATTACGATTTGGGGAATTAGGCGATAAAAACCAGCATCTGTTCCCCATGCTAACCGGCGAAGTTCGTCGGTGTAAATCCTTTCCTGCGGAATAAACTTTTGAGCTTCTTGCAGGAAAGCCAAGTAGTTACTCTTTGTAGTCATTTTGCACTAAAAATAAATTAAAGTTTCATCCATTGTTGTTGAACAGATGAATCAATGTATAATTGAGGGCGTTTGGGAAGATCCTACTACCCTCAATTATAGTGTTAGAGTTTTGTTCTTTTATTATTTATACAAATAATATTTTTTTGACAGTTTGCGGAAGTCTTCTACATCCTTATACCAATATTCGCGAATGTCCTCCCAATTATGATTTTTACTGAAGCGTTCACGGATTTGTTTTGAACCACATACAAGATCAAACATACGATAACGTTTCTTATCCGCCTTTTCAAACACTTTGTGCTCTGGATAAAGGCGTGCTGCTTCCTGCATTACGAGGAATTGAATGTCGCTTAACGGTGCTTTCTCATAATCCATGATGTGAACTTGTACACCTTGCAACAGTTCTCCTTTCCCTACACTATAGAATGGCTTCACAAACATTGGACGGAATACTACACCCGGAATATTCAATGCATTCATGGCATTAGCGAATTCATTGGCTTTCATCCAAGTAGTGGCAAACATCTGGAATGGGATAGTGTAACCAACACCAATATTCATATAGCCAAACTCTCCAAGAATACCGCTAACTGGATAGAAGAATGCTGAGTGTGGATGAGGCACATGAGGAGATGACGGAATCCATTGCAAACCGGTGTCTTCGTAATTCATCTTACGTTTCCATCCTTTCATCTTTACAACATGCAAATTGCATTGTTCACCGTCTTTCAGCATCTTTTCACCGTTCAGCATCAAGGCAAGTTCTCCGCAAGTGAGCGCATAAAGATAAGGAATCTTGAATTGGCTTACAAAAGAAATGCAATCGTCTTCTGCCAGATTACCTTCAATTTTTAAACCACCGACAGGATTCGGACGATCTAGTACCACTAATTCTTTGCCATTTTCTGCTGCAGCTTCCATAGCAAGCCCCATCGTGCTGATGTAAGTAAATGAACGACAGCCAATGTCTTGAATGTCATATACTAACACATCAATGTCTTTCAACATCTCAGGGGTTGCTTTGCGTGTCTTGCCGTAGAGTGAATATACGGGAAGTCCGGTTGAAGCATCTTTAATGTCTGTAACATGATCACCGGCATGAACATCACCACGTACACCATGTTCAGGACCGAATAATGCAACGAGATTAACATTGGGTGCTTCATGCAGAATGTCGATTGTTGATTTCAGATTATTATCAACACCGGTCGGGTTGGTAATCAGGCCAACTCGTTTACCTTCCAAGCACTTGAAGTTTTGTTCTTTGAGAACTTCAATACCGGTTTTTATTGTAATCTTTTGTGCCTGCACTGCACCACAAAGGATGCAGAGCAAGCTGATAATAAATGTTCTTTTCATAATTCTATAATAGAAATCTTTTATTTCTTACCGTAATTCGGGTCAATCTTCTTGTCAGCAAAGTAAGTTACAATCAGAGTTGCAATGCAGCAAGCCATTACCATCCAGAAGAAGTTTACGTAACCGATAGCTTCTTGAATGTAGCCGGCAACCATACCTGGGATCAACATACTTGCTGCCATAAATGCTGTACAGATGGCATAGTGAGATGTTTTGAATTCACCATCAGAGAAGTACATCATGTAGAGCATATATGCAGTGAAACCAAAACCGTAACCGAATTGCTCAATGGAAATTGCAGTTGCAATTATTGCAATGTTTGTAGGTTGGGCAATTGCCAAGTAGACAAAAGTGATACAGGGCAATGTCATACATGCGGCCATAACCCATAACGATTTCTTCAATCCAAGTCGTGATGCAAAAATACCTCCAAGAATGCCACCGATAGTCAAGAAGATTGTACCAATTGTTCCATAGGCTATGCCTACATTAGCAGTTGACATGCCCAAACCTCCGGTCTCTTGTGAAGCAACCAAGAATGGCATACAAAGCTTTAACAAGAATGCTTCGGGAAGACGGTAGCACAACATAAAGATGATGGCCAGCCATACACCTTTCTTCATGAAGTAAGTTTTGAATGAGCGTGCAAATTCTGCAAGGATTGTGTTTGCTGTAGCTTTTCCTTCAATGGTTGGACGGTCGGCATCCGGTTTTGGAATGATGAATAAGTGATATACAGTGACTAAAGCAAAAATAACAGTTGCGACAATCAAGGTAACAGTCCATGATAATGGAATGTCGTTATAGGATGATTCAACCCAACCGGCAATAGCTACCAATACACCTTGGCCAAATACGTTAGACAAACGGTAGAATGTAGAACGAATTCCTACGAATTCTGCTTGCGTACCAGTGTCAAGTCCCAACATATAGAAACCATCTGCTGCAATATCATGAGTAGCTGATGCAAAGGCGGTGATGATAAATAGAATCAGAGTCACCATAAACATGCTCATTGGGGTTGTGCCTGTTGCAATTTGTTCTGCACTAGGAATAGGCAATGTAAGAATGAGAAGTAAAAATGCAATAGACATAATTATTTGCATGGTTACTGTCCACCATCTTTTAGTCTTCATGACGTCAACAAAAGGACTCCAGAATGGTTTAATCATCCACGGAAGATAAAGAAGACTTGTGAAAAATGCCATATCGCCATTGGGTACTCCCATTTTGGCAAACATAATCACTGAAATGTTATTAACAAGGAAATAAGGAATGCCTTGCGCGAAGTATAAAGTCGGAACCCATGTCCAAGGGTTTCTATATTTTACGTTTCCCATATCTCAAATTAGTATAATTTCTCTATTGATGCGTTAATAAAATAATGTAGAAGAATTTCTTTGTAGTTATAACCTTGCTCACCCATAACGGCTGCGCCGATTTGACAAAGACCCACACCGTGTCCCCAACCGGCACCAACTAGTGTGAATTTAGCAGGAATTCCTTCTGCTACCTCTCCTTCTTTGTCTACAACAAATGCAGAACTGTATAGGTGAGAGGGAGAAAGAGTACGACGTATTTCCAACTCTTTACCAATGGTCAATGTCTTCTTTGTTCCTACAATCTTGAGTTTCCAAAGACGACCACTAGTACCACGGGCAATGGGTACAAGGTCTATAATCTGACCATAATCCACACCGGAGCGTTTCAATATCAATGCTGATAACTCATCTTGCGTATATTCAACCTTCCAGCGGTAGAAATCGGTAGTCTCTTGGTCATAATTATTGAGGACTTGTGAAAGAATCTTCTTGTCTGTAGTATTGCAGAAAGCTTCTGGAGAGGTACGAATCCATTTGTCAGCTTCCGCTTCATTGGTAAGATCCGGTAATTCAGTATTGGTTTTGCTATCGCGTTGTTTAACCAAATAAGAATACTTTTTGTCTTCCCAACAGTATTGGAACTCTTCATAAGCACCTCCACAGCACTTAGAGAAACGAGCATCACATATTTTGCCGTCGAACATCAGTAATTGACCACGTGTTGCAGCAATAGCTTGTTTCACAATTTCGGTGGAAGCGCGTGTGATGCCTTGGTAGCGTTGGCAATGGTCGTCGGCGCACACGTCAAAGTTGACGTGATCTTCTCTGTCATACCAGCGAATCAACTCTTCGTCGTTTTGGTGGCATGCACAATAATCGGTATGTTCTTCTACTAACTCTTTGTTTTTTTGGATTTGGGCTAATAACCAGCTGCGAGAGATTACTGCATGTGCTTTAAGTAATTCTAAGGAGGCTGTTGCACTCATTTCACTGGAAATAACGCTCGTCAAATAGTCCTCTACACGAATAACGTTGACAGCTGTGAGCTTACCATTTTCTACAATAACTCTTAATGAACCCAGAAATCGTTGATTTTCTTTTCTCTCCCAGTGGAAGTTGATACCAATTGTTACATCAATTAGTTCAAATGCAGCAGTGGCCTCTTCGACGGGTTCAAATAATAATTCATCGTATGTTGTGCCATTCCAAAGAATTTTTCCCTCTTGATGGCAAACTTGTTGCTTGCCACTAACCTCTTTTCCGTTGATTCGGTAGGGCGCTAGTAAATCGAACTCGATTTGCGGCTCAAACATGATGCCGACTTGTACTTTAGGTTCTTGCATACGGTGAATTATTTAAGTTGTTCTTTAATTCGTTCCTTAAGTTGTGTGAAATCTTCCGTTGAGAGACATACTTCACTTAAGATTTGGGCAACATCGTCTGCTGTAATCTTGTTGAAGTCTTTCTCGATGGGAGTGATAAATACTCCTCCTAAGTCAACAGAGGCTGGGCTACTTAAGAGCTGAGCATCACCTTCGGCTGTATAGCATGAGGGACGATGCTTTTCGCGTGGAAATACAAATACCACCCATTTTTCTGCTTCATACATTGCCAAAACATTCATCATTGGCTCTGCTTCTTCAGGTTTCACAGTCAGACTGTTGTAGATAATCTCAAACAATTTTACAGCATCTTCCTTTTGGGCGGATTCAATAACCAAAGTAGCACGAGGTGCATCATTCAAATAGGAAAGGGTAGCTTTACCGTACGCACCAATTTGACCACCAACTTGTTTACTCCAATCCTCTTCAATTGGCATGAATCCTTTGTTTCCGGCTTGGAAGTGAGCATGGTCGGGGGCTGAGGCTCCGCATTTGGGACCATTGTAGAAAATAGTGAAATCTGTCAGAGCCTTGGCCAAATCTAGCATGTCGCCAATGCGGGCTGCAATACGTTGATCAACGTGTGCCATTTCGGGAATGGTCAGGTGACGTGGAAAGATAGGGAATGGATTTACCAGAATGTTATAGTGCTCTTTGAAAACAATTCCTTTCTGAACATCCGGTAAGTTGGCCGGGCAAAGGAAACATTTACGTTCTTTAATAGATTTGGGGTCAACCTTAGCGCCGGATGAAGTGATTCGGGCCGGATTGAATTGTACCTTGTAGGAAATCCCACATACATCCAATGTTTTAACACGAACACCGGCTAATGCGTTGTAGTTATTACGAGCTGTTTCCCAAATCTCAAGCTGGTTTTTCAGAAGTTGATTTACTTGTTCGTTCATATGGATAGATAACTTGTTGTTTTTTAATACGTTATTCCGTACTTGTGCGGAGCGTGCTCCACACAAGTGTGGAATACGATGCACACTTGTGTGGAGTAAACTCCGCACAAGTGTGAACCAAAAGCAACTTTTGTTGCTCTAAAAAAGGATATGTTTATTTCTTCTTATTCATGGCAACACGTGCTTGAAGTTCCCAAGTACGGATGCGGTCTTTGTACAGATTGTGTCCGTTCATCTTGACAATGTCCAAAGAAGCATCTGAGTTGTCATCCCAACGACGGCACAAATAAACAACATCGTAAACACGGCCAATCTGGAAACGACGGCTGATGTTCAAACCAAGAGCATAATCTTCTCCATAGCTGGTGTTGGGTACTTTTACTTTACGCAACATCGGAGTGTAGAATGCACGAGGTGCACCCAAACCGTTGATGCGGAGTGCATTATTGCGGCCATTATCAGGAGTCCATTCCTTGTGGTCGATTACGCCAGGCGGAATCATATTCATTTCAATGTCGGTCAACATATAAGTACCTACTACCATAGCACAGTTCTGTTCATAGAAAGCATTCACCATAGTAGTCAATGTGTTTTCATCCTTGTAGACGTCATCGCTATCCAATTGAACGGCAAATTTTCCACACTTCGGATGATGTACACCCAAATTCCAGCAACCACCAATACCTAAATCATTACGTTCAGGGATAATGTGGATAACTCGTTCATCATCTTTGAATTCATCAATAGCCTCCGTTGTACCATCTGTTGACAGGTTGTCAATAACGATAAGGTTAAACTTGAAGTTTGTCTTTTGGCTTAATACTGATTTGATTGCATCACGGATGGTGCGGATACGGTTACGAACAGGAATAATAACAGAAGCTTCATATTCAAAATTCTCTGCATCGAAAGCAATTTTTTCAAACTTTGGTTCCAAGTAACCACCGATTTCTTTCAAGTGCTCAGTGCATGCCTGCTCCATTTCGATCTGGCGACCACGGTTGCGCGGGTCAACATAATCGAATACCTTCTCGCCACTCTTACGAGTGTCTAATTCAACTTCACTGTACAGATACTCGTTGATGTGCATCAAACTCTCTTTTTGACTCAGTTTCAGACGGAGGTCATATAAACCGGCAAAGTCATAAGTAGCCTTCATGCGACTAGCAGCTTCTTTCAAGGCTGCAGTATTAAACAACAAAGCTGAACCAAAATCAAAGTCATCACGCAGAGAACCAAATTGGTAATCAATAACAGGGGCATTTGTTTGTTTTCCTTCTTTTACTTGGTAACGGTCAGCATAAACCATACCGGCGGCACTGTCCTCAGCCAGCATAATCATACGCTCCAAAGCAAACATACCTAACTTCAAAACACTGAACTTCGTGTAGAGAAGTGTGTACTCTGCTCCTGCTTTTTCTGCAACAGCTTTAATTGCAGCAGTAGATTGTAGACCAGCAACGTTGATAACGGTGCAGCCTTCTACTTGCTCTGTGACTTCAGGTTCAGCCAACAGATAGATGTTATTTACTAAACCTGTTTCTTGCAAGCCCTTTACGGTGCTTTCAACTTGTTCTTTTCCTGCAAAAGGAATAAAGCAATCAATTCTTTTCATAGATATTATGAGATTTAATTTATGATTTATCGTTTATTATTTCTTGGCTTCTAAAAGGCCGACTTCTCCGCTTGTAGAGGTGAAGAGTACTTTCTTACCATTGATGGGAACTACGGTACTCATCAGTGAATTACCTACTTTATGTTTCCACAAAACAGTACCGGTTTTGCCATCAAGTGCAAAGATAAGTCCTTCTTTCGTACTACCAAACATTCTGCCCTCTTTTTCTACTTGCATGGCAGGTGCATGTTCGTATCCGAATCCGACATTGCTTGCCCAAATTTGTTGGGGAACATTACCTTTTGCGCTGTAGCAAACGATGCTATCATTCATAGTTTTGCTATAAACACGCTCATTGTCTTCACTTAAACCGATAGTTTCGCGTACTTGCGATTGGAAAGTTCTCCACACCGTTTCTCCTGTTTCAATGTCTACAGCAGTCATTGCACGTTGTGGGTCGGTAATGAAAACTTTACCTTGTGCTGCAACCGGCCACACAGCAGCAGGAGAGAAATGCATACGGGTCAGACTGCCTGTCCATTTCCACAGTTCCTTACCGTCAGCCTTGTTAAGTGCATAAAGTGTATTATCCCAGGCTCCAAAGATAACTTTATCTTCAGTAATCAAAGGTTTGGTTTCTACGTATCCTTTCACTTTGTCATAAGTCCACACAAGCTTACCTGTATGAATATCAATGGCTCGGAAAATATGGTCACTTGCTCCGACGTAAGCTACTCCATTTTCAATGCTGACAGCTCCTAATACAGGTTCTTTTGCTTCAACCTTCCAAAGTAAAGAACCGTCTACAGCATTAAGTCCGTAGATGGTGCGGTCTGCAGATCCGAAAACAACAATGCCTTCACTTACTGCCGGTGTACCTACTATTCGCTTGTCGGAAGCAAAGCTCCATAACTCTTTTCCATTCTTAAGCAAGTAAGCAGTTAAACGTCCCATATCATCGCCTACATATACTCTATCTTTATCGACGGCAGGTGAGCAATAAATTCCAGCTCCGGTTTGTACTACCCATTTTTCTTTCACTTGTTTGAACTTTGTGTTGACAGAAAAATCTGGATAGTTTTCAGCCTTCCCGTTTCGATCGTAATATTGTTCTGTGAGAGAGAAAGATGCCCATTGCTTTTTAGGCTCTCCGACGCGCTGTGTGTAGACAAGTATGGAATCAGAAGTCACTTCATAAATTCCGTAGCCCTGCTTATTCTCTTTATCGCGGAGTGAACTACGCATTAGAATTCCGGGGATACCGTCATAACGATAATTGCGATCGCTGTGATAGTGTCCACCAATGAACATGCGAATGTTGTAAGGACGAACGGCATCTGTAACTTCGTAACGGTTATCCATTTCTTTGTCAATCATGGGGTAGTGAGTTACTAAGATAACAGGCTTTTCTTTTCCAAACTTATCCATTCTTTCTTTTAGCCAACTAATGTCTTGGGGAACTACATGCCCATATGCCATACGCATTAGCGGACCAGAATTGAAACCTAGGAAGAGAAAACCTTTGTGCTCAAACTCAAAACGCTCTCCCCCGAAAATCTCACCAAATGCGGTGCAACCAGAGTCGCTCCATTTGGTTTCATGATTCCCTAGGATAGTATAATAAGGAACTTTCAGTAAGTCTAGGCATGATTTTACTTTTTCCATCGTTGCCCGATCTCCTTCTTCTGTAAGGTCTCCAGTGACTAGAACAAAATCAATATTATCGGTTGCATTGATTTGAGCGATACAACGTAATAAATCTTCGGTAGGATTAGGGTTGTTTGGACTTAAATGTAAGTCTGTCAACTGGGCAAAACGAAAAGCCTTTTGTTGTGCCTGCACTCCCAAAGGAAGCAAGCACATCAAAAGGATGATTATGAAATATCTCTTATTCATGAGTATGTTTAATTTTATTGTTCATTGAAGAATGTGAGTATGTCATTCATCAAAGCTTCTCTTTCTGTAGTAGTACGGATAGTTTCAAATGGGAAACCTAATATGCATGTCTTATAGGCACCTTTATATGCAGTACCAGCACTCAAATTGTTTTCAGCATAACGCATGATGGTAAATGCATCTTTACTAGCCGGTTCAATTGCATCAGGAGATTCTACTACATAGGTATCAGCACTTAATACATTCTGATAGGTGTAATTCCCCTTGAATACTTTCAGAGGAGAGGCAACGCATTTAACTTTTCCTTCAATAGCTGCTTGATTTACGCGCCATTTGTATTTCAGTACTTCTGTTGCAAACTTCTTGTCGGCATCTATTGCAGGAGTTAACGGGTTGTCCCATAGATCGCTACCTACATATGCACCAGACACAAAGATGTTACCTCCTTGGTTGCAGTATGCTGTAATGGCATCTTGCATCGGTTGACTGAATGTCTTATATTGCAGAGGCATTGCTCCTCTACCAATTTTAGTTTGCCATTCTTTACCTAAAATCAGGTCAGTAAACTTATAGTTGTTTAATGATACATTACCGCTTTCTACTGCTTCATCGCTGCAAGAAACAAATGAGTAGCCGGCTTTTAAAATTGCGGCACCATGCATGGCCGGATAGTCAAATGTATTACCGGCAATCACCTTAGTTTCATAGTTGCCATAACTGTCGCCAAAACCTGATGCGTCGTCATCCATCCAAGGAATAGAGCGACGGAACTCTTTCATCTTGCCGATGTAACTAATGTCATTTAAGTAAGGTACGCCATGATCTAAGTCATCAAGAAAACCTGCAAGTTGAGTACTGGCATCTCCAGGAGCTACGAAATCAGCCGGAGCACTGATACGGTCAAAACCGTTAACAACCAGCACTTCACCCTTTGCATTGTTTGCTTTCCCGATAGAGAGAATTTCAGAGGGGAAACTTTCTCCGCCACGGTTTACAGCTGTAACCTTAAAACTGCAAACTTCTCCTGTCGGGATACGTGTGCGGTAACTGTTTTGTGCGACTAATACACCGTTATCAAAGTCACCGTTTCCAATGCGTGTGTAAACAATGTATTGCTCAGCATTGGCAGTAGACTCTAATGGATCTACTACAGGTTGCCATGTGAGTTCAATCTCTTCTCCTTCGGCAAAGCGTACGGCCATATGGTCTACAGGAAGAGGTTGTACTACATACTCAATGCCGCGTTGTGCACAGAGGAATTGTAACATACCTTTATAGATGGCACGTGATACGGTGAAGCGGAAGCGCGGATCCAAGCCATAGCGCATGTCCGCGAAGTTTTGGTGTGAGAGTAATTCTAACAACATAGTGGGGACGCGAGGAACACGTGCTTCATAATAAGAAGAGTTCCACATACCGCGACGGCTCCATTTGGGTTCGTGAAGTGCCCGAATGTCGCGCACAATGTTTGTTGAGATGAGGTCTGTCATATCGTGAGCCAAATCACGTGAGGCACCAGTTGCATATTTACCTTCGTATGCGTTGGTGTAATAAATGCCTAACGTTCCGATGATTGAGTCATCTAATGTTGTACCAGCGTCTGTATGGAAGGCAAATGCTAAATCAACCGGAATATTTAAGCCTTCTTCTTTGGGATTAACTGATGAACCTCCGGCTAACCAGTTTACCCAGATACCACGACTCTTGTAGTCATCTGTGTAGTCGTTTTTACCTTTACTATCAGAGTAAACACTGTCAGGTACTCCAGCCCACAACATCCAATAACGTGCACCTTCGCAGAATCGGGGATAGCCACTGATTCCTAAAGTTTCCTCTACTGGCACAAGTACAGGTGTTTCTTTGCCATTTCCTACTTGTGCTTGTGCATCAGAACTCTTTAAATTCTCTGTAGGACCTTCAACATTCACGCAACGAGCGACATTACCCATACCACCACCAATCTTTACAGCATCGGCAGTGATGATACGACCGTTTTTGGCGGAAAGATTGCTCAATGTTACACAACCGGATTCATTCTTACCGGCATCAAAACCAAATGTGCCGAGATAAATCCATGTGCCTCCACCCATTTGTTGATTAACTTTGAATTGAGTCTTACCACCTTTGTGATGTACAGTATATAATGCATCATCTGCACTTTTGGGCAATGACTTGTAGGAAACATATACGGCATATTGTCCAGCTTTCGGAATCTCGGGAGTCCAAATTGCTGTACTGGTTTCACCTTTCTTCAAAGTTTCTATTTGGCGGAAGGTTCCTTCACGGAAAGGATTTTGGCCGTCTACGTATTGAGCACGTTTGTGAGCAAAACCTGCTTCGTTACCTGTTGCCCATTTCTTGGTCGCATTATTCTCTGTGTATGTAGAGTTTCCAACTAAAGAACCATCGTTGTCCACAATCACTTCTACAATATTGCAATCACGCTCACGTGGAAGCAACACATTGGCTCCGGCGTTTTCCAACATAGGTACTAAGAAAGGAAGTACATAGCTTTGTGTATAAAGGTCTTCCACTGTTTGCAGAACACGTGCACGTTGCCATTCCCAACGGCTTAGTTTCTGCTCGTAGTACCAACCGTGACTTTGCCACATAGCTAGGTGACGTCCTGTTAATCCGTTTGTCGGGGTGTAAGGAACGTCCACTTTGGTGACTAATTGCTTTCCACCCTTTGGTGCAAATAACTCTTTTTTGCTCGGTTTCTTTTCACGCAGTGAGATAGGAATCAATTCTTCAATGGTGCGGCCACCAGTACGAATGATTACTTTGTGTTTTGCAAATTCTGCAGGAAGCAATTCCTTTACACCTATATATATATTAGCGACATTCTCTTGGCGGAAAGGAAAATCTGCACAATTCTTGTTCGCAAATAACTGAACAGTTTTCTTATCGATGGCAACAGAATCAATTTTTACAGGGCCTACGCATATTTCTTTGTGTACAACATCATTCAGATATTGACCAATGGCCTGACGAGTCTCTTGAGATAACTCTTGAGCGCTTCCTTTTAGCGGGAAGAGCAGTAAGGCAAATAATGCCGGTGAAAATATCTTTTTCACGTTCATGATTGTTAGTGTATAAATGTGTTATTTGTTTTTCTTGATAAGCAGGCAAAGGCCAAGAGCGGTAATGACTGCATTTACAATGAGCAATTCAAAGCTCATTTGATATCCCCCAAACCATTTCTCGCTATTACTTTGGAGAATATATGTCAGAAGTGGAGAGATGATGGCTACCAATGGAACAAATTTGTCGCGTACAGGCTTTTTACAAATCAAACCAAATGTAAACATTCCAAGAATAGGACCATAAGTGTAGCCTGAAAGAATGTACACGGCATTGATGGCACTAGTGTTGTTCAGATAGTAGAATATAATTATTACCAATATCATCATGATTGACATGCCTACGTGGACTTTCTTACGCGTTTTGGTAAGTTTCTCATCATCTTGCTTCTTGTTGGCTTGCAAAATATCGATAGTGAATGAAGTCGTTAAAGCTGTCAGTGCTGATCCTGCAGCAGAGTAAGCAGCGGCAACCAAGCCGATAATGAACATGATACCGATAAACAAAGGGAATCCGTCACTCCAGGCAACTGCACCAAACAGAGCATCACCCTTTGCAGTGATGCCGGTAGCATCTGCATACATATATAATAAGGTACCTAATAACAGGAAAAGGCCAATGACAAAAATCTGCATGAATGAGCTAACCACCATGTTTTTTTGTGACTCACGGAAATTTTTGCAACTCAGTGTACGTTGCATCAAGTCTTGGTCAAGACCAGTGCAAGCGATGATGGTAAATACACCGGCAGCAAATTGTTTCCAGAAGTAGCGCCCATCGTTCGGGTCTTCAAAGAAGAATACTTTGCTGGTAGGATGCTCACCGATAGCGGCAAATGTTTCACTTACACCAAAGTCAAAGTAACCAGCGATGTAAATAATACAACAGATAACTGAAGCTATCAAACAGAAGGTCTTCAAGGAGTCTGTCCAAATCATGGATTTAACGCCTCCTTGGAATGAATAGAGCCAAATAAGTGCAACGGTAATGATTACATTGATTGAGAAAGAGATCCCCAATGGAGTAAATACAAGCGTTTGCAATACTACACAAACAACAAAGAAGCGAACAGAAGCTCCTAACATCTTAGATACAAAGAAAAACCAAGCTCCTGTGCGATATGATGCCAAACCGAAACGATTCTCCAAGTAACCGTAGATGCTGAGCAGGTTCATCTTATAGAACATCGGGATTAGAACTAATGCAACGATAATAGAGCCTACAAAGAATCCTAATACCATCTGCATATAAGAGTAGCATCCTGTGGCTACAGCTCCGGGGACAGAGGTGAAAGTTACTCCGGAAATGCTAGCGCCAATCATGGCGAAAGCCACCATATACCAAGAAGTTTTACGGTCGCCAGTAAAGAACTCAGCGCTTTTAGTTTTTCGTCCGGTAATCCATGAGATTACAAAAAGCAATACAAAGTAAAATGCTATTGTAGCAAGTACAATCCAAGCAGTTGTCATTTTGATAATTTGGTTATTAGTAAAGTGTTAGTATTAGATACAAGCGTAAGGTATTAAGTGTTAGATGACCTAAACTTAATACCTTATCAACTCTTATTCTATTTTTTATTCTGCATATAGCAAGTAGGGCTTACGTTGAACTTTGAACTTTTCTACGTCTTCTTTCCACATGGCTTTAATCTCATCAGCACTCTTGCCTTGCTTAATCATTTTGCGTACGTAATCAGTACCCATCAACAATTCAAAGAAAGAACGGAAGAAATGATCATCCATATTCAAATTCTTGTAAGCATCAATAACGTAAGTCAAATCTAAGCCCCGTTTCCAAATCTCTTCATCTTTCATCTTGCTCAAGTCTACGCCATAGCACTCTTTGTTTAACTGTGGCGGATTCTTGGCGCCCGGAATACTTTTCGGAGTGAAGCTAAAATTATATCCTTTCATATTGGGGTGCCCGTAAACTTGGAAAGGCAAATCTGTACCACGGCCTAAACTTACCGGAGTGGCCTCAAACAAACAAGTTGAGGGGTAAAGATAGATAGACTTCATGTTCGGAAGATTTGGTGAGGGGGGAACCGGCAATTTGTATAACGTTTGGTGTGTGTAGTTCTTGCACGGAATAACGGTCAAATCACAAACACGTGATTTCGGTAACCAACGTTCTCCATTCACCATCAGAGCAAGCTCACCTAATGTCATACCATGTACCACGGGAATAGGTAACCAACCCACACCTGATTTATATTTCATATCCAGAATAGGTCCGTCAACGTAATGACCATTCGGATTCGGGCGATCCAGAATCAGCACTTTACGGTTGTATTGTGCACATGCGTCCATCAAACGACACATGGTTACATAATAGGTATAGAAACGGAGTCCGACATCTTGAATGTCAATCAACAGAATGTCAAACTTGCGCATGGAGGCTTCACTCGGTTTTGAGTCCTTGCCGTCATACAAAGAGAGAATGGGTACTCCGGTTTTCTGATCGACCGAACTGGAAACATGCTCTCCGGCATCAGCATTTCCGCGGAAGCCATGTTCGGGTGAGAAGATAGCTACCACATTGAACTTGTTCTCAATCAATAAGTCGAGAACATGTTTCTTTTCCTTTACCAAACCGGTGTGGTTGGAAAGGATAGCAATGCGTTTGTTCTTTAAAATAGGGAAGTACTCTTCAGTTTGTTCGTCGCCTAAGATTACACGACTTTTCTGTGCTTGTCCGACCAGGGCAAAGCACATTAGTAAGGCCATTAGAAGGATTTTCTTCATAATATCATTATTTTAAGGATTTTTATCTGCAACAAAGATAGGCTTTATTTTCGTATTGGCGTGAAGTATTTCAGTAATTTTTTCAATTCTTCCCCTATTTTTCTTATTTCCAGGCTTGGGGAGGGCTGCAATGATTCTTTTTTTTATCTTAAGAGTAAGATGTTACAGCTTTTCTTTGAAAAATTTATTTGTCTGAAGAATACTTGCAATGGAATGTCTGAGAAAGAAATTGTCCATCTGTGGGACTTCGTGTAAGTGCAAGATAAACCTCGCTTAGAGTAGTTTCCAAGCGAGGTTCTAAAGCAATGTTTTCTCCCTATCTTTATGACATTTGCAATGTCGTCTTTTTTAGATTGCTTCTTTCTTGATAAGCCATTCTGCTATCTGAACTGCATTTAGAGCTGCTCCTTTCTTAATTTGATCGCCTACAATCCAAAATGTTAATCCGCAATCGTTACTTAAATCTTTACGGATACGGCCAACATAAACAGGATTTTTACCAGCCAAAAACAAGGGCATGGGATATTCTTTGGCGGCAGGGTTATCCATCAGAACCAATCCTTCACCTTTAGCAAATGCTTCTCGGGCTTCAGCTGTGGAAATGGGACGTTCAGTCTCTACCCAGATGCTTTCCGAGTGGGAACGTAATGCGGGAACCCGAACGCAGGTCGCACTGACTTTTACATCACTATGCATGATTTTGCGAGTCTCGTTATACATCTTCATTTCCTCTTTGGTGTACCCGTTGTCAGTGAAGACATCAATTTGCGGGATTAGGTTGAAAGCTAATTGATATGCAAACTTCTCAACGGTAACGGGTTCGTTTGCTAATACTTGACGATATTGTTCGTATAGCTCAGCCATAGCTGCAGCTCCTGCACCACTGGCAGCTTGATAAGTGGCAACATGTACTGTCTTAATGTGAGATAGTTGTTCAATAGCTTTTAGAGCTACTACCATTTGGATGGTTGTACAGTTTGGATTGGCAATGATACCTCTAGGTCTGTTTAAAGAATCTTCGGCATTTACTTCAGGTACAACCAAAGGAACATCTTCATCCATACGGAATGCGCTGGAATTGTCAATCATTACCGCTCCGTGTTTGGTGATAGTTTCTGCAAACTCTTTTGATGTTCCAGCTCCTGCAGAGGTGAAAGCAATATCCACTCCTTTGAAATCATCATTATGTTGCAATAGCTTTACTTCAATCTCCTTGCCTCGGAAGGTGTATTTGCTTCCGGCACTACGTTGTGAACCGAATAATAACAGTTCATCTAGCGGAAAGTTGCGTTCATCCAATACTCGCAAGAACTCTTGTCCTACGGCTCCGCTTGCTCCTACAATGGCTACTTTCATTATCTCTTTTGCTATTAAGTTGAATGTATAAAAGGTTTGTCTTTTCCTATAAAAAGAAAGATTTGGTTGCAAAAGTATAACAAAATGCAGTATGTAGCCAATAAAGTGAAAACTTTTTTGTTATTTTGCAACGGAAAACATAATATTCCCCTATATGAAATGGTCTGACCTTACACTTCCTATAACAAACCCTACATGGATATTTTTCTTGGTGCTCGTCATCATTCTGTTCGCACCGCTTCTGTTGAGACGTTTGCGTATTCCTCATATTATAGGCTTGATACTAGCTGGTCTATTGGTTGGTGAACATGGTTTTAATCTGCTGGAAAGGGATAGTAGCTTTGAATTGTTTGGTAAGGTGGGTATCTATTACATCATGTTCTTGGCCGGTTTGGAGATGGATATGGGTAACTTTGAACGACATGGGAAACGAGGTCTCTTTTTCGGCTTGCTGACATTTGCTATTCCTTTTGGTATAGGCTTGTTGGTTAGCTTATATATTCTAAACCTTTCAGTCATGACCTCTTTGCTATTGGCTTGCATCTTCTCCTCACATACCTTGGTGGCTTATCCCGTAGTAGGACGTTTTGGTGTAGAAAAGCATGTCAGCGTAGTGCTCTCTATTGTGGCAACGGCAATAGCTTCTTTCTTGGCATTGTTACTGTTGGCAGGTATTGTCGGAGCACATGAGGAGGGTACTGATGTTACATTCTGGATAGGGTTTGTACTGAAGTTTGTTATCTATGGAGCTTTTGTTATTTATGCTTTTCCGCGTATGGGACGTCTGTTTTTCCGTCGCTATGATGATAGCGTAATGCAATACATCTTTGTTCTGGCGCTGGTTTTCCTTAGTGCAGCCTTAGCCGAACTGGCCGGTTTGGAAGGATTGTTAGGGGCTTTTCTTACCGGTTTGGTTATAAACAGCCAGATTCCCAAAGTATCTCCTTTGATGAACCGCATCGAATTTGTCGGTAATGCACTTTTTATACCTTACTTTTTGATAGGTGTGGGAATGATAATCAATATACGAGTTCTGTTTAGCGATACGGCATCCTTGTGGATTCTGTTGGTTATGGTGTTGACCGCTACCGCAACCAAATGGTTATCAGCCTTTCTGATGCAAAAACTGTTCGGAATGAGCAGTGATTCACGTTGGATGATGTTTGGCTTGACCAATGCTCATGCGGCCGGTGCATTAGCTATGGTGATGATTGGCACCAAGATAGAAATCGCTCCAGGTGAATACTTGATGAATGATGCTGTATTGAATGGAACCGTGATTGTGATTTTAGTATCGTGTATTATTAGTTCTTTGGCTACCGAAAAAGCGGCTCGTGGCATTGCTCTTACCGATGCGGCGCTGGAAGAGAATCGTGGTAGTTCGCACGGTAAGTGTCTGATTACCTACTCTAACCCGCAAACTGTAGATATGCTGACCCAACTGGCAATGATGATTCGCAATCCTCGCATACCGGACAGTTTGTTAGGTCTGAGCGTGGCTTATGATGATGAACGAGGTGAACAGCGTTTGGCTCAAAGTAAAATGAACCTGGAAAAGGCAGAAAAGATAGCTGCTGCTGCCGATGTGCGTATGGCTACCGTCAGCCGTGTAAGTAATAACATTGTTTCCGGTATTCTGCATACAATGAAAGAGTATAGTGTTGGTGAAGTGGTTATAGGTCTGCACCATAAAGCCAGTATTGCCGACTCGTTTTTTGGCGTGATTGCTGAAAATATACTGAAAGGAACCCATAGTGAGGTGATGATTGTGCGAAGCATAATTCCCCCAAACACTTGGCGCAAGGTGGTGGTAGCAATACCTCCAAAGGCGGAATATGAGGTGGGTTTCTTTAAATGGCTGGAACACCTCTGTCGTATGGGAGAACAATTGGGATGCCGTATGCATTTCTTTGCGCATCCCGCTACTATTCCTTATGTTGCAGAGCATATACGTGATAATCATAGTCGGGTGAGAGCCGAGTATTCCGAACTAGAGAGCTGGGAGGATTTGTTATTACTCACTGGTCATGTAAACGATGATCACCTGTTAGTTGTAGTCAGTGCGCGTCGAGGTTTCATCTCTTACGATCCCTCATTTGAAAAATTACCTACACAGATTAGTAAATACTTTAGTAACAATAGTTTGCTGTTGCTCTATCCTGACCAGTATGGAGATCCGCAAGAGAATGTCTCTTTAGTTAACCAAAATAATCATGCCGCAGCCAGTCGTTACGAGGCAGTGTCGGGTTGGCTGAATCGTTGGTTTGGTAAATCAAGAAGCTAAAGTTTTGAAGCATAGGTAAAAATATAAAATAGATGAGTTATTACATATAAATCTATAACCTTTTGATGGAACAGTGGAAACAACGGACAGCCCTCTTATTGGGTGAAGAAAAAATGGAACGCTTACGGCAATCACATGTCCTGATTGTCGGTTTGGGGGGCGTGGGCGCTTATGCTGCTGAAATGATATGTCGAGCAGGGGTAGGGCAATTGACGCTGGTAGATGCCGATACAGTACAACCCTCCAATATCAATCGCCAGTTACCAGCTCTGCATTCTACGGTAGGAGCGGCTAAGGTGGAGGTGCTAGCTGCCCGTTTAAAAGATATCAATCCAGAATTGCAGCTCGAGATATTTCCTATGTTTCTGAAAGATGAAAATATACCACAACTATTAGATGCTGCTCATTACGATTTTGTGGTGGATGCTATTGATACGCTTGCTCCAAAATGTTATTTGATAGCGGAGACGCTGAAACGTCGTATTAAATTGATTTCCAGTATGGGCGCAGGGGCGAAGAGTGATATTACTCAAGTGCGTTTTGCAGATTTGTGGGATACCTATCATTGTGGTTTGAGTAAGGCAGTGCGCAAACGTCTTCAGAAGATGGGTGTCAAACGAAAAATACCGGTGGTGTTTAGTACCGAGCAAGCCGATGTGGCAGCTGTATTGCTGACCGACGATGAGCAGAATAAAAAATCAACTTGTGGAACCATTAGCTATATGCCAGCCGTGTTTGGTTGCTATTTGGCTGAATATGTAATTAAAAGACTATGATTCAACTGACTGGAATAACTAAAAGTTTTGGGAAACTGCAAGTGCTGCGTGGTATAGATTTATCCATAGCACAAGGTGAAGTAATAAGTATTGTAGGTCCTAGTGGGGCAGGAAAGACTACCTTACTTCAAATTATGGGAACGTTGGATAGACCGGATAATGGTTCGGTACAGATAGCAGGTACACAGGTGGCACAGATGAAAGAACGTGAATTGGCTACTTTTCGGAACAAACATATTGGCTTTGTTTTTCAGTTTCACCAACTTCTTCCTGAATTTACTGCTTTGGAAAACGTAATGATTCCCGCCTTTATTGCAGGAAAAAGCACTCGGGAGGCTGAATCTTCTGCACAAGAGATTCTTGCATTCATGAATTTAGCTGACCGTGCTCATCACAAGCCCTCAGAGCTCTCCGGAGGTGAGAAACAACGTATTGCTGTAGCTCGTGCTCTCATCAATCGACCGGCTGTGGTGTTAGCCGATGAACCCTCAGGTAGTTTGGATTCTCAAAACAAACAGGAACTACACCAACTTTTCTTTGATTTGAGGAAAAGTTTTGGGCAAACATTTGTCATTGTAACTCATGATGAGGAATTGGCCCGTCTTACTGACCGGACTATACACCTAAAAGATGGTCTGGTTGTTAGCTGAAGATTATACTAAGTCTCTCTGCTATAGATTGTTTTTTATCCTTCTATTCGTTTCGTCACTCAAAGCAAACATAGTGACGAATGCGCTCTATCTCTTCCGCTGTAAATTCTTCCAGCAGTGTGAGTGACTTTAGATTTTTGAAGTCTCCCTGCTTCTTTCGTAGTTCTACAATGGCTTTTGCTTGATAGAAGTTGAAGTAGGGGTGGCGATACAGTTGCTTAATGCTGCATCGGTTAAGGTTGATACGCTGAATTGCTTCCGGGCGAACCACTAGCCATTCCCGCAACTGCTTGTAGTCTAAGTTGATTTCTTTCAACTGCTCCAGCTGATAGAAGCCACCCAATCTCTGACGATAACTTACAATCATGCGTGCAATACCACTGCCTATGCCGGGTATTTTCTTTAACTCTGTAGTATCTGCAACGTTTAAGTCAACAATGGTACCTGCGGGATATTTCTCTACTTTAGGAGTAAGTGAATCGCTCTGAATATCAGTTAAGAAAAGATTTGTTCGAGGTCGTATAGTGTCCTCGGGAGCAATATGAATGTAAGGCTGTAGCTGCTTATATTGCTCCTCACTTAAACCATATATCTTTTTAAAATCCTCTACTCTTCTGAAACGGCCTCCCTTCTCTCGATAGCGTAAAATATTGCTGACCATCCACGTGGGTAATCCCAACTGTTGTAGCGTCACAGAGTCTGCCTGATTCGGATTGAAGGGGATAGGGGTGAGGGCAGACCGTGGACTATATGACCGGTTTGTACGATTTTTCCACTCCTGCTCTCTCTGTTTTTCTCTCTCTTGAACGGTAGCTAGAAACTTTCTGTATTCTTCTAATGCTGTAGCTTGTGCTAACTCAGCTTTTTCATTGCCTAGTCGTTTCTTCTTTTGGATAGCAAGAAAACTCCCGCAGAGGGAAACCAAAAGGATGGTGGTGACCAGCACCAGTATCCCTCGTTTCTCTCTGCGGGAGAATGTTATGAGAGCTTTTAGCAGGTCTCGCATTCTATTTCAATAGCCCTAACTCGTTGATGAAAATAACACCAATGGCAATCGGACTGAAATATTTCAGTAAGAATACCAGCAACTTGAAGATGGCAGGCTTCAGAGAACCTTGGTTGCTAATCTCTTCCCACACAATCTTTTTGTCCAGATACCATCCCACGAAGATAGCAATCAACATTCCACCGATGGGCATCATCAACTTGGCAGTGACGTAATCAAAGGCATCAAAGAATGTCAAGCCGAAAATGGTGTACTCTTTCCAAATGCCTAGTGAGAAAGAACTGATAACACCCAGCAACGTACATAATATGGTGACAATCCATGCTGCTTTTCGGCGAGTCATCTTAAACTCTTCATGCAGATAGGCTGTAACCACTTCGTGTAAGGAAATAGTAGAAGTCAATGCAGCCAGTGCCAATAGCACATAGAACATGATAGAAAGTGTGATGGCTAAGAACGGAATGTTTCCAAATGCTTGCTGGAAGACATTTGGTAACGTAATGAAAAGCAGACTAGGTCCTGCATCCGGTTGAATACCTACGGCAAAGGCTGCAGGGAAAATAATAATACCTGCCAGAATAGCTACAGAAGTGTCAATAATACCAACGTTTAAGGCTGTTTTGGGCAAATTCGTGTCATTCTTGAAGTATGAAGCGTAAGTACAAAGACACCCCATTCCCAAACTGAGTGAGAAGAATGCTTGTCCCATTGCTGCCAAAAATGCACCGGCATCAATCTTACTGAAGTCCGGTTTAAAAAGAAACTCAATACCTGCACCTGATCCGGGGAGGGTAAGTGAGCAAATTGCCAATAAAATAAGCAACAAGAAGAGCATCGGCATCATAATCTTAGAGGCTTTCTCAATACCTTTTTCTACACCGCGCACTACAATCAGGTGTGTAGCCATCATGAAAACAACTAGCCATATCAATGGTCTCCAAGGATTACCAACAAATCCATTGAAAGAGGCAATGAAGTCTGCTGCTGTCTTTCCGGCAAAACTATTGGTGGCAGCTTCTCCTATGAACTCAAGCGTCCATCCTGCTACTACAGAGTAGTAACCCAATATCAAGAATCCGCAAAGTACTCCCATGCGTCCTACCCATTTCCACTGTGTCTTAGGAGCCAATACCTGATAGGCACGAGCTGTGTTGGCACGTGAACGACGGCCGATAAGAAACTCTGCCGACATGATAGGAATACCCATGAATAATACACAACATAAATATATAAGGATAAAAGCGGCACCTCCATGTTCTCCGGTCTCATAAGGGAAACGCCAAATATTACCTAATCCTACGGCAGAACCTGCCGAGGCAAGAATCACTCCTAATTTGCTGCCGAAATTGGCTCTGTTGTTACTTGTCATAATTCAAGGAATCTGCTTTTTTCTTTTAAAATGTTATACACAGCTGTAAAATTGCGCAAATATAGAAATTCCTTGCTACTTTTGCTTGCAAATTGTTCAAAAAATCGCTTATGCTATATTATATTAAGAAATATCCCCTTTCCTTGCTTGTCATTCTGGCGGTAATTTACCTCTCGTTTTTTAAACCGCCTTCATTGAATAGCGAACTGCTGAAGATACCCCACCTGGATAAATTGGTGCATCTGTGTATGTATGGTGGACTTTCCGGTATGTTGTGGCTGGAGTTTCTGCGCGCTCATAGAAAGGATGATACCCCCTTGTGGCACGCCTGGATAGGTGCTACACTTTGCCCGCTGTTTTTCAGTGGAGTAGTGGAACTTTTGCAGGAGTATTGTACCATACACCGTGGTGGCGATTGGCTGGACTTCCTGGCTAATGCTACCGGTGTGTTGTGCGCCACCCTGATAGCCTACTTTGGGCTGCGGAGATGGATATCATAGATATTCAATAACCGAGCTTAGCTTGATTCCATTGGAACCTTTAATCAGTATAACTTTCCCTTGAGGCTTCTCTTGTTTCAGGATCTCAATCAGCGTAGTCGCGTCTGGGTAGCTGTGGAATGTGTGGCTGGTGTGAGCAAATTGTTCGCCTACCAGAATCACATCCGTAAATCCATGTTGTTGCAATAGCTCTATGATGGCTTGATGCTCTGTCGGACTGTCAGCTCCTAATTCACGCATATCTCCCAGAATCAACATTTTGGGATACTCACTCTCCATCCGGTAAAAGTTTTCGATGGAGGCACGCATACTGGTAGGGTTGGCATTGTAGGCATCAATGATTAACGTATTGTCAGCCGTCTGTTGCAGCTGAGAGCGGTTGTTTTGTGGAATATACTCTTCCAATGCCTTGTCAATGGCATCCGGATCTACCCCGAAGTGACATCCCACCGCTACAGCAGCCAAGGCGTTGGATAGATTGTATTCGCCTATTAGGTGGGTGTGTACATCATGAACCTTTTCTTCCTCCGGTTGCTTCCAACAAAAAGAAAGGTAGGGTGTGTTACCGGTTACTTGCCCGCTGACAGATAGATTCTCCTCGCTGCCATATCTCTCTTGTTTCAGGCCCTGAGCCATTTGTTGCAAGTACGGGTTGTCTTGGTGAAGGAAAATAAAACTGTCCGGTTGCCGGCGCAGAAAATCATACAATTCTCCTTTCGTCTTCATGACTCCTTCCAAACTACCGAATCCCTGCAGATGCGCTTTCCCAACATTGGTTATCAATCCACAATTTGGTTCGGCAATCTCTACCAACTCCTGAATGTCTCCGGGATGACTGGCTCCCATCTCTATAACCGCCAGCTCATGCTCCGGTTTTAATCGTAGCAGGGTAAGAGGCACGCCGATGTGGTTATTTAGATTACCTTGTGTATAAAGCAGATGGTATCGTTGCAACAATACAGCTGCCATCAACTCTTTAGTGGTTGTTTTCCCATTGGTGCCGGTAATACCAATGACTGTCTTACCCCATCTCCGGCGATGTTCTCTGGCCAACAGTTGTAAAGCCTTTAGGCAGTTCTCAACCAACAGAAATCGATTGTCTCCCGGGATTGCAGCAGTTGCTTCATCCACTATGGCGTAGGCACACCCGCTCTCCAATGCTTTGCCGGCAAAGGTGTTACCATTAAAGTTCTCGCCTTTTAAGGCAATAAAGAGTGAACCTGACGGGCAGTTGCGGCTGTCGGTAGTTACGCTACTGCATTGCAGAAACTTATTGTAGAGAAAATTTATATCCATAAAACAGTATAAATGAAGTTCTTGTATTGGGAAAACAGGGGTGGCTCTCCTCTCTTAATGTCTGTACGTAAGTTTCCCTTGGGGTAATCTTATCGGGACAATCAGAGCATTCTCCTCCTTTCTAGGGGCAAAAATAGTTATTTATTTGAAAATATTGGGGTGCTGTTTCAGAAATTCCATCACTTTTTTTCTTGAACATTGAGTTGGGAAACAAGCTTTTTTCTTACTTTTGCCGTATCTAACAGCTGTATTGATAGACAATGAACACATCGAAAGCTAAATATATCAATGTCAACGGTCGCTTGATGGACTTGTCGAAGCCCCGTGTGATGGGAATCCTGAATGTTACCCCCGATTCTTTTTATGCAGAAAGTCGTATGCAGGGAGAGGAACAAATTGCCTGCCGTGTACGACAGATACTGAATGAGGGCGCAGACCTAATAGATATAGGTGCTTACTCATCACGCCCCGGTGCAGCGGATGTTTCGCCTCATGAAGAGATGGAACGCTTGCGGATAGGCCTGAAGATACTCTTCCGAGAGGCTCCCGAGGCCATCGTGTCCGTAGATACTTTTCGAGCAGATGTAGCCAAGATGTGCGTGGAAGAGTTTGGAGTAGCCCTTGTAAATGATATCTCTGCCGGACAGATGGATGCCAACATGTTTGCTACAGTTACCCGTTTGGGCGTTCCTTACATCATGATGCACATGCAGGGCACTCCGCAAAATATGCAGAAACAGCCGCATTATGATGACTTACTAAAAGAGGTCTTCTTCTATTTTTCTCAGCGGATAGCCTGCTTGCGTGATTTGGGCGCGAAAGATATTATCCTTGACCCCGGTTTCGGTTTTGGTAAGACACTGGAGCATAATTATGAACTGATGGCTCATCTGGAAGAGTTTGCTCTCTTTGACCTGCCGCTTTTGGTGGGTATATCCCGCAAATCCATGATATACCGTTTGCTGGGAACCACACCGCAGGAAGCGCTGAACGGGACTACGGTTCTCAATACTGTCAGTCTGTTGCGTGGCGCAAATATCCTTCGGGTACACGATGTGCGTCAGGCTGTTGAAGCTGTCCGTATGGTGGAACAACTAAAGAAATGTGATTGAGAACTTGATAATAGATAACTAACAACTAATAACTTGCAACGTCCGTGTTTTTTGAATTTGGCATAAAAGACTTTATAGACATCCTGCTGGTGGCCTTTTTCTTGTACTACTCCTACAAACTGATGAAGGCATCCGGTTCAATCAATGTGTTTACCGGCATCTTGGTTTTTATCTTGATTTGGCTGGTTGTGTCGCAAGTACTGGAGATGAAACTTCTTGGTTCCATTTTTGACAAATTGGTCAGTGTCGGCGTTTTGGCACTGATTGTCCTGTTTCAAGAAGAAATTCGTCGTTTCTTACTGACCTTGGGCTCCCAGCAACATGCCAGTGCCCTGCTACGTTTCTTTACCGGCAACAAAAAAGAAAAACTGGAACACGAAGACATCATGCCCATTGTGATGGCTTGCATCAGCATGGGGAAGCAGAAAGTGGGCGCTTTGATTGTGCTAGAACACAATGTACCGCTGAATGACGTGGTCCGTACCGGCGAAACAATCAATGCCGATATCAACCAGCGATTGATAGAGAACATCTTCTTTAAAAACAGCCCTCTGCACGATGGCGCGATGGTTATCAGCAAGAAACGCATCAAAGCTGCAGGCTGTATTCTGCCTGTTTCTCACAATTTGGACATACCTAAGGAATTAGGCCTTCGCCACCGAGCAGCTATGGGTATATCACAAGTGTCAGATGCCCACGCCATTATTGTCTCTGAAGAGACCGGTGCCATCTCTGTGGCTTACAAGGGACATTTCTATCTCCGCCTGAATGGTGAAGAGTTGGAAAGTCTGTTGACAAAAGAGTAATCCGAAGGCGGGCGTTCAATTCAACATAAGATTCATGTAAGGCTTCAAGGGTGAGAGTAACCTCTCGGTTAACTCACTGATAGAAATTGTCGGGTATTTGGATGATAACTGCCCGGCTGTTTTTATGCACTTGCCATGCTGCAGTGTGTAGCATCCGTTGTTTACAGGCAACTGTTCATCGGTCAGTTGGATATGTAACTCCTCTTCCGGGTGATGGGCTGCATGACGTTGTAGCATGGCCTCCGCATTGATGAGGCGAGCCATACCCAGTGGACGACTTGTTGTTTGAGGGGTAGGAGGGGTAATCACCTCTAAACCGGAAAGGCTCAGTTCTTCACAAATGCGCTGTAACAGAATGGGTTGGTAAGATGCTTCTTCATAAAGTAATTCGTCTACCTGCCATTTCCCGTATTCGTTAGGGTGTGTAATGGCCATAGCGACAATCTTTTCCTGCTCTTTCAGAGTAAAAATGCGCCCGTTGGAGAGACGAATGTCGGCCAGTATCACCAGAAAATCTTCTGCCGTGTGGCACAGATACCCCTCCCGTTCCTCTTGCTTCCGGTGCAAGAAACAGCATAACTCCTCATAATTATGAATAGTTTGCAACTCCGGAGCCTCTGCGGGAAGTGCCTGGGCGGGACAGACAAAACGGCTACTGCTCTGTTTGAACACCGGACTGTACCCTAGCTTGCCATAGAACTCAAACAACCAAGGCTCGGCAGGAATCAGCGTGGAAAACATGGTACCCGCCTTGTACATGCGGTTGAAGGCCTCGGTAAGCAGACGCTTCATGGCACCTTGCTTGCGGTAGGCCGGATGGGTACAAGCCCCTGATACATAGTTGGTAGGAACTATCTCACCTCCAAAGGTCATCGGGTAGGGAAGTAACTGCATGGCGGCTATCATCTCACCCTGCTGCTCTAAAGCCAGGTTTCGTTCCTCCCGATAGCGCAACCGGAAATATAGTTCCGTAAACTCGTCACTATCATTGAAACAGAGTTTCCAAAGTTGTTTGATTTTCTCTTTCATGATTCCTATCTTATTAGCTAGATTCTCTCTCGGCGCTCATCCCTATTCCGGCTGTCGGATGGGCTGTGCTGTAAACTTCTCCAGTAGTCGGATGGGCTGATACGAGAGTTTGGCTTTACGTAAACCCTCAATGCCCAAGTCTTCTTCCCGATTCAGATAGATGTACTGCTCGGGAATGTGACCGGCAAACTCATGATTGATCATGGCGTAAGCTCCCTCAATGGTGGTATCTGCCTTCTCTACATGCACCCCAAAGGTGTTGCTGTTGATGGGCATACCAAAAGTGAAGGCAGCAATTTTACCCTCCACATGCAGAATGCCTCCGGTCAGTCCCAGCTCTTGAAAGTGATGCAGTGCGTAGAGTAGTGCCCGCCGTTCATTTCCGGTTCCTTCCATCTGCATGCAGTTATTCGCTTTACACCATTCGGCTTCCAGTTCCATACACTCTTGGATGCGATCTGAAGTGATGGGTGTATATTCATATGAATAGGTGCGTTTAAACTTGTTGACGTGGTTGCGTTTGGCCTGGAACTTCTTGCCACTCAAGCCGGCCAGGTCACTACGCAGATAGAGGTAGTCGGCATAATCGCGGTTGGAGGTAAACGTAAACTGTCCTGGCATGGCGGCCTCCAGCAATCTGCACATCTCCTCTGTGTTGCCGGTCATGCAAAAAGGCTTCCCCTCTCTCTCAGCGTCCTCCATCAATAGACAGACAGCCTTGCGTAAATCCCCCTTCCCGATGGGCATCATGTAGGTTAGTTCTCCTTCCACCCAAAACTTCAACAGGAGGAAACCGTCTGCCACCGCATAGTGAGTATTGTACAGAAACCGCCAGCTGCAAAGGTTGGAAAAAGAGAAATCACAATTCTGCCATGCGCTCTGCAGGGTATAGCTGCTAATGGTTTCTTTGTCCTCTAGGGTTATCTCTTTGAATGAAATCATAGTTGTTCTTTTACTTTAAAAGTAACAAATAACGGGTGCATTTGTTGCAACGGGGGTATTTGTTATGCGAATCTTTGGCAAAATTACGTCTTCAGAGTGATAACGGCAAGAAAAAGATTTGTTTCTTCCTCTACCTGTTTAAGAACTTGTTTTGATTTTCTTTAAAAAGTTATTCTTCAGCTTCTTTGAAGTTTCTTTTCGGTTTCTTTTCCTCCTCTTCTTCGTCACATAGCCCGCTATGCTCCTCGGAAGAGAAGAAAAATAACCTCGAAAAGATTCCTTAAAAGAATGCAGAAATAAAATCAAAACAAGTTCTTAAATTACAGATTCCTTTATTTGTCTTTGTTTCCCCTTAGATTATAGATATGCAATAATGAAATATCCTGACATGGAAGTTTCTTGCAAATCGGGCGAATGATTTTTGCGTTCTTTATAACCTGTCTCAGAATGCCTTCTAGGGCAGATTTTACCTTTTTACACCAACGCCGTATCAACTCCGTACCAAGGCCGTACCAACTCCGTATCAACACCGTTCCTTTAGAAACGGAGGTGATATGGCTTGGGTGTGGGTAAAATATCTTGATGGTACGGCTCTTCTAAAATGCCAACTCGGAATGAAACGGTTTCATGCTTCCACTCCTCCTATAAGGAGGAGTATATAGGGGCGTCTGAGAGGTAAAATAAAGAGTGAAGGACTGAGTGTGAAGAGAATGTAGTGTACTTCATTGAGTGCTAACTCCTTTAGTCTATCAGCCTCTCAGGGATTGCTAACTTCTTCCACCTGAATTCGGCGCCAGGTCTTTCAGACCATCTACCGAACTGACGTTCTTCCGGTCTTTCTGAGGCCTTTAATTCTTTCTGATAATCACTAATCTCTTGTGGTTGTAGAAGAGGTTTTGTAGGCATATTTCACATATTTCTCTATTTTTGTTGCCTTTTAGAGCAAAAAAAAACTATTTGTTGAACGATATTAAAAATAATTACCTACTTTTGCCGATACTAACATAAATAAAAACAACGAAAAGTATTAACCATTTAAATTTAAACGAATATGAAAAAGAGTCTGTTTATTAGTGCAATGTTTGCACTTGTTATGGCGTTTACAACTAGTGTATGTGCTCAAGAAAAAGCTACAGGTGATGCTTACAAGAACTTGAAGAAACAGGAAAAAGTAATGTCAAAGGAGGCTTCTAAGAAGGCTTCTAAGGAGGCTCGTAAGCAAGCTAAGGAGTTGACTAAAGAGGGTTTCAAGACTCCGGTAGGTAAGTTGCCTATGGAAAAGCAGTTGCAAAATGCTTGGAATAAGCAAGTTGAATTGGATACTGAAGGCAATCCGTATTGGTATATTGCTTCTGCACGTGTAATTGGTGGTAACCAATCAGCAGCTGCTCTGCAAGCTACCAATGCAGCAAAGATTGACTTGGCCGGTCAGATTCAAACCAAAGTATCTCAGCTGATTGAGGCTAAGGTGGCTAACGACGATATGGGTCAAGAAGAGGCTGCCAGCTTGTCAAGCGTGGTTGCTTCTAGCAAGAGTGTAATCTCTGCTACATTGGGTCGTACTATTCCTTTGGTAGAGGTTTACAGAACTTTGGATAATAAGAATGTAGAAGTAATGGTAACTTTGGGTTATAGCCAGCAAGCTGCTAACCAAGCTGCTATTAAGGCTATCCGTAAGGAGTTGGCTTCTAAGTCTGAAGAATTAGCTAAAGAATTGGATAAGTTGGGTTACTAATCAATTCCATAGAACAATATCTATAGATGAGACAAAATAATCTGATTAAGTGGGTACTGCTTCTGTTGCTGGTAGCCGCTGCTCCTCTCCATGCTCAAAAGGTGGTGAAGGTGAAAGATGCAGTAGGCCGTTGGCAGGTAGCTGGTAATGTTACTACGATTGAGGCTGAAGAGCGCGCCTTGATGGAAGCAAAGAAAGAGGCATTGCGCAAGGCCGGTGTGGTGGAAAACGTGTGGTCAGTATTCGGACAGATTACTGAAGAACACGGAAGTGAGTTTCATGAAGCGTACTCACAAACAAGTGGAATAGCCATTGGTGGTATGCTGTTGGTTACCAAAAAAGAGGTGAAGCCGATATGGGATCAGAGAACAGAAACTATAACGGTTCAGGTAACCATCGATGCCGAGGTGAAAAAAGACGACGAGGAGGATAAGACCTATGCAATGGAGGTGACAGGAATAAAGACTTTGTATGAAAAGGCTTCTGAACTCTCCTTTAAATTGAAAGTGTTTGGGTCTGACTCTTATCTGAAATTCTTTTGGTTTGATAACGAAGGCGGTAAGATTATCTTCCCCAACGATTATGAACCCAGCTTCTTGCTGAAGGCCGGTAAAACGTATAACTTCCCCATCATCCCGGATGATGGAAGAGTGCCGGTGTCATATCTGACAGCTGATAAGTCTGAAAGAATCAATCTGATGATTGTTGCTACTAAGGAAGATATTCCTTTTGTGGGTGAGGTGACTTACGAAAACCTCCTGAAGTGGATATATTCCATTCCTAATAGCAAGCGTTGTACTTTCCACGAAATGGCTATAGTTAAGTAATAATTCTAACTTCACTAAATCATATCTACCATGAACAAGATGAAGTGTTTATCAGTAACTTGCTTGGCTTTGTTGTTCACTGCAGTGCCATTGTGTGCACAAGAGGACTTGGATAAGGTCTTTGAGGAGTTCGACAAGGAAAACAAAAGCAAGTATGAGGAGTTCAAAAACAAAGCGGATGCTGAGTTTGAAACTTTCTTGCGCGAGACGTGGGAAAAGTATAATGCTTTCGCACCCGTTGAACCTCCTGTGGAGCCTAAGCCGGTAAAACCTACTGTGCTGGACAAGAGTAAACCTGCACTTCCTTCTGTTACAGTGAAGCCTGCCGGTTTCAAGGTGCCGGATTCATCTGCTCCCGGTATAGGTAAAGCCAAAGGTCCGGAGATTCACAAACCCAATCAGCCGGCTTTGAATGCTAAGCCTGTGGGTGGAGAATTTAAGCCTTCAGGCGATGCTAAAAAGCCGGGTATCGGGAAGGCGCAGGGACCGGAGATTCATAAACCCAATCTTCCGGATATGAAGGATTTGGATATTCCGGAGCCGGGTATCTATGTGCCGGGCAAGCCTTATGTACCGGTAATGGTGCCGATGCCGATGGTGAAGCCGGGTCAGTCGGTTCGCCGTACCGAGGTTGAGTTCTATGGTACTACTTTTGAAGTGGCAACTACCGTAGCTGAGGATTTGGTGCTGGGTGGCAATCGCGAAAGTCATGTAGCTAATGCTTGGAAGTTCTTGTGTCAGAAAGACCATGAGCAGATGGTTGCTGACTGTAGAGAGCTCAAACAAAAGCATCAGATGAGTGATTGGATGTACCTGCTCTTTACCAAACAAATTGGTACACAGCTGTATGGTGCAGACCATCCTGATGAGATAGTCTTCTTGCAAATGTTCCTGCTGAGCAAGTCTGGTTACAAGGTTCGTTTGGCAAAGAATGATGAGAAGCTGAAGCTGATGATTGCAACAGCCGGTACTGTCTATTCTACCCCTTACCTGAAGATGGGAGATGACAAGTATTATGTGTTTGAACCTACTAAAGGTGCCTCTATGGCACTCTACACCTATCGCCAGAACTTTGCCGATGCCAAGAACCTTGTATGCTTGAATATTGATGCGGTTCCGGTGCTGGAGATGGATGAGCAGGTGCGTACATTGACTCCTTCTACTCGTGCATTCAAGATTCAGACTACCGTAAACAAGAACCTGTTGAATCTTTATCGCGACTATGCCAAGTGTGATGTGGTGTTGCACTACAGAGCACCGATGAGCGATCAGTTGCGTGATGAGGTGTACGAAGGGCTGAAACGCGAGATAGAGGGTAAGTCGCAAAAAGATGCTGCAAACATTTTGATTAACTTTGTGCAGACAGCTTTTGAGTATCAGACAGATGGTGACCAGTTTGGTTATGAGAAGCCTTTCTTCCCGGATGAGACCTTCTTCTACCCCTATTGCGATTGTGAGGATCGCGCCATGCTCTTCTCAACTTTGGTGAAAGACTTGTTAGGGCTGGATGCTGTGTTATTGGACTACCCCGGACACATTGCTTCGGCAGTTCACTTCACAGAAGATGTAAAGGGTGATGCTCTCATATTGGACGACGGTACCAAATATGTGATTTGTGACCCTACTTATATAGGTGCCTCTATTGGTATGTGTATGCCGAACTTCAAGACGGTAAATCCTGAAATCATCCGCTAGTGTTAAATATTATAATAAATGTGGGCGAGGGACGTAAAAAACGTCCCTCGCTTGCTATGTATATGTGGCAGATTTATGTAAATTTGCAGAGTAATCTGTAATTTATATCTAATTAAAATATCATGCAAAGATTGATTAACGAAATTGTTGAGCGTGCAAAAGCAAATCGCCAACGCATTGTTCTTCCGGAAGGAACAGAAGAACGTACCTTAAAGGCTGCCAATCAGATTCTGACAGATGGAGTGGCAGATTTGATTCTTATCGGCAATCCGGACGAAATTGCCGAGTGTGCCAAGAAGTGGGGCTTAGGAAACATCCACAAGGCCACCATTATCGACCCTGAAAACCATCCGAAGCAAGAAGAGTATGCTCAGTTGCTCTGTGAGTTGCGCAAGAAGAAAGGCATGACCATTGAGGAGGCTCGTAAACTGGTTCTGAATCCTCTCTACCTGGGCTGTTTGATTATTAAGAATGGCGATGCCGATGGTCAGTTGGCCGGTGCACGCAACACCACCGGTGATGTACTCCGTCCGGCACTGCAAATCATCAAGACTACTCCGGGTATCTCTTGCGTGTCAGGCGCAATGTTGCTGTTGACTCATGCTCCTGAGTATGGAAAGAATGGTGTGCTGGTAATTGGTGACGTGGCAGTTACTCCGGTACCCGACGCTGCCCAGTTGGCTCAGATAGCTGTTTGTACTGCACGCACGGCAAAAGCTGTAGTAGATATCGACCCGAAGGTAGCTCTCCTCAGCTTCTCAACCAAAGGTTCTGCCAAGCATGAGAATGTAGACAAGGTGGTGGAAGCATTGAAGTTGGCCAAAGAGATGGCACCCGACATTGCCATTGATGGTGAGTTGCAGGCCGATGCAGCGTTGGTTCCGTCGGTAGGTGCTAGCAAGGCTCCGGGTTCTGCTATTGCCGGACATGCTAATGTATTGGTAGTGCCCAGTCTGGAGGTTGGTAACATCTCTTACAAGTTGGTACAGCGTTTGGGACATGCCGATGCCGTAGGCCCCATCTTGCAGGGTATTGCTCGTCCGGTAAATGACCTTTCACGCGGTTGCTCCATTGAAGACATCTACCGCATGATTGCCATCACAGCCAACCAGGCCATTGCAGCTAAGGCAGGTAAATAATCAGAAATCTTAAATCAATCAGAATCATACGTATGAAAGTTTTAGTATTGAATTGTGGTAGCTCGTCTATCAAATATAAGTTGTTCGACATGGACAACAAGTCTGTCATTGCCCAAGGCGGTATTGAAAAGATTGGTCTGAAGGACTCTTTCTTGAAGTTTACCTTGCCTAATGGCGAGAAGAAAATCTTGGAAAAGGATATTCCTGAACATACCGTAGGTGTTGAATTCATTCTGGAAACATTGACTAGTGCCGAGTATGGTGCCATTAAGTCGTTGGATGAAATCAATGCAGTAGGTCATCGCATGGTGCATGGTGGTGAGAAGTTTGCAAAGTCTGTATTGCTGACTGACGAGGTGTTGGAGGCATTTGTGGCTTGCAACGACTTGGCTCCGCTGCACAATCCTGCCAATCTGAAGGGTGTCAATGCTGTTACAGCTATCCTGCCTAACGTTCCTCAGGTGGGTGTGTTTGACACTGCTTTCCATCAAACCATGCCGGATTACGCATACATGTATGCCGTTCCTTATGAACTCTATAAGAAGTATGGTGTGCGTCGCTATGGCTTCCACGGAACTTCTCACCGCTATGTATCACAGCGTGTTTGCGACTTCTTGGGAACAACGGCTGAGGGTAAGAAGATTATCACTTGCCATATTGGTAACGGTGCTTCCATCTCTGCCATTAAAGATGGCAAGTGTCAGGACACCAGCATGGGTTTGACTCCTCTGGAAGGTTTGATGATGGGTACACGCAGTGGTGACATTGATGCCGGAGCTGTTACATACATCATGGAGAAAGAGGGACTGGATGCTGCCGGTATCTCTAACCTGCTGAATAAGAAGAGTGGTGTGATGGGTGTGTTTGGTCCTTCAAGCGATATGCGTGACCTGGAAGCAGCGGCTGCTAAGGGTGAAGCACGTGCCTTGCTGGCTGAGCAGATGTACTTCTATCGCATTAAGAAATATATTGGTTCTTATGCTGCAGCCTTGGGTGGTGTGGACATCATCGTCTTTACCGGAGGCGTGGGTGAAAACCAGGCCAGTGCACGTTGGGCTGCTTGTGAAGGACTGGACTTCATGGGCGTGAAGCTGGATGCTGAAAAGAACAAGGTGCGCGGAGAGGAAATTGTAATCTCAGCTGAAGATTCTAAGGTGAAGGTAGTGGTTATTCCTACTGACGAAGAGCTGATGATTGCTTCCGATACCATGGATATTTTGAATCAATAAACAGTCTTTTTCATTTTACTTGTAAGGGTGCCAAGGTGAAAGAATGCCTTTGGTACCCTTTTTTCATTCTTATGTAATACACTTTACGCCTATTTTGCCTATCTTTGTTTCGCTTTTAAGAACAGTGTAATCATTTATAACCATAAACAAAGATTTAGTATGAAACGTATTTTCTCTCTTCTGCTGGTTGCTCTTTTCGTTCTTTCTGTGGACGCACAGCAGGCAAAGTATGTCTTTTATTTCATTGGCGACGGTATGGGCGTCAATCAAGTGAATGCAACTGAAATGTATTTGGCAGAGAAACAGGGCCGTATCGGTGTGGAGCCGCTGTTGTTCCCCACCTTCCCTGTTAGCGGTATGGCTACCACTTATTCTGCAACCAACTCAATTACAGACTCTTCTGCAGCCGGAACAGCTTTGGCTACCGGTACGAAGACCTATAATGGTGCTATTGGTGTTGACCCGCAAAAGAACCCGCTGGTTTCTGTAGCAGCCAAGGCTAAGAAAGCAGGCCGTAAGGTGGGTGTAACTACCAGTGTCAGTGTGGATCATGCAACCCCTTCTGCTTTCTATGCACACCAACCGGATCGTGGCTGGTATTATGAAATCGCTTGTGAGATTCCTACTTCAGGTTTTGACTTCTATGCAGGTGCCGGTTTCTTGAAACCCACTACCTCTGCCGACAAGAAGCAGATGCCTTCCATCTTCTCTGTGCTGGAGGAGAACGGTTATACGCTGGCTCGTGGTGTAGAGGAGTATAAGGCAAAGTCTTCTGCCAAGAAGATGGTACTTATTCAAAAGGAGGGTGCCGATACCTCTTCACTGCCTTATGCAATAGACCGCAAAGAGGGTGATTTGTCACTCAAAGAGATAACAGAGAGTGCCATCGACTTCCTTACTAAAGGTAATAAGAAGGGCTTCTTCCTGATGGTTGAGGGCGGAAAGATTGACTGGTCATGTCATGGTAACGATGCCGCAACCACGTTTGAAGAGGTGGTGGACTTCGACAACGCTATCCGTGTGGCTTATGAGTTCTACAAAAAGCATCCGAAAGAAACCTTGATTGTGGTGACTGCCGACCATGAAACAGGAGGCTTGGGCATGGGTACCGGTAAGTACGCTCTGAATCTGAAGGCTGTGGCACATCAACAGCAGTCACAAGACCTCTTGTCGCGTGCCGTTACCGACTTGCGTAAGCAGGAGAACGTCACTTGGGAACAAGCCAAAGCACTGCTTACCGAGAAGATGGGCTTCTGGAAAGAGATTCCTCTCACATGGGAACAGGAACGCATGCTGCACAATGAGTTTGACATGTCATTCGTAAAGCGTAAAGTTGTTTTTGAAGAGACACTCTATGCCAAGACCGAGCCTTTGGCTGTGGCTGCCAAGCGTGTGATGAATGAAATTGCCATGTTGGGTTGGAGTACCTCTTCACACTCAGCCGGTTATGTCCCGGTATTTGCCATCGGTGCAGGCGCTAAGCTGTTTGCCGGAAAGATGGATAACATTGAGATTCCGCAACGCATCAGCAAGGCTGCAGGTTACAAATAATCTCTTTTAAGTGCTACACAGCACCAGTGGAAAGTAGATAACAACAGTTTGCCCAACTATCTATATTGAACGATATAGCTAGTTGGGCATTTTGCATATACAAACATAGGGTTTTATATGCTTGTAGAGGGGTTTGTTCCACACTTGTGTGGAGCGCGCTGGACACAAGTGCGGAATATGCTCCACACTTGTGTGGAAGAAATCCCTTACAAGTGTGGAGCAAACCGGTTGCAAGCACGCTGTTTGTCTCTATGAATTGAGAGATTTTGATGCGTGAAGAGGTGTGCTTGAAGGTAAAGTGTGCCCTATTCGCCTACTTGGAAATGTTCTCGATGTCTGCTTTTATTACCTCGTCTAGCTCTTTGAGGCGCTCTTCTCTCTCCTTCTCCGAGGTCACTTTGGGCACGCTGAAGTGGCCTTCCTGTTCCAGTGCATCGCTCCACTCCTCCAGTTTCTGGCGACCGGGGTGACGGTCGGGATGCAAGTTCTCTTCCGAGATGCTTGCATGACGGTAAATTGTATCATCCATAACGCTTTTCTTTATTAGTGGTTAGTGATGATAAAGACAATCTCAGGGGGCGGTTTGTTCACTAAAGTATGCTTTCCCCTTCAATAAAGTTTTCTAAAAAGAGGTGTTCGCCGTCGAATACGGCATAGGAGAAGAAGTTTATCCAGTCTCCCAGGATGAGGATGCGTGCAGAGGCATTCAGCATCAGGTCTAACTCGATGTGACGGTGCCCATAGATGAAGAAGTTGATGTTGGGGTGTGCCTTTAGGTACTCTTTGCTGTAGCATACCAGGTGCTCATTCTTCTCGCCCATGTATTCGGGGTCTTTCCCGTCTACACGTTTCAGACGGCTGTGCTTGGCCCAGTTCAGACCGAAGTCGATGCTCCAGCGGGGGTGGATGGTGGAAAAGAGGAGTTGCAGGGTGCGGCTGTGGAACATGGCACGTAAGAGTTTGAATTTCTTGTCCGGGTCGCCCAGCCCGTCACCATGTGCCAGGTAGAACTCTTTGCCATAAATCTCTGTGGTGAGTGGCTCTCGGTGTATGATGACGCCACACTCTTGTGTGAGATAGTCGCCACACCAGATGTCGTGATTGCCAATGAAGAAGTGAACCTCTACCCCCATGTCTGTCAGCTCCGAGAGTTTTCCCAAGAAACGAGTGTAACCTTTGGGTACCACCAGTTTAAACTCATACCAGAAGTCGAACATGTCGCCCAGCAGATAGATGGCGGCAGCCTTATGCTTGATGCTGTCGAGGAAGTTTACCAGTCGGCGTTCTTGTGTGCGGCCATGTTCAATGGCTCGTGAACCCAGGTGTGCGTCGGATAGAAAATAAACGTTCTTCATTGTAGTAATGCTTGTTATGGTGAAGGTGGAAATGGAAAGGTGAGAACGGAAAGCGGAAAAGTTGAGTGACTCTATTCGCTTACGTTCATCAACTTCGCAGTCAACTTTCCACTCTTATAAGAATCCCAGTTCCAGTTTGGCCTCTTCACTCATCATGTCTTTGTCCCACTCAGGTTCAAAGACCAGGTTGACGGTGGCGGCTGTGATGCCTTCAATGCTCTCTACCTTTTGTCGTACATCTTCCATGATGAAGTCGGCTGCAGGACAGTTGGGGGCGGTTAGTGTCATGTCGATGGTCACTTCGCCATTGTCGGCAAGGTCTATCTTGTAGATGAGGCCCAAGTCGTAGATGTTGACCGGTATTTCGGGGTCATACACGGTTTTCAGCATGGCCACAATCTTTTCTTCTATTTCAAACTTTGTCATAAGCTTATATAAGGGTTATGTTTCCGCGAGCAAAACTAAAGATTTTAATTGAATCTACAAAAGAATGGGGAGTTTGATGTGTGCAGCTTCAGAGAAGTCCCTCATCTCGGAAACTGTAGTACTGCCCATCTGTGACAATGACGTGGTCGGTTATGTGGATGTTCATCAGTTCGGCAGCCTTCTTGACAGCATCGGTCAGCCGGCAATCATCATTGCTGGGACGGGGATTTCCGGAGGGGTGGTTGTGTATCAGGGCTATCTGGGTGGCACGTTGCAGCAAGGCTTCACGAAGAATGGTGCGTACGTCGGCAACGGTTTGTGACAGTCCGCCTCGGCTGATGCGCACCTTGTTAATGACTTTGGCACCCTGATTGAGCAGCAGTATCCAAAACTCTTCGGTGGCAAGGTCACACAACAGCGGGTGAAATAGCTCGTAGATGTCTGTAGAGCAGCGTATTTTCTCTCTTTCCCCCTTTTCTTGCAGCTTTCGTCGTTTGCCCAGCTCCAGTGCTGCCATAATGCTGATGCTTTTGGCCGGTCCCAGTCCTTTGAAACGTGAGAAGTCGCGTACCTCCCACTTTCCCAGCTGGTTCAGGTTGTTGTTGCAGGCAGCCAGTACACGTTGCATCAGGCTGACGGCACTCTCTTCTGTGTTGCCCGAGCCAATGAGGATGGCCAACAGCTCGGCATCACTTAGCGCTTCGGCTCCCTTTTGCATCATTTTCTCGCGTGGGCGGTCTTCTTCTGCCCATTGGTTGATATTGAGCTTCTCCATAATTGTAGAGGTGTTGTGTGAGAGGGGTTATTTGTAGAAGTTCTTTCGGAAGGCTTGCAATTCTTCATCCTTACCCAGGAGGCAACGCATCCACCAGGCACGCAGGAAGCCTGTGCCATAACCGATGAGCTGTATAAAGGAGGCTGTTATGGATAGAAGACCAACTTTCAAACTTCGGTTCTGTAGGGTGGAGTCTATCAAGACAAGCAGTGCATAGGCTCCTAGCAGTGTCAGACTATAGACACAAATCGGGGAAGCCAGCAGGAGGAAGAACACTCCTATGGTAAAGAGGGCAGGCAGCAGGTGTACCACTTTCAGTGAGCGGGGGTATTTCTTGTAAAGATTGATGCGGGCAATGCCGGAGTTATGTACCTGCTTGAAGAATTTGCAGAAGTCGGTTCTACGTTTGTGATACACCCATGCTTCGGGAAACAGCCGGCAGCTATATCCGGCCTGGAAGATACGAATGCTGAAGTCGATGTCTTCACCGAAGCGCATCTTCGAGAATCCACCCAGCTGCTCATACACCTTTCTGCGTATGCCCATGTTGAAGCTGCGAGGATAGAACTTGTCCATTTTCTTCTTTCCACCTCGGATGCCTCCGGTAGTAAAGAAAGAGGTCATACTATAGTTGATGGCCTTTTGCACGGGAGTGAAGGAGTGGTGTGCACGATCCGGTCCGCCGAAAGCATCAGCCGGTTGGCGTTCCAGCTCGGCCTCCACCGCCTGTAGGTAACCACTAGGCAAGATGCAGTCTGAGTCTAATATAATAAGGTATTCTCCCCGGCTGCGTGCTGCACCATAGTTGCGCGTCTGTCCGGGACCCGAGTTGGGCTTGTTGTAGTAGTAAATGTCCAGCAGTAGCCCGTACTTCTTCACCACTTCCAAACAGGGTAGGGAAGAACCATCTTCCACCACCACCACTTCAAAGTCACGGAACTTCTGCCCACAAAGGCTTTGTAGCAGTTCGTCCACCTCATCAGGACGGTTGTACACGGGAATGATTAAGGAGTATTTCATACAGCTTGCCTGGTTTTGTAAAGCTAGCTGCAAAGATAGTGTAAACTAAGGGTTGTAGCAAATTTACGGGGATGGAAGATTGCCTTTCTAGGCTAGGTGGACATTTCTTCTCTTTTCAGTGCTATTTGCAGTTTGATGTTTTATCATTCCACATTTTCCGTACAAAGGTGTGACAAATTCCAAGAACGGGAAAAGCACATCTATTGTCATCTACACTTCATTAAGACTCTTCACCCCATCAGTTACCTTATATTAAGACTTTAAAGAAAAGTAAGTCTGATTACAAGTTGCTTAGCATCATTCTGTTAAGGCTTTTAATATTCCAAAACACTTGGATTAAGACATCATTCGGCTCTAACTTTGGGCTAAAAAACAAAGACGATGAAAAGTAAAATGTACCTTATCCTGATGCTGCTCATGGCAGGCATCGGACTTCGCGCCCAAACGCTCAGCGGACGGCTGACGGACGAACAAAACCAACCGTTGGCATACGCCAATGTAGTCTTAATCTCATTGCCCGACTCGGCTTTCGTCGCCGGGACCACTTCCGATGAAATGGGGAATTTCCGCCTGTTGAGGGAGGAGAGGGGCGAACTGCTCCGCATCTCCTCCGTGGGGTATGTCACATTATATAAAGAGGTGACGGCGGATAACCTCGGCACCCTCCGCATGACGCCCGATGCACAACTCTTGGGCGAAGTGGAAGTGAAAGGCAACCTGCCCGTGACCCGTGCCAAGGGGGATGCCATGGTGACAACCGTGACCGGTACGCTCCTGGAAAAGGCGGGCAATGCCAACGACCTGCTTGACAAGATTCCGAATGTGAGTGCCGGAGGGGGAAGTGTGAACGTATTCGGAAGCGGAAAGGCGGAGGTCTACATCAACGGGCGGAAGATGCGGAATGCTTCGGAACTGGAGCAGCTTTCGTCGGACAACATCAAGTCGGTGGAGGTGGTACATACCCCCGGTGCCCGATACGATGCCGAGGTGAAGGCCGTAGTCCGCATCCACACCAAGAAGCCGCAAGGCGAGGGATTCGGATTCAGCAATGTCACTTCCACCAGCTACCAATGGGATTGGTCGTTCGATAATCAGTTCAATTTCAACTATCGCAAGGGAGGTTTCGACTTGGGCGGTATGCTGTTCGGTACCGGCTCGGAAGGAAAGCAGAAGAAAACGCTCATCCAACATAGCTACTTGGAGAACCAATGGACACAGGAATCGTATAGCGACCAAAAGTGGTCGAGCTCAAATATGACTGCCATACTTTCGGCCAACTATATGCTGGACACCAATCACTCCTTCGGTATTCGTTATCAGTTCGACCGTACCCCAAAGGCCGATTATGGTTTTCCGATGAGTTCCGAAGTGACCAAGGATGATGCGTTCTTCGAAACCAGCGAAATGACTTCGAAGCAAAAGCGCCAATCCACCAATCATCAGCTTAACCTTTATTATAACGGGAAGGTGAAGGATTGGAGCATCGACTTCAATGCCGACGGGATGTGGGGCTACACCCGAGAGAACAATTGGGCGGAAGAAAGCATCCGGAGTGTAGAGGGCGACGAGGAAGTGACCGTGACTTCGCATAGCCGGATGGAGAACTCACTCTATGCCGCCAAGCTGATTCTCTCGCATCCGTTGGCTGGTGGACAACTTTCTTTCGGAAGCGAATACACCTATGCCCAACGCATCAACGGATATGAGAACTTGGAAGGTATCTTGAACGATGACGACAGTGAAATTACGGATAATAGCATTTCCGCCTTTGCCGAATATGCCCGGAGCTTCGGCAAGGTGCAGGCACAGGCAGGAATCCGTTATGAGCATATCACTTCCGACTATTATGAATATGGTAAGAAGGTGGACGAGCAGAGCCGCAAGTACGACCACTTCTTTCCCTCGCTCGCCCTTTCCACCACCCTCGGCAAGGTACAGATGCAGTTGGCCTACCGTGCCGGCATCAGCCGCCCCTCGTATTGGAAATTGCGGAGCAACATCACATACGGCAACCGCTACACTTACGAGACGGGCAACCCCATGCTGCAACCCACTACCTCGCACCGGGTGTCGCTCAATGCCGTGTGGCGGTGGGTGATGCTCTCCCTCGCCTATGCGCACATCGAGAACGGCATCACCTATGATTATAGCATCTATACGGAAGACAATCCCGCCATCGGCCTGCTCACGCAGAAGCACATCGACCCCTACAACCAACTGAGCGCGTCGCTCATGCTCTCGCCCGTCATCGGCCGCTGGATGCCGCGCTGGGGCGTGCAGGTGGAAGGCTACGATACCCAAGTCGATACGCCGTGGGGCGTGGAGAAGTTCGACAATCCCCGTGCCACCCTTTCGTGGACGAATACCGTCAAGTTTTCGGATTCTTTCTTGCTCTATGCCAACGGGTATTATTGTACCGAGGGACAGGATCTGAATATGGTGCTGAAAGACGGCTGGTGGATGAATCTCGCCCTTTACAAAGGTTTCATGAACAACCGGATGAGCCTGCAGCTCCAGGTGAGCGATGTGTTCAACAGCCGTCCGAGGTACACGCTGCTGTATAGCGGCCGCCGCACCCTGGTATTGGAGGATGACAGCCGTCGCACCCTCAGCCTCACCTTCCGCTACAAGTTCAATCCCACCAAGAGCAAGTATCGCGGTACGGGAGCCGGACAGAGCCAGAAGGCACGTATGTAATCTTTCAAATAAATTCTCTCTAACTTTTGCCCGACGGAGGTGTGTCGTATTCAAAAGCACCTATCAATTTGTCATTCAGACGACCGTAGGGAGGAAGAATCTCGTGTACATCCACGTTTATGTATCCGAGATTCTTCGCTTCGCTCTGAATGACAAAATGTAGATGTTTTTTTAATACTCTCTCCGTCGGGCGGAAAATTTATTTAAGTACGAAAACATCCTTCACATCCTTCACCGCCTCGTAACTCATTCACTCATAGCGTGTAATGGTGAAACATGGATGCTTTCATCAAGTTTCACATGTTTCACCATGCCGATTCGACTTTTGGCGGAGAAAACGATGAGTTAGAAGGTGTAAAACGGTGTTTTCTCAGTGGGAAAACACCGTTTTTCGTAGAAATTCCTCCAATCGGTGAAACATGGTGAAAGCTGTTTTTGGCTTCATGCTTCACCCAAACAAGCTATCCGTCAATACATTACGATGCGGTGAAGGATGTGAAGGTATTTTTCAAACCTATTTCTTTTTTCTTCTCAATGAAAACGCTTATCTTTGTTCGTCATTAAAACGAAGATAACCGCATGAAGCATCTCCTCATCCTCCTCCTGTTCCTGCTGACTCTGGCAGGATGCACCCGCCCCGGTGCCGACGCTCCCCTTTGCGACGAACTGCAACGGGCAGAAGCCTTGATGTATCCTCACCCCGATAGTGCCTTGCACATTCTTCAAACGATGGATATACCGGGGGATGAACTGAATCGGGCTACTTGGGCGTTGTTTACTACGCAAGCGAAATACAAACTGTATCAGTCGCAGAGCGATTCGTTGATAAACATCGCTTTGCCTTACTTCATGCAGCATGGAGATGCACAACGGAAGGCGTTGGCGCTTTACTATCGGGCGGCACTTTACAATGAGGAAAAGAAAGTGGAGGAAGCGCAAGACTTTTATTTAAAAGCTGCCGAGGAAGTGGAAAATACGGAGGATTATCAGTTGGGGCATTTGATTTATGCAGGATTATGGAATGTTTACGGTTATCGCAACTTAACCGATTACGCATTGGAAGCAGCGCAGAAAGCCCTCGAATATGCGAAAAAAGGGAATGATAACAAACAAATCATTTCCTCTTTAGCATATATCGCAAGAATTAATTATAAAAACAAAAATAGACAAGTCGCTATTGATTATTACACTAAGGCAATCAATTTGGCAAAAGAAAAAAAGGAATATAAGCAATTATATGGTCTAACAAGCGAAATCGCCGCAGTGTATAATAGAGTGAAAGATTATCGTTCTGCTTTATTTTATATCCAGAATGCTATACAATTACAAAATCAAAATTCCTTGGGAGCAAGCGAACAATTGTTTTTGACAATAGGTCGAATTTACAAGAATCTCAATATGCAAGATTCTGCTTATTTTTATTTTAATAAAGCACTGGGGTCTGATAATTTATATACATTGCATAATGCCCATATAGAGATTTATGATATACTATACAAGAAACAGCAATATAAGGATGCAATATTAAATTTAGATAAAGCATGGATATACAACGATTCCATCACCAAACTCGACAAAAGCCGCACCCTCATCGAAATGCAAGAAAAATACGACCAGCAGAAAGTAAAGGACGAGGCAGCGATGGAAATCCGCTTGCAGAAGCAACGCACACAGATATATATCGGAATCATCATCGTGGTCGTATTGTTGGCAGGCATCTATGCCCGTCACCGCTATCGCCAACGCATTGCCCGACTGGCCGAAGCCGAAGACCGTATCGATACCCTTATCCGGATGTTGGAGGAAGCACAGGCAGTCCCCACCGACAGCCCTGCCGCTCCGCAAGACGACGCCTTCGTCAAGCGCATCCTCCTGCAACAGCTCGGCCTCATCCGACTCGTGGCTGGTACACCCACCGCACAGAATCAGGCCCTGCTCCGCCGCATCGCCGAAATCAGCAACGACCAAGTATCCGTCGATAGCCTCATCCTCTGGCCCGACCTCTACTCCATGATAGACCGCCTCTACAACGGATTCTACACTCGTCTCATCACCCGCTTCGGTACCCTCCTCACCGAAAAGGAGGTTCAGACCTGCTGTCTCCTCTGTGCCGGCTTCACCACCAAGGAGATAGCCGTCATCACCCAACAGACCTCCGGCACCGTCTATGTCCGCAAGACCTCCATCCGCAGGAAGATGGGAGCCGAGGAGGGGGCGGACATTGTGGGGGTGGTGAGAAATATGTAGACCAATAATTTGCTTAATTGAAATCCATCGCGTATATTTGTGGACAAATTTAACATCAGATGTTAGATTTGTCCACTTTGCTTATATAAAAAAGATAGTATGATAGTACGCAATCTCCAACAAAATCTGATAGAACTAAGCCATGATTGGTCAGTCATATCGGTTACAGGGCCTCGCCAATCCGGAAAAACTACGCTCTGCAAAATGGCTTTTCCCGATTATGAATACATCAATCTGGAACGGCAAAATACGCAAAGATTAATGAAACTGGATGCCGAGGGTTTTCTTCGTCAATATACCAAGGGGGTCATCATTGATGAAGCCCAACTTGTGCCAGAACTGTTTTCTGCCATTCAGTTGTTGGTTGATGAAACCCCCTCATTACGATTCGTGTTATCAGGCAGCAGCGATTTCCTTTTAATGCAAAACATATCCCAATCGTTAGCCGGGCGTGTTGCCATCCGGCGCTTGCTTCCTTTGGCTTTCGACGAATTGCCGGAAATTCAGACAATACCGACAGACGAAATCATGTACCGTGGTTTCTATCCTGCCATTTGGGGAAGCAGGAAAACACCTCTGACAGTATATGACAGCTATTTAAGCACCTATATCCAACGGGACGTTCGTCAAATATCCAACATCCCCGACCTTCACCTTTTCCAACAGTTCATCCGAATATGTGCGTCACGGATTGGGACAGAGTTCAACGCCCAGTCCATATCAAGCGAATTAGGAGTCAGCGGAGTGACTGTTAAGCGATGGGTCAGTGTACTGGAAGCGTCATACATACTTTTCCTGCTGCAACCTTTCTATCGGAACATAGGCAAGCGCTTGACCAAGACCCCTAAAATCTATTTTCATGACACCGGTTTGGTATGCTATCTATTGGGCATCGAAAAGCCTCAACAATTGCAACATCATCCTTTGAGAGGAGAAATATTCGAGAACATGATTGTCAGTGAAATGCTGAAACAGAGGTTTAACCGTGGAGAGTCGAACAATCTGTTCTTTTATAGAGACAAGACCCGGGAAGTGGACATCCTTTCGTTAAACGGGAATGAAATAAAAGCATACGAAATCAAATCGGCCAAGATTATCAATCCCGATTTTTTTGCCAATATGAATGTGCTGCGTACGCTACTGGGTGATGATGTCAAATCTACCCAAGTCATTTATGACGGAACAGATTCATTGCCATCCCCGCATAACGGTGTGATTAATTTCAGAAAAATCTAAGCATGATATACCCACCTCTGGCATCGTCTATGTCCGCAAAACCTCCCATCCGCAGGAAGATGGGAACTGAGGAGGGGCAGACATTGTGGAAGCTGTAAGGGCCTTTAATGTTACTCATTAAATAGAATACGGACAAGAACTTATAACAAAAAACGAGCCGCCAGCAGTTCTACGGAACCTGAATTCGGCGTAAGGTCTGAAAGACCGGGTACCGTAGGTACTATAGTAGCCGCGGGCTTTTAAGCCCGTGGTGGTAGTACCTTTCCACTCCTTGCGTCTGTAAAGACGCGGTCTGTAAGACTACTATAGCCTCCGGCCCCGTCTTCCAGACGGATGGATAGAAATCAATTACTCTATCCACGGACTTGAAAGTCCGCGGTTATTGAAAGTGGCTTTGCCACCTGGTCTTTCAGACCATCTGCCGAACTGACGTTACGGGATGCTGATAGGTTGCTATGTCTTAATCTCTTTTTTGGGCAGTTTGTTAATTTTACCGAAATGGGCCTGATTTAATCAACGTTTTGAGGTTTTTCAATAAATAGGCTCTCCATTCTCTTTGTTTTTGCTCCTTTATCCAATCATTCAAACTCATAAACCTTTTTAATGAATGTGCTCTCTTAAGGTGTAGTTTCTTACGTCTTCATCGAATAACAAGAAGATTTTTTATGTACGTTTGCACCCTCCAAGAACAAAGATATTGAGTTAAAACAGGATGAAAGCACTTAGTAAGAATGCGTTGATAGGCTACCCGGCTGGAATTATAACAGGTGTTACCTACGGATTGAATCCGCTTTTCGGTATGCCGTTGATGAGGAATGGAGCCTCTATCGAGTCTATTCTCTTTTTTCGTTATGGTATTGCTGTGCTGATACTTGGCTCTCTACTTCTGTTTGATAGGCAAAGCTTCAAGCTGTCGTGGAAACAGGCCGGGATATTGCTTATACTAGGTTTGCTATATACATCCAGCAGTCTTTTCTTGTTTGAGGCATATAAATATATTCCTTCGGGACTGGCCACTACTCTTGTTTTTCTTTATCCTGTTGTGGTGGCATTGATTATGGTCTTCTTGCGGGTGGTTCCTTCATGGCAAGTGTGGCTTGCCATTGTTGTTACATTTATCGGGGTCATTATTATGACGCAAAGCGATTCTACGCAAGAAATCAATCCGATAGGTGTTTGGCTCTCCATAGGCTCGGCCTTGGTGTATGCCCTTTTTATAGTCATCATCAACCGAAGTAAAACCATCGGCAGCATTTCCAACTCTTTGCTGACGTTTTATTCACTTTCCGTAGGAGCCATCCTCTTTATGGTAAAGATAATTGCTTCAGATACAGGTATTACTGACGGTATTGAGAGTAGAGTGGATTGGCTTAATCTGGTTGGCTTGGCACTTCTTCCAACTATTGTTTCCACGGCTTCGTTGGCTATTGCCACTCGAAACATTGGGGCAACGAAGGCTTCTGTTCTTGGGGTGTTTGAGCCTATCACTGCAATTCTGGTGGGTACACTGATTTTTGGTGAGGCATTGACCAACAACATTATTGTCGGCATATTGCTAGCCATGGCTGCTGTCACCTTTATGATTATTTCTACCAAGCGATAAAGGATGAGTCTTCTCTTTGTTGTACTTTGCGAGTCTTGGAATTTCTTGAAGCTTCACTTGTGAACAAGGCTGGTCGTCACTTATAATTGACATTGGTCGTCAGTGGTGGCTGATATTCTTCCTTACAGATGACTGCAGTACGGGTTCATGGGTAGCCTTTTTATTTCTCCTGTTACAAAACCTCATTACTCTTGCTATAAAACCTCTTTTCTCCTGCTATAAACTCCTCTTCTTCCTGAAATAAAAGTAAATCAGCAGCGCTGTTTCACCAATCACCACCGCCGTTTACTTAATCAGCAGCGCTGATTGGTGAAACAGCGCTGCTGATTAAGATTTCTTTCCTTATCTTTAGATTTTTATTTCCTGACTGAAATAAGTTTCTTTCCTAACTAAAGAACTTTTGTTTCCTGAGAAGGGGCTTGCTGCCTTGTGGAGTACCGGTTGGTGATGCAAGGATTTATACATAAAAAAGTCCCGAGGCTCAAGAGAGAACCTCGGGACTTAGTATCGAAGTATTTTTATTCCTGATTCGGATAAGCTAGTACTTATGCCTTTACGCGGCCAACGTAAGAACCGTCGCGGGTGTCGATTTCGATAGTTTCACCTTCATTGATGAAGAGGGGAACACGTACGGTTGCGCCACTTTCTACGGTAGCGGGCTTCAGTGTGTTGGTAGCGGTATCGCCCTTCAATCCCGGTTCTGTATAAGTAATCTTCATTTGAACCTTGATGGGGAGGTCTGCATAAAGTACTGTTTCTGTAGAAGCATCGGATACTACGTCTACAACCTGACCTTCCAGCAAGAAGTCAACACCATTGATAAGGTCGTGTGCGATGGGAATTTGGTCAAAAGTTTCTTGGTTCATGAACAAATAGTCATCACCTTCTTTATAAAGGTATTGGTGGGGACGACGTTCTACACGTACATCTTCCAGCTTTTCACCAATGTTGAAACGACGTTCCAAAACGTAACCGTTTACTACGTCTTTCAGCTTTGTACGCATAAAGGTGTTACCTTTTCCCGGCTTTACATGCAGGAAGTCGATACAGAAATAGAGTTTGCCATCCATGCGGATGCAAGTTCCGATTTTAATGTCTTGAGCATTTATCATACTTTAGAGTCTTTATTTTGATTTATATTAGAATTATCCGGTTGCTAAATAGCTTTTTGCGGGTGCAAAAGTAATGGAATTCAGTAGAATTCGCAAAAACTTTTGAGAGAAAATGAGTTAACGCTTGGTTTATTTGAAAAAAGCCTCTATCTTTGCAGCCCGAATTCGTGAGAATAATAACGTAAAATAAGATAGAAAGATGAAAAGAACTTACCAACCCTCTAACAGAAAGAGAAAAAACAAACACGGTTTCCGTGAGAGAATGGCTACTGCTAACGGCCGTAGAGTATTGGCTGCACGTCGTGCAAAGGGCAGAAAGAAACTGACTGTTTCTGACGAATACAACGGTGTAAAGGCATAAGCCTCACTTTGAAAGAATAAGAGGGCCGCAAGAAACGAAAAAGTTTTTTGCGGCTTTTCTTGTTTGGCCAACTCTTGTAAGTTGTTCTTGCGAAGCTTATATTCAATAAAACGGTGTAATGAGAATGATAAAAAATATATTGTTTGATATGGGCGGTGTGATTTTCCGCCAAAATACTGCAGAGGCTTTCCGGCGGTTTCGTGAAGCAGGAATAGATGCTGACTATTATATGGGTGAGTATGGACAGAAGGATTTCTTTCTGGATGTGGAAACCGGAAAGATTGACGCCGAGGAGTTCTGTCGCAGAATGGCTTCTGCCTCGGGGTGTGAATCAGTCAGTTGGGAAAAGGCTCAGTACTGTTGGTTAGGTTTTATTCGAGATGTTCCGGTAGAAAGATTGCATCATTTGCTGGAACTGAAGGAGCATTATCATCTCTGTTTGTTGAGCAATACCAACCCTTTTATCATGGACTTTACACGTAGTCAGCGTTTTAGTTCAGATGGTAAGCCTATATCGTTCTACTTTGATTCCTTGTTCTGCAGCTATGAGATGGGAGCCTATAAACCCAATCCGGATATATTCCAGCAAGCGTTGAATAGAGACGGTATGAAGGCAGAAGAGACTCTTTTTGTGGATGATAGCTTGAAAAACATTCTGGCTGCAGAGGCTGTAGGTATCAAAGGGTTGCATGTGAAGCAGAATGCTGACTGGTGGGAAGATTTAAACGTCTTGTTAGGTAAGCAATCGTCTAAAACCTTAGGCATCTAGCCTTTCGGTACAACTTTATTATTGCTCTCTGCCTTTTCTCTCATTTTTTATATCTATCTTTGCTGAAAATAGCGAACAGTTATGACGATAAAAGAATTTTTCTCTTTCAAAAGCAATAAATATTTCTGGGGAAACCTGCTGGCAATGGTGCTGGTTGTGGTGGCTTTGCTGGTGGGTGTGTTAAACTGGCTGGATAGTTATACCCGCCATGGTGAGGCTGTGGTAGTACCTGAAGTAAAAGGTTTGAGCGTGAAACAGGCAGAGGAGGCTTTTGCCCGTCAGCAGTTGGTGGCTGTTATTTCAGACTCAACCTATATCAAGGATGAACCGGCCGGTTGTGTGCTTGATTGTAACCCCTCGGCAGGACACAAGGTGAAGAAAGGACGTATTGTTTATCTGACAGTGAATACTCAAAGTGTCCCTCTGCAACTAGTTCCTGATGTGGCCGATAACAGCTCTTTGCGTCAGGCAGAGGCTCGTTTGTTGGCTTCTGGCTTTAAATTGGATTCGGTAAAACTGGTGGCGGGAGAGAAAGACTGGGTCTATGGCGTCCGTTATAACAATCGCTCACTTGCCATTGGTGAGAAGATTCCGATGGGGGCAACCGTGACGTTGGAAGTGGGCGATGGAGGCGCATTGGCACTTGATTCCCTGAATAGTTTGCAAGATTCCCTCTCAAGACATCAAGTCAAACCGGCTACAACTCCGGCAAAGGCTGAAGACTCTTGGTTCTAATCTTTTCCTCCTATGATTGAAGAACTCCCTGATAACTTAGAACTGGATAACGACGACCTGGACGATATCGAACCGGTGGGTGATGAGGCTCAACTCTATGAGCACTTCCGTGTGGTGGTAGATAGAGGACAGGAACAGATGCGGGTGGACAAGTATCTCTTCGATCGTCTGCCCAACTCCTCTCGTAACCGTATCCAGAAGGCTGCTGAACAGGGCTTTGTAATGGCCAATGGCAAGGCAGTGAAGAGTAGCTATAAGGTGAAACCACAGGATGTTATCACCATCATGATGGATCGCCCGCGCTATGAGAATGATGTTATTCCCGAAGATATTCCTCTTAATATAGTTTATGAAGACAAGTACCTGATGGTGGTGAACAAGCCAGCCGGCCTGGTGGTGCATCCCGGGCACGGCAATTATCACGGTACGCTGGTGAATGCGATAGCCTGGCACATGAAAGATGTGCCTGACTACGATGCCAATGACCCGCACGTAGGATTGGTACATCGTATCGACAAAGATACTTCCGGCCTGCTGGTGATAGCTAAAACTCCAGATGCCAAGACACATCTCGGTAACCAGTTCTTCCACAAGACAACCAAACGTCGTTATCGTGCCTTGCTTTGGGGCAATGTAGAGAGTGATGAAGGTACTGTAACCGGAGACATTGCCCGTAATCCTAAAGACCGTATGCAGATGGCGGTAGTTCCCGATGGAGAGGGAAAACATGCCGTTACCCACTATCGGGTACTGGAACGCTTGGGCTATGTCACCCTGGTGGAGTGTGTACTTGAAACCGGACGTACTCACCAAATTCGCGTCCACATGAAACACATCGGTCACATCCTTTTCAACGATGAGCGCTACGGTGGTCACGAAATCTTGAAAGGGACCCATTTTTCCAAATACAAACAATTTGTAAACAACTGCTTCGATACTTGCCCACGTCAGGCACTTCATGCCAAAACCCTAGGCTTTGTGCATCCCGTCACCGGTGAGGAGATGTACTTCGACTCCGAGATGCCCGAGGATATGACAGCCCTGATAGAGAAGTGGAGAAGCTATATCAGTAATAGAGATTTAGAATGAAACGAACAATCGCCATTGTATGTGGAGGTGACACCTCCGAGTATCAAGTTTCCTTGCGCAGTGCACAAGGCATCTACTCCTTCATCGACAAGGAGCGTTACACCTTATATATTATAGTAATGCACGGTCTGGATTGGTATGTGCAGCTGGAAGACGGAACTCATCTTCCTATCGACCGAAATGACTTCAGCTTCCTGTTACACGGGGAGAAAGTGAAGTTCGACTTTGCCTACATCACCATTCACGGCACGCCGGGAGAAGACGGTCGCCTGCAGGGCTATTTCGACATGTTGCATATTCCTTATTCTTGCTGTGGCGTGTTTGCTGCGGCACTTACCTACGATAAGTTTGCCTGTAACCAATACCTGAAAGCTTATGGAGTACGCATAGCCGAGTCTATGATGCTTCGTCAGGGGCAATCGGTTTCTGATGACGATGTGGTGGAGAAGATTGGACTCCCCTGCTTCGTCAAGCCAAGTCTGGGCGGTAGTAGCTTCGGTGTGACCAAGGTCAAGACGAGAGAACAGATACAGCCGGCCATCGCCAAAGCTTTTGAAGAGGCTCAGGAAGTGGTAATAGAAGCCTTCCTGGACGGTACTGAGATTACATGTGGCTGCTATAAAACCAAGGAGAAGGCGGTGGTATTCCCCATTACTGAAGTGGTTTCGCACAACGAGTACTTCGACTATGAGGCTAAGTACAATGGTGCCTCTGACGAAATCACTCCGGCTCGTATTCCTGATAGTGTGCGCGACCGTGTGCAGGCATTGACTTCTGCCATCTACGACATCATTGGTGCACAGGGAATCATCCGTATAGACTACTTTATTACTGCCGGTGAGAAGATAAACCTGCTTGAGGTAAATACCACACCGGGTATGACGGCTACCAGCTTCATCCCTCAGCAGGTACGTGCCGCAGGGCTGGATATTAAGGATGTAATGACTGATATTATAGAGAATAAGTTTAATTGAGCGTTGACAGTTGACAAGGAACTTGTACCTCGTCAACGTGTTAACCTGTCAACAAATGAACCATAAATCATAATTCTTATGACTGAGTTTGACGAAATTCGCCCTTACCATGATGAGGAGCTTCCTCAGATTTATGAGGAACTGATTACTGACCCCATGTTTCAGCAAGTGATGGGTGCCGTAATGCCGGGTGTGCCTTTTGAGGCCATAGCCATGCAGATGCGTGCTTGTAAAACCAAACTTGACTTTCAGAAGACCTTCTGCTACAGCTTCCTGAAGGACATCATCCGAAAGGCTACCACCGGAGTAACACTGAATCACGATGCACTGCCCGACAAGCAGCAGGCATACACCTATATCTCTAACCATCGTGATATTATCCTCGACTCCGGATTCTTAAGCCTTTTACTGGTTGAGGCCGGTATGGATACGGTGGAGATTGCCATCGGTGACAATCTGCTTATCTTCCCTTGGATTAAGAAGTTGGTACGCATCAATAAGTCGTTCATTGTGCAGCGTGCCTTGACCATGCGCCAGATGCTGGAGTCGTCGGCTCGCATGTCACGCTATATGCACTATGCCATAGCGGAGAAGAAGCAATCCATCTGGATAGCTCAGCGTGAGGGACGTGCTAAGGATAGTGACGACCGCACGCAAGACAGCATCCTGAAGATGTTTGCCATGGGTGGAGAAGGAGATATCATTGACCGCCTCTCCTCCCTCAATATTGTTCCTCTTGCCATCTCCTATGAGTATGACCCATGTGACTATCTGAAGGCACAAGAGTTCCAACTGAAACGTGACGTGGAAGGCTTCAAAAAGAGTCAGGCCGACGATTTGCAGAACATGCAGACCGGTCTCTTCGGCTACAAGGGTCAGGTGCATTTCCAGCCGGCACCCTGCATCAACGAGGCATTGGCTGCACTAGACAGAAACCTACCCAAGCAGGAACTCTTCTCAACCATCTCTGCCTTGATAGATAAAGGCATCCATGCCAACTACCGAATCTATCCCAACAACTATGTGGCTGCCGACATGCTTTCCGGCACAGCTGAGTTTGCCTCCCACTATACCGAAGAGGAGAAACAACGCTTCTCTGCCTACCTCTGCAAACAGTTGGCTCGTATCGAAATACCCAATAAAGACGAAACATTCTTGCGGGAGAAGATGTTACAGATGTATGCCAATCCGTTGAAGAACTACCTGGCTGCTCAAAAATAAGTTGCTGCTATGCTAAGATTGCTACCATACACACTCATCCTTTCTGTGCTTTGCCTCCTGACATCGTGCGGAGAGGATGATTATTATTATCCCCCCGTGAAGCTGGCTTTCCTCACGGCTACCACATCTATCGACGGTACTGTCGCATCGGTAGTTACCGACGACCATCAGCGGCTGACCGTGGCTGATGATAAAAGCGGGCTGGACTTACCTTCCTACACCTCACAACGTATTGTGGCCAACTATGAGCAGATGCCGGAAAGTGATGGCATCCGTCTTTATGGTGCCGTGAAGGTGGTTTGCCCTACACCGCTCTGGAAGAATGAACTGGCCAGCCAGTATAAGGACGATCCGGTGGAAGTAATCAGCATCTGGCCCGGAAACGGCTACCTGAACATGATATTGGGGGTGAAGGAAACTACCGAACATACCTTTCATTTCTCCGAGACCTCCAAGGTGCTCAATGCTCACGATGCCCGTGTAGACATCTCCCTGCATCACGATGCCCACGGCGGTACAGAGGCTTACCTGCAGCGTTGTTACCTCTCCATCCCTTTGGAAAAGTATGAAGAGAGCACGCAAGCTGCCTCCATTACGGTAGCCTTCTCCCTGAATACCTATACAGAGGGTGTGAAGACTTACACAGTCGACTGCCCATTCTACTATGTCAATGAATCAACCCGATAAAACTTAAAACAATGAAGACTATTCTATCCCTTTTGGCCCTGGCTTTCCCATTCTTCTGTTCTTGCCAACAGCAGAAAGCCGACTTCCAATCACTCCCCGTGGAGAATTTTTCCGATCTGATTGCTAACCCCGAAGTGCAGCTTCTGGACGTGCGTACCGTGGCAGAGTATAGTGAGGGGCATATCCCCGGAAGTATCAACATCAACGTGCTGGATGAGGCTAACTTCCTCCCTATGGCAGAGGAAATGTTGCAGAAGGATAAACCGGTGGCTCTCTATTGCCGTAGCGGCAAACGCAGTAAAAAGGCAGCTGAAATCCTAAGCAAGAAAGGCTTCAAGGTAACCGAACTTGACTCCGGAATCAACGGATGGAGGTCTGCCGGAAAAGAGATTAAACAGTAGGTGGCTATTCCTCCTGAACTTTCTTCAGCACAATCCCAATGACGTAGTAGTGTGGCAGGTGCTGAAGTATGGTGGCCTGCATCTCAGGGTCAATCTCTTTCTCTCCACAGAAACGAATCACATTATACCTGGTGTCTAACCATGAGGAACCGTAAAGAAGTAGGGGTACTGAGACTGTCTCTGCCCCTTTGACCGCAGGCTTCAGCTTGAACGGGCGTACATTATAAGCGTACCGGTTATACTCTGCAATGGGTTTCAGCTTGAGATTGCTGGAGTACCGGCTTCTGCCCGGGTTGCTGATAGTGAACCGGGCCGTGGAATCGTTCAACTGGTGGATGGAGCTTCTCAGTGTGCTGAGGAAGATCCACTCCATAGTTCCCTCGGGTAAGTTATAAATGTCTCTCAGGGTAGTCCAATCCTGTTCCGGGTAATCCTTCAGGGTGCGGATGTTCTTGCCAAAGCTCTGAGTCCTAAGTCGTTTCCGCTCTTTACCGGCCTCATACTCGTCTATATAGAGTCTCACTTCGTAGGTGTCATCCAGAAATGCCGTCAGGTCAAAGTTGTAGAGATGGACGTCCATGATTTCCAGCACGTGGAGTACATCTTCCAGTTGAGGCGATTGGGGAACTACCTTCACACTATCTTGTGCGCGAAGGGGCAAGATGGTTGTCAATGAGAGGGTAAGTGCAGTCAGTATGTTCCTCATGATAATATGGTTTAATATGAAAGGAGGCACGGAATTCCGGCTTGTGAGCATGGCGCTCTTGCCGGTTCCGTGCCTCTTATGTTGTTGTTACAGAGCTTGCAACATGCGTTTCAGCACTACGGTGGCTGAGATTTCGCGGTTGGCTGCCTCGGGGATAACAAGTGAAGTGGGTGCTTCAATCACATCGTCGGTCACAATCATGTTACGACGTACCGGCAGGCAGTGCATGAAGTGGGCATTGTTGGTCCAGGCCATGTGCTCGCTGTCCACCGTCCAACTCATGTCCTTGCTGAGTATCTCTCCATACTTCTCCGGCAGTGTAACTCCCGGGCAGGCCCAGTTCTTGGCATAGATGAAGTCGGCACCTTCAAAGGCTTTCTTTTGGTCGTATTCCACCCGTGCGCCACGCACAAACTTCGGGTCTAGCTCATACCCTTCGGGATGGGTGATAACAAACTCAACGTCAGCCTCATTCATGAAGTCGGCAAACGAGTTGGGCACAGCTTGCGGCAATGCCTTCGGATGAGGCGCCCAGGTCAGTACCACCTTCGGACGGGTCGTTTTCTTGTACTCCTCGATGGTTATCAGGTCGGCGAAAGCCTGCAGCGGGTGGCCGGTGGCTGCCTCCATGGAGAATACCGGCTTGCCGGAGTATTGGATGAATTGGTTCAGAATCTTCTCTGTGTAGTCATCCTCGCGGCTCTCGAAGCGGGCAAAAGAGCGCACGCCGATGATGTCGCAGTAGCTGGCCATCACCGGAATGGCCTCCAGCAGGTGCTCACTCTTGTCGCCATCCATAATGACGCCTCGTTCCGTCTCAAGTTTCCAGGCACCCTGGTTCACGTCCAGCACGATGACGTCCATGCCCAGGTTGCGTGCTGCCTTTTGGGTACTCAGGCGGGTACGCAGGCTGTTGTTGAAGAATATGAGGAGGCAGGTTTTATGGCGCCCCAGTGCTTCATATTTATAGCGATCCTTCTTAATCTCAAAGGCTTCGGCCAGGGCCTGTTTCAGGTCACCCAGGTCAAATACGTTGGTGTATGTTCTCATTGTCTTTCCGATGTTTGATGTTTATCTTCGTAGGGGACAAAGATAGTGCTTATCGTTCATTCTTGTGCACTCCTCCCCACATTTCTTTCTTTCGACTGAAAGAATCCCTTTTCTGCTTGTTGATAAATTTTATTTAGCACTTCTTCCTTCACAATAAACCCTCCGACCCTTCCGCTTGACCCTCGGCGACCTAAGCCCCGACCCTCGGCGACCTTCGGGCCTAACCTCGGCGACCTTCGGCCGGAATCTTGGCAACCAGCCTCAGATAGCTTCTGAACTATCTTTGTGGTTTTTCGGAGCTTTGCTTATTTTGTTGAGATAAATAACCGCCTGGTTAATGGGATACCGGCAGTGGAAGGAGAGAGTGACCGCTCTTTCTCCTCCCCGAGAGCTTGTCAGAGGGCGTCGGACGGGAAAAAAGGAACAAATAATTTTGCCTTTGCCTCCACTTTGTGCTATCTTTGCCCAAGTTAACAACTTAATTAAATCTGGTACTGACGAATGAAAAAGAGACTCCTTACGGCCCTCCTGTCGGCCTGCCTTGCCTTGCCGCTTTGGGCACAAGACCCTCTGATTGAACCCGAGGAGGGTAAAACATTGCTGGAACGCATCACTCCCGACGGTAAAACCATAGCCAACAGCAGCATGAACCTGCAGTTCTACACCTCCGGTGCGGCCTCGTTTACCGAGGGCGAGCTGGAAGAGGCTGCTTTCCGTATCAATAAGGTGCGTCTGGAAATTCTGGGAAACATCGGTAAGGACTTCTCCTACCACTTCCGCCAATCGTTCAACAAGTACAGCAATCCCCACGCACTGGACAACCTCTCCTCATCTGTAGAGTACGCCTATATGAACTGGAAGATGAATGACAAGCTGAAGCTCACCGTGGGCAAGCAAATCATCCAGTTGGGTGGCCATGAGTATTGGATTAACGGACTGAAGATTAGAGAGTTCTCCGACTTCAACAATAATATAGCTTGTTACCAGGCCGGTGTGAATGCGGCTGTTAGTCTTACCCCTACCCAGCAACTCAATCTGCAGCTGCTGAACAATCGTGCGGGTACAGAGGAGGACATCTTCCTCTTTGGACGTCCGGACGGGTTGGAAAAGGCCAAGGCACCCCTGCTGGGAACCGTCAACTACGATGGAACCTTTTGCGACAAGGCTTTGAATCTGCGCTACTCGGTGTCGGCCGGACAGCTGACCAAGGGACGTAACATCTTCTACCTGACGGCTGGTAACATCTGGAAGGAGGGACCGGTGTTTGCCTACCTCGACATCATGTACTCCCGAGAAGGGGTTGATACCAAGGGACTCATCAGTGAACTTTCTGCCAACCTGCCCGACGGAGGCGTGACGGCACAGTATGCACAGTATCTGACGCTGATAGGAAACTTCGACTACCGCATCCATCCCAACTGGAACCTCTATGTGAAGAGTGCCTACGAAACGGGTGGCGTGTACAAGGCCAACGGCCCTTACGAGAAGGGACGCTATCGGTGCACCTGGAACATACAGGCCTGTGCCGAGTTCTTCCCCATGAAAAACAGCGAACTGCTCATTTTCCTGCACCTGCTGCACAAGCATCATGGCTTTACGGCACGCGCCAAGGCACTGGGGATGGAGAACTATGATACTCAGCGTATCTCGCTGGGATTGGTCTACACCATTCCGGTCTTCTGACATTACTTTCGAATCTGTCCCTCGCCCTCTACAATCCACTTGTAGGTGGTAATCTCTTCCAGCGCCATGGGGCCGCGGGCATGCAACTTCTGGGTACTGATACCAATCTCAGCACCGAGGCCGAACTGTGCCCCGTCGGTAAAGGAGGTGGGGGCGTTGACATAGACACATGCCGCATCTACCTGACGGGTGAAGAGTTGTTGGTGTACCGCCTCTTCGGTGACGATGCACTCACTGTGCTTGGAACTGTAGCGTGCGATGTGGCTGAGTGCCTCCTCGATGCCGGTAACACTCTTGATAGCCATCTTGTAATCCAAGAACTCGGTACCGAAACTCTCCTCGGTGGCCGGTTGCAACAGGGTGTCGGGGTAGTGCCCCTGCAGCACCGTGAAGGCCGGTTGGTCGGCATAGAGGATAACGTTGCTAGCCGCCAGAGGGGCACAGAGCATGGGGAGGTCTTGCAGACGGGAGGTGTCGATGAGCAGGCAATCTAGTGCGTTGCAGACGCTGACACGGCGGGTTTTGGCATTGTTGATGATGGCACGCCCTTTCTCTACATCACCATAGCGGTCGAAATAGGTATGACAGATGCCGGCACCGGTTTCAATGACAGGAATGGTGGCTTGCTGGCGCACAAAGTTGATGAGGCTGCTGCTGCCTCGGGGGATGATGAGGTCGACGTAACCGTTGGCGTGCAGCAACTCGGTGGTGGCTTCACGCTCGGCTGGCAACAGCTCCACTACGTGGGGATTGACACCGAAACGCTTCAGTACCTGATGGATGACCTCTACTATGGCACGGTTGGAACAGTCGGCATCGCTACCACCTTTCAATATACAGGCATTCCCGCTCTTGAGGCAGAGGGAGAAGACATCGAAGCTGACATTCGGCCGTGCCTCATAAATGATGCCGATGACGCCAAAGGGCACACTGATACGCTTCAGCCTCAGCCCGTTGGGGAGGGTGGACTGCTTCAGAATCCTGCCCAGGGGCGAGGGTAGGGTAGCTACGTTGCGGGTGTCGGTGGCGATGGCCTCCAGACGCGGGCGGGTAAGTTTCAGTCGGTCATACTTGGGGTTACTCGGCTCCATGCGGGCAAGGTCTTGCTCATTGGCAGCCAGGATGAGGTCGGCTTGTGCCACAGCTTCGTCGGCTACGGCCAGCAGTATTTGGTTGATGGTGTCGTCAGTCAGTGACAACAGTTCGCGACTTGCCTGTTGCACAGCCGCAAAGGTCTCTTTCAGATTCATATTATTCGGTGTAAAGATAGTCGTAATGTACCACAGGACGCTTGCCGTGTTTGCCCATGTCGGCACGTGCCTCGGCAGAGTCACAGTTCGCTTTTCCCACCCCGATGGGGCGACCCTCAGAGTCGATGATGCGCACGATGTCGTCTTTCTCGAACTCTCCCTGCACGGCTACAATGCCTACCGGCAGAATGCTGACAGCCTTCTCTCCACGCAGCACTTGTGAAGCTTGTGCATTGAGGTGAAGCTCGCCTTTGGCAAACCCATCGCTGTGAGCAATCCACTTCTTGATACTGGAAACCGGGGTGGTTGAGGGGGTAAAACGGGTATAGAGGGGGAGGGATGGGTGAGTAGCAGGGAAGGAGGTGGAGTCACCTTCTCCGGTTAACTGCTTCTGCTTCAGGCGTTCCTCTTCTCTGGCTATGATGTCGGGCAGGATGTTATCGCGCTTGCCGTTGGCTATGATGACGATGATGCCCTCGTCGGCTACCTTCCGGGCAATGCCGGTCTTGGTGAGCATGCCGCCACGGCCAAAGCTGGATTTGGAGGTCTGGATATAGCTGCTGAGGTCTTCGTCAGGCTTGATTTCGGGAATGACGGTGGCTTGCGGGTCGGCCGGGGAACCGTTGTAGATGCCGTCGATGTTGCTTAGGATGATGAGTGCCTGTGCATCCATCATGGAGGCAATGAGGCCGGATAGCTCATCGTTGTCGGTGAACATCAACTCGCTGACTGAGATGGTATCGTTCTCATTCACAATGGGGATGACACCGTTGGCCAGCATTACGGTCATGCAGTTCTTCTGATTGAGGTAGTGACGACGTGTGCTGAAACACTCCTTCATGGTGAGTACCTGGCCGACGGGGATGCCGTGCTCGCGGAACAGTTCATAGTAACGGTTGATGAGCTTGGCCTGTCCGACGGCAGAGAAGAGCTGGCGCTGGTCTACGCTATCCAGCTTTTTGGTGGGGAACACCTCGCTTCTGCCGGAGGCTACGGCTCCGGATGAGATGAGAATAATCTCCTTGCCTGCCTTTTGCAACTCGGCAATCTGGTCTACCAGGGCCGACATACGGGTCACGTCCAGCGTCCCGTCACGGCGGGTCAAGACGTTGCTGCCTACTTTGACAGCTATTCTTGTCAGTCGTTGTTCCATGTTTGTGGGACTCTCCTCTAGGTGGAGAGGCTATTGGGTTAGTTATCGGTTGCTTGTTTGTTATTCAGGTATTCGCGAACCACCTGCATGGCCTCCTCGTAGTCGGTCTCATTCACTAGTACGGCAACCTCGATGGCTGTGGCGGGCAGTACAATGTTTACGACCATGGCATCTTTGACGGCTGCTTTGATGCCGTTACTCTCTATCATGCTTTTCAGCAAATCGGCTTCCCACGGTGTCCCCTTGAACACTTCGATGAGTTTACTTCTGTCTTCTTTCATGATGAAGTCTATTTAGTGATTCATATCTATGCCTTTATAACACGGGCAAAGGTAAAGAAGTTTTGCCTAATACGTGCAAACGGGGGCAGAAAAGTGCGGGAAATGGGGGAACGGCAGGTGGCTACTGCTGAAAACCTGCCAGCTCATCATCAGGATAATGCTTGCTGTTGTGGCGAAAACACTCAGCGTTACAAAGAAAATGCCCACACTTTTGGCTGTAAGTGTGGGCATTTTTGGTAGGAGGTTTCTATCGTTAGAATTCCAGAGAGATGCGTTCAACCCTCACTGTCTGATTCAGGAAGGTAGAGGCAGACTCGGTAAATTTCTCTTCGGCTTCGGTAGTGCGGTACATGCATCGGCCTCCTTTGGTACACTTCTTATCCATCTCGGGGTGACGCTGCAGGTAGTTCTCCAGACTGCGTGCAACCAGCTCGCCCTGAGAAATGATGTGGATGTCTTTAGGCATGTATTGCTCTATCTTTGGCAGGAGGAGGGGATAGTGGGTGCAGCCTAGAATGGCGGTGTCTATCTGCTCATCCTTCTGTAGCAGTTGGTCGATGTACTTCTTGACAAAGTAGTCGGCACCCTCACCCAGGGCTTCATTGTTCTCAACCAATGGCACCCACAAGGGACAGGCTACACTGCTGACTTTGATATCGGGGAACAGCTTGTGTATTTCCAACGGATAGGAGTTTGATTTGATGGTACCGGCTGTGGCCAACACGCCTACATGACGGCTTTGGGTAATGTCGCCAATACATTCAACTGTAGGACGGATAACCCCGAGAACGCGACGCATGGGGTCGAGGTTAGGCAAGTCGTTCATTTGGATGGTACGCAATGCCTTGGCCGAAGCTGTGTTGCAGGCCAGGATAACCAGGTGGCAACCCATTTCGAACAGTTTGGTGACAGCTTGCCGTGTGAACTCATAGACTACCTCGAAGGAGCGGCTGCCGTAAGGGGTACGTGCATTGTCACCCAGGTAGATATAGTCGTATTGGGGAAGTAACTCACGAATCTTGCTTAGGATGGTTAGTCCGCCATACCCGGAGTCGAATACGCCGATGGCACCGGCGGCAGTGGGAAGTTTCTTTGCTATCATACTCTTGCTTCTCTTCTTTACGATGCAAAGATAGTGCATGCCTAGCGCATTGACAAATTTATTTTTCTCCATTATTCGTCACAATAGGAGAGAGGAGGGTACGCTGAATGCAGTAATGAACTTCTCTTCCCACTGCATTGGCATGCAAAAAAATACGGGCGTAACCCCCTAAGGAATTACGCCCGTCTCTAAAACAAATGATGACGGCTGTGTCTTATTTAATGCCCAGCTGAGCCTTTACCTTGGCAGTTACATCAATGCTTTGAGAGCTGATGTAAGGAATCTGTGTGCGTGCCAAGTCGAATACATAAACCACACCTTCGGCCTTACCTACTGCTTGGATAGCATCTTCCAGCTTCTTGTAGATGGGGGTCATGGCTTCGTTTTGTGCTTGTTGCATAGCTTGTGCAGCCTCTTGTTGGAACTGTTCTTGGCGCTGTGCCATGTCTTGCAACTCTTTCTGACGACGCTCAGCAATGTTCTTCGGCAGAGAATCTGCTTGAGCCAGGAACTCTTGATACTTCTTCTGGAACTCATCTTGAGTGCGTTGCATCTCTTCTTGGTACTTCTTGGCCATAGCTTCCAGATCAGCTTGTGCTTTCAGGAACTCAGGCATTACAACAACTACCTCTTGAGAATTCAGGTGTGCAAACTTTGTTTGTGCCATCGCTCCCAACGGAAGGATGAACATGATTGCGATTAATGCGATTTTTTTAAGCATAATGTTTATTGTTATTAGATTGATTATTCAATTATTGTCTCTCTTTGGCCTGCAAATGTATGAATTTATTTTGAATATCCTAACCGAGCAAGTACTTCATTACTAATGTCAATGCTGGGAGAAGCATAAATGATACTGCTGGCAGAGGCACGGTCGATGACGAGTGCATACCCCTTTTGGTTGGATATCTCTTTCACTGCATTGTAGATTTCGTCTTGAATGGGGCGCATCAGACTCTCCTGCTTCTTATACAACTCTCCTTCCGGCCCGAAGTATTGTCTGCGCAATTCTGCCACAGCTTTTTCCTTGGCAATAATCTCCTCTTCCTTTTGGGTCTTCTGCTCGTCGGAGAGGAATACAGATTCAGACTGGTAGTTCTTGTACAAGGTCTTGGCCTCTTCAGCCAGCTTTTCAACCTCGCCTTGCCATTTCTTGGAGGTCTGGTTCAGTTGCTCATTGGCACGCTCGTAGGCAGGAATGTTCTTAAGAATGTATTCCATGTCAATCAGTGCATATTTCTGTGCCTGTGCAGTGAAAACTGCTGCAATGGACAGAAGCAAGGCTAAAAAAACTCTTCTCATAACGTTTGACATTTAAGTGGTTAAATGATTCTTCCTGCAGGCGCATTAGAACTCTTGTCCCAATACGAAGTGGAACTGACTGCCACCATAATCCTTGGTACCGAAGATCTTGTCGAAACCGTATGCGTAGTCGATACCCATCATACCAATCATCGGGAGGAATAGACGCACACCGACACCGGCTGAACGCTTCAACTCGAACGGATTGAACTTATTGACATTCTGCCAAGCATTACCTGCCTCAACAAAGCCTAACATATAAATGGTAGAACTTGTTTCCAACATGACGGGGTATCTTAACTCCATGCCAATGCGTGCATAGGCATAGCCTTCGTAACCATAAGGTGTCAACGCGCTGTTCTCATAACCACGCAGTGCAATGCTTTCGGTGGCATAAGTAGAGTAACCGGTCATACCGTCACCACCCATGTCGAAGGTCTCAAACGGTGAGCGCTTGTGACTGTTGTAATGACCCAGCAAACCGAAATCGACACGTGCCATCAATACCGGAGTACGCTTTACTGTGATGGGGTCTGCCAACGGGATGTAAATCTTGGAGTTGAACTTCCACTTGTGGTACTCAATCCACTTGTGCATCTTGTTCATATCATCCTGATTGCTGGTACTGTACTTGCTGTAGTCCTTACCGTCGAACAAAGAGTAGGGAGGAGTGAGCTGTACAGACAAAGAGAAGTCAGAACCACTACGTGGGTAGATGGGGTTATCTGTAGAGTTACGAGATAATGTCAGGTTCAAGCTCAGGTTGTTACACTTACCATCTGTTACAGGGAAGTATTGCCAGTCTTTCAGGTTGTAGCGTGTGTATGCTAACTCAGCTGTTACCTGGAAATAGTCATCAGGCCACTTCAGACGCTTACCAAACATAACGGCAAGTCCCCACATCTGGATGCTCTTATCCGGGTCATAGTAGTTCTCGTAGCTACTGTAGTTACCGTAGTTATAGGTTCCGTAACCATACAAGCCGCTGTAATAGCTGTTGTAATAGTTGTTGTAGTAAGCACTATTATAATAGGTGTCGCTGATGTCTGTCTGACGAGAATAGAAGGCTGAGATAGAGAACGCATTCGGGCGTTTTCCACCAAACCACGGGTCATAGAACGATACACTGTATGATTGATAATACTTAGCATTGGTCTGTGCACTAAGTGTCAAGGTCTGTCCATCACCTTGTGGCAGGATGCCGCGATAGTTCTCTCCCGGGTGTAACAAATTGGCCAGTGAGAAGTTAGTAAACTTCAAGCTCAATTTACCAATGATACCTGTTTGTCCCCAACCGGCAGAGAATTCCACCTGGTCGTTGGCCTTCGGAATCAGGTCATAGCCGATGTCCACAGTACCATCTTCCGGTTTCGGGCGGATGTCCGGAGTGATTTTTTCAGGGTCGAAGTGTCCCATCTGCTGGATTTCACGCATAGAACGCATCAAGTCTTCACGGCTGAATAAGGCACCCGGACGTGTGTAAAGTTCACGACGGACAACATTTTCATACAAGCGGTCGTTACCATTGATACTAATCTTACTGATAGTAGCCTGTGTTCCTTCTGAAATACGCATCTCCAAGTCGATAGAGTCACCAACAATATTGACTTCTACCGGATCAAGGTTGTAGAACAGGTAACCGTTGTTGTAGTAGAGATTACCGATAGCGTCATCATCACTTACGGTACGCTCTTCCAATAACTTCTGGTTATAGACGTCACCCTTCTTCATCTGGAGGTAGTAGTCCAACTGTTCTGAGGGATAGAGTGTGTTACCCACCCAGGTAACATTACGTAAATAGTATTTCTGACCCTCTTCAATTTCCAGGTAGACATTCACCGTACGGTCGTCATATGCAGAAACGCTGTCTTTCACAATGATAGCATCACGGTAACCCAATTCATTGTACTTGTCGATGATAAGTTGTTTGTCCGCAGCATAGTTCTCCTCGACAAACTTCTTGGTACGGAAGAGATTAACCAGTTTATTCTTCTCGTTAGTCTTCTTCATGATGCGCTTCAATTTCTTAGCAGGAATGGCATCAGCACCCACAATCTTGATTTCATGAACTTTTACCTTCTCCTTCTTGTCGATATTGATGTCTATAATCACCTGATTTTCATTAGAAACATCATCCTTTTGCGCGATGATAACCTCTGCATTCTTGAAGCCCTTGTCATCGTAGTAGCGCTTGATGAGCGTTTCTGCACGACTGATTAAGTTCGGGGTTACCTGTCCACCCTTCATCATGCCGACACGCGCTTCCAAATCTTCACGTTCAGACTTCTTTACACCGTGGTAGTTAATTTCCGATACACGCGGGCGCATAGTCAGGTGAATGGTAATCCAAGCCTTGTCATCTTCCACCTTGTCCAGGGTAATCTGCACATTAGAGAAGAGTCCGTGACGCATATAACGCTTAATGGCCTGGGTGATTTCCTCACCGGGTACACTGATAACCTGCTTCTTAGAGAGACCGGATAGTCCTATGATGACATAATCTTCATAATTCTTGGCACCTTCCACTTTGATGTCTGCTATCTCATACTTCTTGGGGGTACCCGAGTAGAGAACAACAGGTTTCTCGGTATCTTTTGTGTCTTGTGCTGCAATTGTCTGTGTACTTCCGAATAGGTAAACCAGTACTACAAATATGGTGAAAATACGATGCTGCATGTTTTGATGATTACTATTATTATTATGGGTTACAAACTTATCTTTTACTCTTTATTGTTCTTGTTGGTTAATCTGCTCACTTGTCTTCCCAAACCGGCGTTCCCGTTTTTGGTACTTGCAGATGGCTTCGTGAAGCTCCTCTTCGTGAAAATCCGGCCAGTAGGTGTCGCAGAAATAAAGCTCTGAGTAGGCACATTGCCACAACAAATAGTTGCTGAGGCGAATCTCCCCTCCGGTGCGAATCAACAAATCCGGATCCGGCATGAAGTTGGTAGCCAACTGCTCAGCAAACTTCTCCGGAGTGATATCTTCCGGTTGCAACTCTCCTTCTTTTACCAGTGAGGCAATCCGGCGGGCAGCCTCGGTTATCTCCCAGCGAGAGGAGTAGCTGAGAGCCAGCACCAGACACATCCCCGTGTTTTGGGAGGTGTGCTCCACACAAGCGGCCAAACGTTGCTGCACATTCTCCGGCAGAGCCTGAATGTCTCCAATAACCCGAAAGCTGATGTTGTTCTTCATGAAAGTCTCCTCCTCGATGGACTCAAAGAGAAGCCCCATCAGAGCAGCAACCTCATCCGAAGGGCGGTTCCAGTTTTCTGTAGAGAATGTATATAAAGTCAGATACTTAACTCCCAGTTTAGCAGCCTCTTCTGCAATGATGTGCACGGTCTCAGCTCCGGCCTGATGCCCGTAGCTACGTTCACATCCATGTTGCTTAGCCCATCTGCCGTTGCCATCCATAATGATTGCCACATGGGAGGGAATCCGATTTAAATCTATTTGTTCTTTATATTGCATTTCGTCAATTGTTACAATCCCTGCATTTAAGGGAAAAATCATAGGACAGAAAGAACAGTGCAAACACATAGTTATCTTTATTCTTCAGCCCTTTTCCTTTTATCAGATACGGGTCTTCCAGCTTCAGGCCTCCGGTATTGGTTACATCCAACCGGTCACTAAGCGTAAAGCGTGCAGTCAACTCACATCCTATGTTAATTCGTTGTGCCACTTTATATTTCAGCCCCATTCCGATAGGAAAGTTCATGGTAAAAACTCCTTCTGCCGGTTTGGGAGCAAAGGTAAAGCCTATGCCACCTAATATATAAGGTGTAAATTTCCGGTCTCCCCGGTAAGCATTGGCTCCGTAGCCCCAAAAGTTATATTCAAATTGTGCTCCCAAGTCAAACAGGGTTCTTTTGAAACCAACATGCTCTCCATTCGGATACACATTCTTGAAATCTCTAGTGTCGCCGGATATCCTGCCGACGGTCAGATTGCCTTTTACGGCCATATGCGGATTAAGCAGGTAACGGGCGATAAATCCCCCGGCCAATCCGGCATCTTTGAATGGCTTGCTGCCATTGGCATCGCCCAGATAGAAGCTACTGCCTAATGTCGCGCCCCATTCCCATCTGTATTCATCCTGTGCATATGTATCAGCGCATGGCCATACAAGCCAGCAAATACAGAGTAGTATCTTTATTCTATTCACCATACCGTCAGTTTCTTGATGGATAACACGGTAGAAGTGATACACTTATTATTGGATTAGGAAACCCAACCGGTTCAGGCGTCCACGCCATACTTCATTGGTGGCACCGTTGCCGCCCCATACAATCCAAATATAGTTGTCTTTATCTATGTTCAGTGAATAGAAGCCTTTCATATAGAACTCTTCCAGCATGGAGAACTTGCTGCTTGTTGCTTTCCAGGCAATGGAAGTGACTGAGGTGAAGATGGAGTGGAAACTACCACCCATGATGTAGTACTGTCCTCCGTAAAAGATGATTGCCGGATTGTTCAGCTTGGGACATCTGTAGTTGCTGTCTGACGTTTCCAGACTTGCCCAACCCAGACCATCCAATGAGAACCAGGGGATGGTAGCCTTCTCATTGTAGTGAGGCATACCCACGATGGTTACTTTGTCTACTCCACTGCCATTGGTCTGTACTGCTGCATAGAAATGACTGGTGGGGAAATCTTCCGGCACCGTTTCTCCAAGCGTCCAAGAGGCAAAGTCTGAGGTAGCGCAGTAGGTATTCACGCCTTCTACCGTCTTGATGGCGGACAGAGTGATGGGCATACCGGTCTCCTCGTTAGCGGGGAATACGGCAATCAGCGACACTAAGTCACCACTCAGGGCTTCCACCTTGCTCCAGGCCTCACCGTCTGTAGAGGTATAGAGGTCGCCATCTGCCAGCACATAAAGTGCTTCGTTGCAGTTGATGAGTGAACTCAAATCTACTGTCTGCGGCAAACCGCTTACAGTTCCTTCACTCCATCCGTACTGATTGATGTCTGTAGAGGTACTATAATAAGTGGTGTTGGAGGTGTAAACCAACAATTTATTGTTCAAAAGGATAGATTTCTGTGCACCCTCGTTAACCTCTTCCGAGAAGATGGGGCTGACTTCCTGCATGTTCTTCCAAACCAGTGAGTCAGGGTCTTGTGTGTGGACATTGACCTTGATGCGATAATCGCAAGTCGTCATTCCGTCACCTGCATATACTGTGAACTTCATGCCATTGTCATTGTTCATGGCAGCCAGCATATTGATGGAGTCACCCTCTTCTACCAAAGTATCTGCATGGATAACCCAACCGGTAACAGTCAGTGTATCAATAAGTATCTGGTTAATGATGGTGTCTGCCCCAACCGGCATGGAGTCTCTGTTATAAACAACCTTGTTTATCTGGTCAATAGTGAATTCATACATGGTGCCGTTAACACTGTCAAGTCTGAATGCGTATAAAGAAGCGTCGGCTGTGTATGTGTAGTCTTCTGTTCCGTCGACGCAAGAGCCGATAACGACAGATAGTACTAAAAAACTAGCAATAAGTGATAAAAACTTTAGTCTCATTTAAAAGTAACGGTTTATTTACAAGTTGCAAATGTAGAAACAATTCTGTTTATAAAAGCTTTCGTCGGGAAGTTTTATACAAAATTATAGATAAAACAAGGTACTTTTAGGATAAAAAAGGACTTCGGAAGGCAACTTTGGCGCACTCACCCCTCTTTTTTGAGCAAAAATAAGAGAGACGTAACGATTGTTTCCCTCACACCTCTATTAAATTAACCGGACATCAGCGCAGTACCCGCTCCCTACCTTCTCCAATATCCACTACTTATAACTTTGATATTGCTTCGATATACATTCGATAAAGTCCTGATTTTCCAAGGAGATAACGAATAAAAATCGAAGCAAAATTGAATGGATAATGGCGTAGGTTCCTTGCGGGTAGGGATGCTTTGGCTGGGAAAAAGAAATCCGCCACCTTGTTACTCGCTGGAAACCAGTAGGTTGTTTCCGGTGGGTAATAAGGTGACGGATGTTGCTGTGGGGAATCTCTAAAAAGATGTCAGAGGGAGGAGTTCCGGCGAAGAACCTGCAGCCTCCGGGGGTGTTAGGAACGGGTAGGGGAGGCTACATAGTGACGAATGTGTCTGCCAAAATGCTGCTCTGAGGTGAATGGAGTGCCCGGTTCAATCCTTGGTGCCTTGATGCCGTTTTGTAGAACCACCGGAGCCTCTTCCACAAATATCTCGTCCCATAGTTGAGCATCTATGAAAGATTGTAGTAAAATGCTTCCTCCCTCTACTAGTAGCGACTGGATTTTCTCTTGGTACAATACCTCCATGATTTGCGGAAGTACCGCTTGCCGGAAGTCGATGCGGATGAAACGCTTCCGAGGTGTGGAGAGAGCCTCTTTCTCTGTGAAGATGAGGGTGGGGATGGTCTCGTCGAAAAGAGCTAATGAGGGGGAGAGTGACAGCTCTCTGTCTAGCACCACACGGGTGGGTGCCTGCCCATACCAGTTGCGAACATTTAGCTGCGGGTTGTCCAGGCGTGCGGTGTGGGAACCCACCATGATGGCATCGTGCTCGGCACGACGCTTGTGTGTCAGCATGGAGGTGTGGGGGCTGGAGAGTAGTACCGGACGCCCGTCAGTGCGTATCAGGTCGATAAACTTGTCGGCAGATTCGGCCCATTTCAGTGTGATGTACGGACGGTGTAGGGTGTGGTAGGTAATGAAGCGGCGGATAAGGTGGCGACACTCCTCCTCTAGAACGCCGACAGTGACCTCACAACCGGCCTCCTGCAGCTTGCGAATGCCCCGACCGGCAACCTCTGAGAAGGGGTCTTGGCAGCCTATCACTACGCGGGGTATCTGTTTCTCTATAATCAAGTCGGCGCATGGGGGCGTTTTCCCGTAGTGAGAACAGGGCTCCAGGCTGACGTAGAGGGTGGAGTGCTTCAGCAGTTCCGGCTCTTTTACCGATCGGATGGCATTCACTTCGGCGTGGGCCTCTCCGCAATGGATGTGGTACCCCTCCCCGATAATCCGGTCATTATACACGATAACAGCCCCGACCATGGGGTTGGGCGCAGTGTTGCAAAGGCCGTTTTCTGCCAGTTGTATGCACCTCCGCATGTATTTTTCTTCTATCATTTTGCTACTCTTTTTGCAATTATTTGTACTTTTGCCGCTTGAAATGTAAAACCCTAGATGAACAACACCCTGTCTTCTATTCGCAATACGTTACAACAGTGTTACACGTCGCAAGAGGCTGCCGCCCTTTCGCGTATCATCTGTTGTGAGATATTCGGACAGAGCGTGACGGATTATTACCTCGGCAAAGATATGAGTTTATCTTCAAACGAGGCGAGTAAATTGAGGGACATTCTTGAACAATTAACCAAATTTCGTCCTATACAATATATAATGGGGACGGCTCGTTTCTTGCAGCGCGACTTTTACGTCACATCGAGCGTGCTGATACCCCGTCCGGAGACGGAAGAACTGGTGGAGAAACTGTTGCAGGAGGTTCCGGCAGATGCGCACATCTTAGACATCGGTACCGGCAGTGGGTGTATAGCAGTCTCGGTGGCGAAGGAGCTACCTAATGCACAGGTCGAGGCTTGGGATGTGTCAGAAGAGGCGTTGGCAGTGGCTCGCATCAATAGTGAGCGACAACAGGTGTCGGTCAGCTTCCGGCAGTGCGATGTGTTGAACTATCAGCCCTCGCAGGTCGGTTGCTATGACGTGATTGTCAGCAATCCGCCTTATATTGCTCAGAAAGAACAGACTGATATGCAGCGCAATGTGCTAGATTGGGAGCCTTCGCTTGCCCTATTTGTTCCGGATGAAGACCCGCTGCTCTTCTATCGCCGTATTGGTGAGCTGGGGCAGACACTGCTGGTGGCAGGAGGACGATTGTATTTTGAAATTAACCGTGCTTACGGCCCAGACGTGGTGGAGTTGCTCCTCCGTCAGGGGTATGTAGAGGTGCGTTTGGAGAGAGATCTTTCAGGGAATGACCGCTTCGTGATGGCGCAAAAGGGTGAAAGAATGCCGCAACCGGCTACAGGACAGTAGGCAAATGATAACAGAAAAAAATTTTGAGTAGTTTACAAATAAAATGATTTTATGACTGAGGCGGAAGCTTTAAACAAACTTACAGCTTTCTGCTCGGCAGGTGAACATTGTCGTGCAGAAGTAGCAGAGAAGATGCAACGGTGGGGATTGCCCTACACAACTATTGAGCGTATAGAGGAACAGTTGGTGCAAGAGAAGTACATTGATGAGGAGCGCTATTGTCGGGCGTTTGTGAATGATAAGTATCGCTTTGACAAATGGGGAAAGGTGAAGATTGCTCAGGCGTTGCAGTTGAAGAAGATTCCCTCGTCGGTGTATTGGCAGTATCTAAACGAAATAGACGCGGATGAGTATGCGGAAATCTTGAATAAGTTGTTGACTTCCAAGCGTAAAAGCGTTCGTGCGGAGAGTGAATATGAACTCAATGCCAAGCTCATTCGCTTTGCTTTGAGTCGTGGTTTCGAGATGGAGGACATCCGCCACTGCCTGAATATAGAGGAGGAAAATGAGGTCTCAGAATAAAAAAATGAAGAGGCTTGCACTTTAATTCATTTTGAATCCTTATTTTTGCACGGTATTTATTTAAAAACAGATAATATTGCTATGAAAGCTCTTGAAAGATTATTTGCAGAGAAGTTATTAAAGATTAAGGCAATTAAGCTGCAACCGGCCAATCCGTTTACTTGGGCATCCGGCTGGAAGTCACCGTTCTATTGCGATAATCGTAAGACTTTGTCTTATCCTTCGTTGCGTAGTTTTGTGAAATTGGAAACGACTCGCCTGATTTTGGAGCGTTTCGGACAGGTGGATGCTATTGCAGGTGTTGCAACAGGTGCCATTCCTCAAGGTGCATTGGTGGCCGACGCTTTGAATCTTCCGTTTGTTTACGTTCGTTCTACTCCTAAAGATCACGGTTTGGAGAATCTGATAGAAGGTGAACTTCGCCCGGGAATGAAAGTTGTTGTAGTGGAAGATTTGATTTCTACAGGTGGCAGCAGCTTGAAGGCAGTAGAGGCTATCCGTCGCGATGGATGCGAGGTGATTGGTATGGTAGCTGCCTATACGTATGGTTTCCCTGTAGCAGAAAAGGCATTCAAGGATGCTAAAGTTCCTCTGGTGACCCTGACTAATTATGAGGCTGTGCTGGAAGTTGCTTTGCGCACGGGCTATATTGAAGAGGCTGATGTAGCCACTTTGAATGAATGGCGTAAGGATCCTGCTCATTGGGGTGTGGAGAAATAAGTGAGATTTTTATATTACATAGCTATAGATAAAAGAACCATCCGGGGGTGCTTCGGGTAGTTCTTTTGTCTTTTTTTTGACGATTGTTTGTGTATGACTAAGTTTGAAAGTGAAGTAAAGGTTATCCCTTTCCCGCAAGAGGTTGTGTATGAAAAGCTTTCTGACCTTAATAACTTGGAGAAAGTAAAGGACAGATTGCCGGAGGATAAGGTGAAAAATCTGACATTCAGTACAGATAGTATGAGTGTAGAGGTTCCTCCTGTGGGTAACATCACTCTGCAAGTGGTGGAGAAGGAGCCCTGTAAGTGTATTAAATTCGGTACAACAACCTCTCCTCTTCCCTTCAATTTGTGGATTCAACTGTTGCCGGTTAGTGATGCTCAGTGTAAGATGAAGCTTACTATCGGCATGGAACTGAATCCTTTCATGAAGGCAATGGTGCAGAAACCGTTGCAAGAAGGCATCCAGAAGATGGCTGATATGTTGGCGATGATTCAGTACTAAGGGTGGTTCCCTATTTTATTTCATTAACTGTTAATCCTTATTTGTTGTGGCACAGAAACTTTGGGAAAAGTCGGTTCAGGTGAATAAAGAGATTGAACGCTTTACGGTAGGTCGCGACCGAGAGCTGGATCTTTACCTGGCCAAGTATGATGTGTTAGGCTCTATGGCGCACATCACTATGCTTGAAAGCATCGGTTTGTTGACAAAAGATGAATTGCAGGTGTTGCTTGCAGCCTTGAAAGAGATTTATGCAACGGCTGAAGCGGGGCAATTTATTATAGAGGAGGGAGTGGAAGATGTTCACTCTCAGGTGGAATTGATGTTGACCAGAAAGTTGGGTGATGTGGGGAAGAAGATTCATAGTGGACGTTCCCGCAATGACCAGGTTCTGCTTGACCTGAAGCTTTTCACCCGTTCGGAACTGAAAGAGATTGCTGAAGAGGTGGAACATCTCTTCAATACGCTGATACAGCAAAGCGAACAATATAAAGATGTGCTGATGCCGGGGTACACCCACTTGCAGATTGCAATGCCCTCTTCTTTCGGTTTGTGGTTTGGAGCCTATGCAGAGAGTCTGGTAGATGATATGCTCTTTTTGCAGGCTGCTTTCCATATGTGTAACAGAAACCCGCTGGGTTCGGCAGCCGGATATGGCTCTTCGTTCCCGCTGAATCGTACCATGACTACCAATCTGTTGGGGTTTGAGGCGCTGAACTACAATGTGGTATATGCGCAAATGGGACGTGGTAAGATGGAACGAAACGTGGCTTTTGCGATGGCCAGCATTGCCGGAACCATTTCTAAGCTGGCTTTTGATGCCTGTATGTTCAGTAGTCAAAACTTTGGTTTCGTTAAGCTGCCTGATGACTGTACGACGGGTTCCAGCATTATGCCGCACAAGAAGAATCCGGACGTGTTTGAATTGACACGTGCGAAGTGTAATAAGTTACAGGCTTTGCCACAGCAAATCATGATGATAGCCAACAACTTGCCTTCAGGTTATTTCCGTGATCTGCAGATAATCAAGGAGGTGTTCCTGCCTGCATTCCAGGAACTGAAGGATTGTCTTCGCATGACGAGCTACATTATTGGTGCTATTGAAGTCAATAAGCACATACTTGAAGATGATAAGTATCTCTATATCTTCAGTGTTGAGGAGGTCAACCGTTTGGCACGTGAGGGTATGCCTTTCCGTGATGCTTATAAAAAAGTGGGGCTTGACATTGAGGCCGGTCACTTTACGCACAATAAACAGGTGCATCATACGCATGAAGGAAGCATCGGTAACCTCTGTAATGATGCCATTACTGCTCAGATGCAGCATGTAATCAGTGGCTTCAATTTTGACACTATGCAGCAGGCTGAGGATGCATTGCTGGGTAGATAAAGCTAGGTGAGCGATGAGGAAGATTTTGTTGACAGTAGGGATGTTGTGGCTCGGCGTTGTCGGTTGTGGCGATGTGTATGAGAGCAGCATCCCTACTGTTGCTTTCTCTTTTACGTGTAATCTTGCTCAAAGTCCCTATTATCAGATTACTACACCCGGTCGTTTTTTGAAAGTGACGAAAAATACAAGTGGGGTGGCTGTGGGGTATGCCGGCTTGATTATCGGTCAGTCGGTCTATTCGGATGGGCAGACTTATCTGGCATTTGATGCTGCGTGTCCGGTTGAGGCTAGCCGTAGTGTCTCTTTGGAGGTAACTGATGATGGATTAGGAACAGCTGTTTGTCCTAAATGTAAGGCTACCTATGACCTTAGTAATGGGGGTGGTCGGTCAGACGGCCTGGGCGAGGAGGTGTTACGTCGTTACTCAGTTCGCCTCTCGGGGCAAACCCTTCATGTATCTAACTGAGATTGCACTTTCTGTTAAAAAGATTTGGCCGTAACAAGGAAACTCTTTATCTTTGCACCCGTTCTTCAAGAAACCCTTTGCGGAAATAGCTCAGTTGGTAGAGCACAACCTTGCCAAGGTTGGGGTCGCGAGTTCGAGCCTCGTTTTCCGCTCCATTTACTAGGCTGCTCGAATGGTGGAATGGTAGACACGAAGGACTTAAAATCCTTTGGCCATTGCGGCTGTGCGGGTTCAAGTCCCGCTTCGAGTACAGTAAGCACCTCTTAATCGTATGATTTTGAGGTGCTTTCATTTTGCTGGGTAGCCAAAGGAATGCCCGTAAGGGTTTGGCTGTAGTTCAGTGGAGGTAAACTTACATTTCAGCTAATAGGAATAGGAAATTCTTCTTATCAATTATTCTAATTATCTTTGCGAGAAATATGATGTGGTGGATAGAGAAATGAATGAGAAGTGTAAGTTTTGTATCATTTAAATAGTATGCAGATGGAGGAGAAGTGTTTACACATTGTGCCTGAACCGGTGGAGGTGAGACGGATGGGAGACAAGACTTTTCGGTTGTGGCGGGGAGCCGTGGTTGGCTATTCGGATCGCTCGGTACGGTTTGAGGCTGCGTATTTGGCAGATTATGCGCTACGCTATTTGGGATTACCACTCTCTGTGAAGAAGTTAGTTACAGATGATGTGGCGACGAATGTGTGTGCCGTTCGGCTTGTGAATGCTAAAAACAGACGACAGAGTGGAGGTTACCGACTGACGGTAGATGCGTCAGGGGTAGTTGTGCAAGGGAACGATGCAGCAGGTTTGTTCTACGGGGTACAGACTCTCATTCAGTTGTTACCCACTCGTGCAGGTATCGTGCCGCAGTTGCCGATGGTGGAGGTGACGGACTATCCGCGCTTTGCTTACCGAGGTATGCATCTCGATGTGGTACGCCACTATTTTCCGGTTGCCTACATCAAACAATATATTGACCGCATGGCACTGCACAAATTAAACTTCTTTCATTGGCATCTGACCGACGACCAGGGGTGGCGACTGGACTTGAAATGCTATCCGCAACTGACACAGGCGGGAAGTATGCGCGCGGGTGAGATAGAAGGTGTCTATCCCGGTGTATATCAAGAGCAACCTTACGGAGGATATTATACGGCAGAAGATGTGGCGGAGGTAGTTCGCTACGCGCAAGAACGTCACATTACAGTGATTCCGGAGGTGGATATTCCCGGTCATTGTATGGCAGTGCTGCAAGCCTTTCCGCACTTCGGTACCGAGCCGGAGACAGTGAAGGAGTGTGCAAAAACGTGGCATGTGTTTGAGAAACAGAATAATGTGCTGGCTCCTACAGAGGAGGTGTTCCGATTCCTGACAGATGTATTCAATGAGGTGTGTGACCTTTTCCCCGGTCCCTACATACACGTAGGCGGAGATGAGTGTGCTAAATGCTGGTGGAGGCAGTCGCCGCAGGCTCAACACTTTATGCAAACACAGGGGTTGAAAGATGAAGATGCACTCCAAAGTTACTTTATTCACCACGTAAAGGCAGTGCTGGATCAGCGTGGAAAGACGCTGGTGGGCTGGGATGAGATATTGGATGGCGGTTTGTCTAAGGATTGTATAGTAATGAATTGGCGTCGTTCGTCGGTAGGTAAGCGGTCGGCAAAGGCAGGTTATCGTACCATCTCTACCAGTATCTATCGTATGTATTTCAACCTGAAGGAGAGTGCTTCTCAGCGCGAAGTGGGTCCCGATGCTATTGCCATTCCCGTGGAGCGGGTGTATGAGTATGCCATTGTGCCCGAGGGATTAAGTGAACAAGAGGCCGAAAACATCATTGGAGTGCAGGGCTGCTTATGGACTGAGTACACCCGAAGTCCCTGGAAGGTAGAGTTTAGTGCCTTTCCGCGCATGGCTGCGTTGAGTGAGAATGGCTGGAGCCTGCCTGAGCGTAAGGGGTGGAGTCACTTTTCTGATAAACTTGTAACCCAGCTGGAACGCTATGAACTGTGGGGCATTCGCTACTCACCCTTCTTTCCGCGTAAGAAGAAGGTGGCTTGGAAACGATAATCATTAACCTTAAAATATCTATCAAATGAAGAAAGTATTACTACTGCTAGTCTCTCTGTACTCACTCTGGATGCAGGCGCAACACTCTTCTATACAGATTGTTCCCCAGCCGGTAGAGGTCAGAGTGACTGATACGTTGCAGTTCCGGTTGCAACAAGAGGCTGCTATCTGCTTGTCGGAAACCGATTTGGAACCTACGGGCAATTATCTCTCTGCCTACCTGGAACAATACTTAGGGCTTAGAACCCACCTACAAATGCCTGCCAAGAAGCAGAAAAAGGGGCAGCAGATGCGACAAGAGGCTGCCATTACACTGATAAATCTTCACAACGACTCCATCTCCGGCGGCTATCGGTTGAGCATCACTCCCCAAGGCGGTGTGACTGTGCAGGGTAACGATGCTGCAGGTGTATTCTATGGAGTGCAGACCCTCATTCAATTGTTACCTACTCAGGCTGGTATCGTACCTTTGTTGCCGGCAGTGGAGGTGACAGATTATCCGCGCTTTGCTTATCGTGGAATGCACCTCGATGTGGTACGCCACTTCTTTCCGGTGGCGTTCATCAAACGATACTTAGACTATATGGCACTGCATAAACTTAACTTCTTTCACTGGCATTTGACAGATGATCAGGGATGGAGAATCCAGTTGAAGTGCAGACCGGAACTGACAGAAGTAGGTGCCTATCGCGATGGCGAGATTGTGGGTTACTATCCCGGTAAGTATCAGCCTCTTCCTTACGGCGGTTATTACACACAGGAAGAGGTGGCCGAAGTGGTTCGGTATGCTCAGGAACGTCACATTACAGTGATTCCGGAGATAGACATCCCCGGGCATTGCATGGCTGTGCTGGCTACTTATCCTGCCTTTAGCACCACTCCAGATGCCGAGCAGTCGTGTGCTCGCACCTGGGGTATTTACAACCGATTCAACAATGTACTGGCTCCTACAGAGGAGGTCTTCACCTTCTTGTCTGATGTTTTCACCGAGTTGTGCAGCCTCTTCCCCGGTCCTTACATTCATTTGGGTGGAGATGAATGTGCCAAGAAGTGGTGGAAAGCCTCAGAAAGTACCCAGCAGTTTATGCGTGAGCAGGGCTTGAAAGATGAGAAAGAATTGCAAAGTTACTTTGTTCATCACGTGCAAGAGGTGATTCAACGCAACGGGAAACGTGCCATCGGATGGGATGAAGTGCTGGAGGGTGGCATATCCAAGGAGTGCATCATTATGAACTGGCGCAGACCTACACATGGCATTCATGCCTTGGAAGCGGGTAATCAAACCATCTTTGCCTGCTCCGGCTGGTATTATCTGAATAAGAAGGAGAGCCGCTTGCAGCAGGAGATTGGCCCTAACGGTCCTCTTACTTTGCAGAAAGTGTATGAGTTTGAGGCTGTCCCGGATACTTTGACTGCCGAGCAACTCTCTCGTGTGATGGGTGTTCAGGGCTGTTTGTGGACAGAGTACACACAGAATACCTGGAAAGCAGAGTTCAACCTGTTCCCCCGATTGGCAGCCTTGGCAGAAAGTGCCTGGTCACAACCTGCCGTCAAGTCGTGGGAAGAGTTCAGTAAGAAGATGGTTAAACAGATTGATCGTTATGAACTGTGGGGTGCCCGCTATAATGATGCCTTCCTGCGTCAGGAGGACATTGAGCGGAAACGTTAGTCAGAAGTAGGCATATAACATAAGTAAAGTCTCTTGTTTGTTCTTCAAAGGGGAAGTCAAACAAGAGACTTTGTTGTATGTAGTTACCGGATGGAAACTGCTGTGTGCACGTGCAAGTTACTCTTCGGTAAACATTCCTTCGCGCGAAAGCTGGTGGTCAAGGTTGGCCACTCCCAGAGCTACAATGGCTGTGACTACTGATGTATGCTCCAAGTATTCGGGAATTAACTTGTTGTAGTAGTCACGTTCGGTATGCCAGATTTCCCGATAGTCGAAATTATATCCTTTGAAGTCTTGCTCGCGGAAGCCGAAAGTGGGCACTCCCTCTACGGCAAAGACGGTGGCATCTGTGCCTCCAAACTTGGTGGGACGCTTACGCGGTTGGGCAACGGTTACTTCAAAAGGATAGTCGGGATTGATATCTTTGATAGGTTCGCATATCTTCACAAAGTCGTCATACATAGCTTTAGGCACGCTGATGCCTACCGGAGGAGTGGGACCACCATCCCGATTGAAGAGGTTGGATATCTTTGAAAGCTCCTTCTTGTGTGCTTTGACGTAGGCCTGAGCGCCTAACAAACCAAACTCCTCTGCAGCAAAAGCAACGAAAAGAATCGTACGTTTAGGTTTGGCGCCTGATAAGGCCAGCAGACGAGCTGCCTCCATAAGTGGGCCAATGCCGGTACCGCAATCCACTGCACCACTGGCACTGTCATACGCATCCAGGTGTCCGGATATGATGACGTATTCGTTCGGGTACTTGCTTCCTTTGATGCGACCGATGATGTTGTGGTACTTAACCGGTCCCAACTTGAAGTAGTTGCGGATGTCGAACTCCAACCAGATGTCCCGACGCTCTTTGGCCATCTGATACACCTTATTATATTGGTGCTCATCCAGCTTGATGTCACACACGGTGGGCAGTTCCTCAAAGGTGGGCTTAATCTCATTCAAGAGCGGTCGGTCGTAGAGGGCTGTGATGGGAACCGGTGCTGCTTGTACAAATCCACGCACACCTGCTGCCACCATTTCGTCGTAATAGAGGGCAGGGAATGTGCGCAAAGGAATCATTTTGTGCTTGGTTCCCTTTGTCCAGTTCTCATGTCTGAGTGAATCGTTCTGCTTGCTGATGGTCAGATTCTCTGCCTTGATGGCGGCTCGGAGTGAGTCGTTGCGGTGAGAGTGTCCAACCGGCCAACCGCTGCTTCTGCCGGAAATGAGTACCCAGGCTCCTTTCAGTGCATGTCTCATCCGGTTAAGTTCAGCCTCAGTTTGCGGTTCAATCAGTACGTGCCCGCGTTCCACACCGTGAGTGCCTGCAGTGTAAGAGGGCGTTGCAAAGTGAAGAGTCATTGGCTCGTCACCCCCAATCAACCGACCGAACCAAGCTCCACGGTTGAATCCTACAGATACTTCACCGGCCTCCTCGGTGTAGGTCTCTATGCCCCACTTCTTGAACTCGTGCTGCAACCAGGCGGCAGCATTCTCGTAAGCATCTGACCCAACGGGACGGCCACCGAAGCGATTGGTCAGAATGTCCAGGTGACGCATGGTCTGATTGTCACTGGTTCCTGTCTCAATAATCTTCTTTACGGCAGAAGATTGTGCAAAAAGTGTGCCAAGCCCTAGCAGGCTTAGCACAAGCAATGTAAGTAATCGGTTCATGATGTTTTCTTCTTATTTGCTGTCATTCTTACGAATCTCCACACGACGTATCTTTCCACTGATGGTCTTGGGCAACTCGTCTACGAACTCGATGACACGCGGGTACTTATAAGGTGCGGTTACTCGCTTCACGTGGTTCTGAAGTTCCTTGATTAACTCTTCCCCTGCGCGTGCTTTGTAGTCCTTGCTCAGCACGATGGTAGCCTTTACTACCTGTCCGCGAATCTCATCCGGCACGCCGGTAATGGCACATTCCACCACGGCCGGGTGAGTCATCAGTGCACTCTCTACCTCGAAGGGGCCTATGCGGTAGCCCGAACTCTTGATAACATCGTCTGCACGCCCCACGAACCAAAAGTAACCATCTTCATCGCGCCAAGCCACATCTCCGGTGTAGTAGATGTTGTCATGCCAGGCATCATCGGTTAACTCTTGGGCGCGGTAATACTCTGTGAAGAGGCCAAGCGGCTTGCACTTGTCGGTGCGAATAACAATCTGTCCCTGCTCGCCATCTTCTGCAGAGCGTCCGTCGGGTGTGAGCAAGTCGATGTCATACTGCGGATTGGGTACGCCCATACTGCCCGGCTTTGGCTCCATCCAGGGGAAGGTGCCCAGCGTAAGCGTGGTTTCTGTCTGGCCGAAGCCCTCCATCAGACGGATGCCGGTGATGTTCTTGAAGGTCTCATACACAGAGTGGTTCAGAGCCTCACCCGCTGTAGTACAGTATTCAAGAGAGGACAGGTCATACTTAGTAATATCTTCTTTAATCAAGAAGCGGTAAATGGTGGGCGGGGCACACAGAGAGGTTATCTTGCAATCTTGAATCTTCTGTAAGATGTCGGCCGGCGTAAACTTCTCATGGTCATAGACGAAGATGTTGGCACCGGCAATCATTTGCCCGTACAGCTTGCCCCACACAGCCTTTCCCCAGCCGGTGTCGGCAATGGTGAGGTGCAGACTGTTCTCGTGCAGATTGTGCCAGAAGCTGGCTGTAACAATGTGTCCCAACGGGTAGGTGAAATCGTGAGCCACCATCTTCGGCTCGCCGGTAGTTCCGCTAGTGAAGTACATGAGCGAAATGTCTGAATTGCTATTCACGACTGCCGGTCTTTCAAAGGGCACTGCTTGAGCTATGCCTTGTTGGAAGTCTTCAAAGCCTTCGGGAACGTCCGGCCCTATGCTGACCAGCTTCTCCAGTGACGGACTGTCAGGGAGGGCGTCGATGATGTGCTTAGTAATCACCTCTTCGCCTGCGCATACAATCATCTTGATGGTAGCTGCGTTGCAACGGTAGACAATATCTTTCTTGGTAAGCAAGTGAGTGGCAGGAATCACCACAGCACCAAGCTTGTGCAGAGCAATGGTTGAGAACCAGAACTCGATGCGGCGTTTCAGTATCAGCATCACCATGTCGCCCTTGCCAATACCCAGACTTTGGAAGTAAGAGGCCGTACGGTCTGTCTTCTCCTTCAGTTCGGCATAGGTGTATTGGTGCGATGCGCCCTGGTCGTTAGTCCAGAGAATGGCCTTCTTGTCCGGCTGTTCTGCGGCCCAGGCATCTACTACGTCGTACCCAAAGTTGAAGTTCTCGGGTACGTTTATCTGTAATGTCTTTATAAAATCCTCTTGTGAGGTAAATTGTGTCTTAGGAACAAATCTTTCTAACATGTGTTTGGATAGTGATTTAAGTCCGACTGTCGGTTATAAAATGATAGCAAGGAATCTCACGGGTTTCTCATCCAGCGCCTTCATGCCGTGCGGTTGTGTGGAGTCAAAGTAGATGCTGTCTCCCGTGTTCAGTATCAACTCCTTACCATTGATACTGAGTAAGAGGCGGCCTTCCACTACGAGATTGAACTCTTGTCCGGCATGGCTGTTGAGGTGCATGGGTGCATCGGTAGGCTCCACGGTTACAATGAACGGGTCTGCCTTACGGTCGCGGAAGCCGGAAGCGAGTGACTCATACTTATAAGCTTTGGTGCGCTCCACGCTTACACCTTTGCCGGCGCGCGTAAGAAAGTAGCTGCTCATCTTTGGTTCTTCACCAAACATCAGCACGTCCAGACTCATCTTATACTTGCGAGCGATGGTTTGCAACATGCTCACCGAGATGTCGCTCTGCCCGCTCTCTGCCTGCTGGTACTCTTCCAGGGAGATGCCGCAATCAGCCGCTATGTCAGCCGCGGTCAAGTCCAGTACGTCACGCAAGCCGCGTAACCGTTCTGCAATTTGTTTGATTTGGTCATTCATGTCTTTTTCTTTTATGGTTGTTATAGTTTCTCTTTTTCTTATTCTTCTCCCGACTCCTTCTTCTCTTCTTTGTGTTTAGGAAAGAGTCAGCAAAGGGCACCCCCTCGTAGAGGGGGACTGAGTTACATCTCCTTAAAGAGTGAGTTACATCTCCTCAAAGGCAGAGTTACCTTTCTTCAAAGTATGCACCGCCTCACCTGCAAGATGCTTTCACGGCTTTAATCAGCGCGGTGGTGAAGCCTTGCTCTTCCAGAGCGTTGATGCCTTTTATGGTAAGCCCGCCGGGAGTACATACTTTGTCAATCTCCACAGAAGGGTGAGTTTCGTTCTTCAATATCAGTTCGGCTGCTCCTTTCATGGATTGAGCCACCATCTTCATGCCATCCTGCGGATAGATTCCTAGCTCGATGCCTGCCTGCATCACAGCTTGAATGTACTTCAAAGCATAGGCGATGCCGCACGATGTCATAGCCGTGGCTGCCGCCATTTTGGCTTCGGGAAGCAGGAAAACTTCTCCCATCTCGCGGAAGAGTTGGAGGAGTGTTTCTTGCTTGTCGGCTGCCCAAGCGTTGCAGGCAAGCAGTGTGGTGCTCTGTTGCAAGCTGATGGCTGTGTTGGGTATCACGCGGAAGCAGGGCTGTTGCGGGTTATCGCTGTAGATTTCCAGTTCGCGGGTGGTGACGCCTGCAGCTATGGAGACCAGTGTTTGTTGCTCTGTCGGTCGTATCTCTAGGATGACTTTCTCCACCAGCCAAGGTTTCACGGCCAGCATGACTATGTCTGCTCCGGCGGCGGCCTCGGTGTTGCTGTGGGTGACATTTAGCGTAGGAAACTCTGCCTTCAAAGCATCCAGTTTTCCCGAACTAGGGTTGCTCACGGTGATATCTTCCGGTTTCACGACGCTTCCCTTGCAAAGTCCCCGGGCAATGGCTCCTCCCATGTTGCCGGCTCCAATAATGGCTATTTTCATATCTTTTTATCTTAAAAAAACGATTCTTGCAAGCAAAGGTAACGATTTGTGCCGGAATATGGCTTACTAAATGCTGAAAAACTGCCTTTTATAGGCAAAACGGGTGAAGAAGTTTGGAACAGAGGGGCTGCCGCATACGTAAAGAACACTCTCCTCACACCGACGAGCCGCCCTCCGGACTTATTGCCGAGAGTTGGCACACTGATTCCCGTCACCCTCCGCATTAAAAGAAAAGATGCACAAGATGGCATCTTATGCTACACAAGATGGCATCTTGTGCAGCACAAGTTGGCATCTTGTGCAATATCGGTACGTATGCGGAGCACGGGCAGAGTGCATGTGCCGGTTGGGAAGTTGCTTACCGGAGGATGGCCCGTGTGTGTGCGTCTGCTTTAGCGGATAAGAACGGTGTCTGCGCGGTCGGTGTAGAGCGTTCCGTCCAAGTGGTCCAGCTCGTGCTGGAAGATAATGGCGGTGAAGCCGCGGACAGTGTCGGTGCACAGCTCAAACGTGGTTTCGTCGTTGTACTGAAGCACGACGTGGGTGCTGCGTTGCACCTTTCCGCGTCGGCCGGGTATGGAGAGACAGCCTTCCCAACCTGTCTGCTTGTCGGGCGAAAGGTATGTGAAGCGGGGATTGATATAGAACTCAAAAGGTTCCCCGGCTTTGTCCAGTCGCTGCACAGCAACCAGTCGCCGACCGATTCCTACTTGTGGAGCGGCAATGCCTACTCCCTCATTCTCGGGATTGGTAACTGTGAGTAACATCTGGTGTTTGAGTTGTTGGAACAGGGTGTCGGCCACATCTTCTCGCGTAAGCGGTGTGCAGGCTTGGCGGAGGAAGAGTGAGTCGGAAGCACTCTCTACCAGCCAGAGGCGCATGATGGAATCGTTGTAGGAGTGCACCAAGGCTTCTTCTTCAGCGGTCCAAGTGGCGGACGGTTTCTCTGCTTGCTTGCTTTGGCAGGCGGTCAATAGGAGGCCCGGCACGATGAGTGTGAGCAGGGCGAGGAGGATTTGTTTCTTTTTCATGAGGATTATTGATTGTGAGTTTGAACTATTGCAGGTGTTGCCTTGCGGACGTTGACTGATAAAGCATATCCCCGTCAATCGAGTCGGCGGGGATATGCAGTTGCTGATTGTCAATCTGTATAACGGGCGGTACCGCACGGTGTCGGCACTCGCGTTTAAGCCAATAGGTTGCGGAAGCGGACAAGGAACTCCTTGGCCTCTTCCATGCTGAGGCAGAGAGGCGGAAGCAGTCGGATGACGTTGGTTCCGCTTACGCCGGTAAAGACGTGTTGCTCCTTCAGCAGTCGGGTGCGTATCTCCTTGATGGGCTGTTCAAACTCCATGCCAATCATCAAGCCTTCGCCACGCACCTCTTTGATTTGCGGCATCTTCTTGAGTTCGTTAAGCAGGAAGCTTCCCATACGGGCTGCGTTCTCCACCAACTTCTCCTCCTCGATGACGTCAAGCACAGCCAGGGCAGCCGCGCAAGCCAAGTGATTGCCTCCGAAAGTAGTGCCAAGCTGTCCGTAAACAGGCTTGAACTTGGGCGCAATCAGTACACCACCCATCGGGAAGCCGTTGCCGATGCCTTTGGCTACGGTAATCATGTCGGGCTTCACGCCGAGGTGCTGATGCGCAAAGAACTTTCCGCTTCGGCCGTAACCACACTGAATCTCGTCACATATCAAGACGGTGTCAGTGCGGTCGCATGCTTCACGCAAGCCCTGTAAGAACTCTGCAGTTGCCATGCGTATGCCACCCACACCTTGAATGCATTCGATGATGACAGCACAGACATCACCCTTCTCAATCTCACGCTTCCAGGCCTCCAAATCGTTTAAGGGGAGGTAGGTTACATGCCCGTTTGCGTTGATGGGGGCAATGATTTTAGGGTTGTTGGTAACTTCTACAGCCAGCGAAGTACGCCCGTGGAAGGCTTTTTCTGCTGCTAAAACACGGGTGCGGCCGTTGTGGAAGGAGGCCAATTTGAGTGCATTCTCGTTTGCCTCTGCGCCACTGTTGATGAGGAAAAATTGGTAATCTTCATATCCGCAGGCTTTGCCCAGACGCTCGGCTAGCTTTACTTGCAGCTTGTTGACTACTGAATTGGAGTAGAAACCCAGTGAGGCAACCTGCTCGCTAACCATTTTAACGTAATGCGGGTGTGCATGACCAATGCTGATAACGGCATGCCCGCCATACAAGTCCAGGTACTCTGTGCCCTGTTCGTCCCACACGTGGCATCCCTTTCCCTTGACTATGTTGATATCAAATAGAGGATATACGTCGAAAAGAATCATATAAATTAAGAATGATGAATGATGAATGAAGAATTTTTCACTCACTCATTCGGTTGTTTCTTGTTATTCTTCATTACAATTAGAAAGCGGAAGGCTTCAGCTTGAGGCCGATAGTTTCTTCCAAGTTGAATAAGAGGTTCATGTTGTGAACGGCTTGACCACTGGCTCCCTTAAGCAGATTGTCGATGCAGGAGATGATAAGTAACTTGTTGCCATGCTTCTCCAGGTGAATCAAACATTTGTTTGTGTTCACTACTTGCTTCAAGTCGATGTTCTTTTCAACCACATGGGTGAAGGAGTCTTTCTCGTAATACTCCTTATACATGTTGGTAAGTTCATCAACGGGCTTATCACTCTTTACGACAATGGTACAGAAGATGCCGCGTGGGAAGTCGCCACGGTAGGGGATGAAGTCTATCTCGCTATCGAAGTCGGGCTGTAACTGCTTCAGACTTTGTTTGATTTCGGGCACATGTTGGTGTTCGAAAGCCTTGTAAACGCTCAGATTGTTGTTGCGCCAACTGAAGTGACTGGTGGCACCGGGCTTTACACCTGCACCGGTACTGCCTGTAATGGCATTCACTATGATGTCGCCTTTCAGCAACTGATTCTTGGCCAGGGGAAGTAATCCGAGTTGGATGCAAGTGGCAAAGCAACCGGGATTGGCCACGTGTTGTGACTTACAAGTGGCACGTCGGTTTAACTCGGGCAGTCCATAAATGAAGTCGTGGTCATCGCTCTTGATGCGGTAATCCATGGAAAGGTCTATTACTTTCAGTCCTTCCGGCAGGTTGTGACTCTCCATGAATTTCTTTGTATCGCCATGTGCGGTACAGAAGAACAGTACATCAATCTCTTCCAAAGGCAGCTCGTCGGTGAATACCAGGTCGGTCTCCCCGTACAAACCTTCGTGTACGTCGGTTATCTTGTTGCCGGCATTACTGCCACTGTTGATGAAAATGATTTCTGCTTCGGGGTGATTCAATAAGAGACGGATGAGTTCACCTGCGGTATAACCGGCGCCGCCTATAATACCTACTCTAATCATATGGCTACCTTTCTTACTTGATTTCGATGACGTTGTTATCCTTAGGCATGACCAGCATGAGAATCAGGTATATCAGCAATCCGGGGAAAGCAGCAGAACAGAGGGAGGCAATCAGGTAGACAATGCGTACAATGGTTGAATCGATGTCAAAATACTCGGCAAGACCGCCGCATACACCGGCAATTTTACAATCTTTTGTGGAGCGTCTGAGTTTCTTATTCATTGTTTGGAAGTTTAAAAAGGTGTTTATGGAAATGATTGATGCAGGAGATGAAACCACCGTGCATCAATCATTGAATCTGTGTTATTGAATTAAATCTTTTCGTCTTTATGGTTAGCATAGTAAGCACGCAGAGCGGTTGAAGTGACTTTGATGAAGCCCTTGGCATCGTCTGCCGTCCAACCCTTCTGGGTCTCGCCATACTCACCAAGCTTGTTCTTCACCAAGTCGTCTGCCGACTCTACACCTACTGTTGAGAATGACAACGGACGAAGTTCCAAGATGGCAGTACCGTTTACGTTGCGTTGACTCTCGGTCAGCATGGCCTCGATGTCGCGCATAACCGGTTCCAGATACTGACTTTCGTGCAGGAACATGCCGTACCAGTTGGCCACTTGGTCTTTCCAGTACTGTTGCCATTTGCTTAAGGTGTACTTTTCCAGGAAACGGTGAGCGCCGATAATCAGCATCGGGGCTGCAGCTTCAAAGCCAACGCGTCCCTTAATACCGATAATGGTGTCGCCCACGTGCATGTCACGACCGATGCCGTAAGCAGCACCAATCTCCTCTACCTTCTGAATGGCCTTGATGGGGTCGTCGAACTGTTCATCATTGACAGCCTTCAATTCACCCTTTTCAAAGGTCAGTCGCAGCTGCTCGCTACCCTCTTTGGTGCAATGCTTGAGGTATGCAGACTCAGGCAAACCCTGTGCTGAGTCCAGAATTTCTCCGCCACAGATGGAAGTTCCCCACAGACCAACATTGTATGAGTACTTCAATTTGGCAAAGTCTGCCGGGAATCCATGCTTGTTCAAGTAGTCAATCTCTTCCTGACGAGTCAGTGTCATGTCGCGTGTCAGCGTAATGATTTCCACGCCCGGTGCCATTACCAAGAAGGTCATGTCGAAACGAATCTGGTCGTTGCCTGCTCCGGTAGAGCCGTGTGCAATGGCATCGGCACCGATTTCGTTAGCGTAACGGGCGATGGCCAATGCTTGGAAGATGCGTTCCGAACTTACTGAGATGGGGTATGTTCCGTTACGCAACACGTTGCCATAGACCATGTATTTCAGTGACTTTTCGTAATACTCGCGGGTTACGTCCAGTGTTACGTACTTCACGGCACCCAGCTTATATGCGTTTTCTTCGTTTGTCTTGAGTTGCTCAGGGCTGAATCCGCCGGTGTTGGCACACGCTGCATATACTTCATAACCCTTTTCCTTGGCCAGATACATCACAGTGAATGAGGTGTCCAACCCGCCGCTGAATGCGACTACTACTTTCTTCTTTTTTGTTTCCATACTTCGTTGTTTATACTTTGTGACCTCCGCTTGCTCGCCAAGTTGCTTGTCGAGGGGAATCCGGAGGTCGGAAATGTTGTTAAATTTGGTCTTCTTCGTGCAGTTTGGGGTCGTACAGCATGGCGGTACAGATACAGAACTTGCGGTTCTTCTCCATCAGAATGTGGTGGTTAGTGCACCCTTCACATCCTTTCCAAAAGGCTTCGTCGTCTGTCAACTCGTTGAAAGTCACCGGCACATATCCCAGCTCGGTATTCATCTTCATGACTGCTGCACCGCTTGTCAGCGAGAATATCTTGGCCCAGGGCCAGCGCAGACGTGCCAATTGGAACGAGGCGGCTTTGATTCGTTTGGCCAGTCCCAAGCCGCGATAGTTGGGATGAACGATAAGTCCTGAGGTTGCCACATACTGCTTGTTGCCCCAACTCTCGATGTAAGTGAATCCGGCAAAGTCATCGCCACACAGGGCAATGATGGCTTTTCCCTCTTTCATTTTGGTTGCCACGTACTCATGGGTACGTTCGGCAATACCGGTTCCGCGCACCTTGGCGGCTTCGCGTATGGTGTCCAGAATCTTGTCTACATAAACTTCATGTGAGGCATCTGCTACCATCACATCAATGTGTTTATTCTCCATTGTCTTTATTTAGTTACTTTTAGGTCTACTTTCTATGTGTATATTTATGCAATATTGGGGATGATTTGGGATAAGAATCCACGTACTTCCTGCTCATTTACACCCTCGCGAAGCACCATCATGATGGTGTCATCACCGGCAATGGTGCCCAGGATGGCACTGCACTCCCGATTGTCTATGTCGTAAGCAATACTGCTGGCATATCCCGGTCGGGTACGAATCACGGCAATGTTTCCGGAGAACTGCAATGAAACGAATCCGGTAGTCATAAGCATCTCATTTGCAGGACGTTCATTGCTCCGCTTATAGAGGATGTTGTTGGGCAACACGTACACGTACTTACCGGCAGTGTTAGCCGCTTTGGCCACCTTCAGTTGTTTCAAGTCGCGTGACAGAGTGGCCTGTGTCAGCTCAAAGCCCTCCACTTGTAAAGCCTGCAACAGCTCCTCTTGCGAACCTACATCACGGCTTGAAATAATCATTTTTATACATTCCAGTCGAGTGGATTTATTCTTCATCTTATTGCATAATTATACTAAACGGGCGCAAAGTTACGCATTATTCCACAAAGATTATGCAATAAGCGAAGACTTTTTGAGTATTTTTATTCAATTTCTGCCCTCCTATATGCAACCGAAGTACTGCCAAAGCCGCTCTTTTTTCTCCTTTTCCTCAGCCGACACCCGCTTCCAACCTCCGACACCCACCTGCATGTCCGCCCTCTTATGCCGTTTGAAGCCCCCTCTTTTCACCTTTCATCCCCACCCCCTCTAGGAGTGTTCCTACATCAGTTTACCACTGTTTGAAACTTAAAAGCCTTTCTTTCACCTATAGAAAGGCTTTCTTATGGGAAAAGAAAGGCTTTCTTTTTTCAGATAAAAGGCTTTTATCTTTTCAACAAAGGTGATTTGATGGGGGAACGGTGGGTATTTGAGGTGGGGAGAGTGGGCATTTGATGAGGCTTCAGGTGGGGTAGGAACTCTGGTAGGGAAGGGTTGGAGAGTTGATGTTGGGGGATAAGAAAGGATGCGGATAGAGATAGGAATGGTTGAGGGCGAGCAGAAATGTGGTGCCGGAGCGGTGTTTGGTAGGCTTTAAAATGAATTTTGGGAGAGAAAAAGGAGGAACGGGAGTGAAAAGCTGTGCAAGAATGCTTACCTTTGAGGCGTTAATCCAATAGCTCACATCCATGAAACGCTTCACTGTTTTGCTACTGTTTCTAGGCGGAATCTTCTCTGCTTTGTGGGCGGAAGTGCGGCTTCCGGCCATCTTCTCCGACAACATGGTTCTGCAACAGCGCACCCGTGTAAACCTTTGGGGAAAGGCTTCACCGGGGGAGAGGGTGCATGTGTTACCCTCGTGGAGGCGCACCCCGTTGGTGACCGAGGCCGATGCAGAGGGGCGTTGGCGCCTGCAGGTTCCCACTCCGAAGGCTTGTCGCAATCAGCAAATCCGCATTTGGGAGAAAGACACCTTATATATAAATAATGTGTTGATTGGAGAGGTGTGGCTCTGCAGCGGTCAGAGTAACATGGAGTTTCCGGTATGCAAACACCCTGACGTCTACTGGCAGACCGGCATGGAGAATGCCGAGGAGGAGCTTCGGGATGCTGATTACCCCGAACTGAGGCTCTTTCGCATGGAACCACAGCTGTCTGAAACAGAAGAGTTGGACGACTGCAAAGGCCGTTGGGTGAGCTGCAAGCCAAGTGAACTGTACGACTTTTCGGCCATCGCCTTTGTCTTTGGTCGCCGTCTGCATACCGCTTTACGCCTCCCTGTGGGCATCATTCAGTGCACGTGGGGCGGTACGCATGCCGAGTCGTGGACTAAAATGTCGGTCATGCAGCACGACTCGCTCTATGCTCCCGTACTTGCCAAATTCAAAGAGTATCACCAAGCCCATAAGCATCCTGCCGTCTGTTGGAATGGCATGGTGGCACCCATCCTGGGTTTCACGCTCAAAGGTAACATCTGGTATCAGGCTGAAAGCAACTGGCCGCGTGCAGAAGCCTACGAACAGGTCTTCACCAACCTGATAAACAGCTGGCGCAAAGAGTGGAAACAACCGGATATGCCCTTCTATTTTATGCAGGTAGCCCCGCACGTCGACCTCCCTCCGCTGCTCAGGGAAGCGCAACTCAATGTCTGGCAGAGCGGCCTGAAGAACCTGGGAATGGCCACTGTGCCTGATGCCGGCGACTCACTGGACATCCATCCCCGCAACAAACGTATTGCCGGAGAGCGCCTGGCACTGTGGGCGTTGGCTAAACAGTATGACCATCCGGTGGCCTGTTGCGGCCCCTTGTTTCACAAACTGAAGGTGCAAGGCGACAAACTGATTCTCACTTTTAAATATGCCAAGCAGGGATTGATGACACCCAATGATGCACCCGTAGAGGGCTTCGTGGTGGCCGGAAGCGACGGTCGTTTCTATCCGGCAAAGGCTGTAATCCGTGGCAGTAGGGTAGAAGTCTCCTCTCCGCAGGTCTCTCATCCGGTGGCCGTGCGCTATGGGTGGGGACACTTCTTCCGTGCCAATCTTTATAACAAGGAAGGCCTTCCCGCCTTTCCTTTCCGAAGTGACCAATGGAAACTATCACACAACTAATACAAAATGGATATGAAAAGTAAATTTGCAATGCTCGCGTTGCTGGTGGTAGGCTTTCAAATGACAGCTTGCACCGACGCAAAAGAGGTGAAACTGGATGTAATGTCATTCAACATTCGCCTGGACACACCGATTGACAGCCTCAACAGCTGGCAGTATCGGAAAGACAATGCCGCCAAGATGATTACTTACTATGCCCCTGACATCTTGGGCATGCAGGAGGTAAAGCTGAATCAGCGGGACGACCTGATGGAACGTCTGCCCCAATACTCGGCCTTGGGCGTGGGACGAGACGATGGCAAAGAGAAGGGCGAATTCTGTTCCCTCTTCTATAAAACGGAACGCTTCAACCTCCTCAAGTACGGCAACTTCAGCCTCAGTGAGAATCCGGACTCCATTGGAGTGAAGAGTTGGGACTCGGCTTATCCGCGCATGGTCACCTGGGCTGTGCTTCAAGATAAGACTACCGGCAAGAAAGTGGCTGCCTTCAATACTCACTTTGACCACCGAGGTAAGGTAGCGCAAAGCAAGAGTGCGGAACTCATCCTCACCAAGATTGCAGAAATTGCTCAGGGATTGCCGGTAGTGCTGACGGGCGACTTTAATGTAATCCCCACTTCAGAGCCGGTTCAGCACATGATTGCCGGTGGTTTGAAGAATGCTTGTGCCGAGGCAACCATCACTTATGGACCCGCTTGGAGCTTCCACGACTATGGCCGTGTGCCCCTGGAGAAGCGTAGATTGATAGACTATGTCTTCACAAACGGCCCGGTAAGTGTAGACAAGTATCGCGTCATCTCGGAACAGCCCGACGGTGGATTCCTCTCTGACCATGCTCCCGTGCTGGCTTCTGTAACGCTTCGTTGAGGCAAGAGAGTGACTTCCTCGGCAATGGAAACCGACTTCTGTTGCCACAGCGTCCTGCTCTCTTTTGCTTTAACTCAACAACTCTGTATCTCCGTGTTTCAATTAAAATCATTTTAAAACATTTTTTTAATCCCCTCTTGAGTCAGGCTTAGGAGGGGATTCTTATATATATAAGGTGTAGCAGAAGTCTCTTTTAATCTCCATTTCGTCTGTCTTAGAGTGCCTGAAAGGCGTGAAACGAAAAATATTTGCCTTTTCAGTGAAATTTCTTCCCTAATAATTTGTCAGCAATAAAATTACCTATAATTTTGCGGTGTACTAATATACTAATACACCAAACACGATACTTATGTTACATGTTCAAGATCTTTCATTCGCTTACCGTCGTAACAAGGCGGAAGTATTGAGCGGTTTCAACCTCTCGCTGGAGAAGGGGAGAGTGTATGGACTGCTAGGTAAGAACGGAGCCGGAAAGTCCACTTTACTCTACTTGATGAGTGGCTTGCTGACACCTCGTCGGGGCAAGATTGAGTTTATGGGGACAGATGTCCGCCGTCGATTGCCTCTCACACTGCAGGATATGTTCCTTGTGCCGGAGGAATTTGACCTGCCCGATTTGCCGTTGCTCGACTACATTGAGCTGAACGCACCCTTCTATCCTCGCTTCAGTAAGGAGGATATGGTGAAGTACCTCCACTTCTTTGAGCTGGACCTTGACCTCCGGCTTGGTGCTCTTTCGATGGGGCAGAAGAAAAAAGTCTTCATGAGTTTTGCACTGGCTACCAACGTGTCTCTCCTTCTGATGGATGAACCGACCAACGGACTGGATATTCCGGGTAAGAGTCAGTTTCGTAAGTTTATTGCCGGTGGCATGAGTGAAGAGAGAACCATTCTTATTTCAACCCACCAAGTGCGTGATATAGATAAGGTGTTAGACCACGTCTTAGTGATGGACAACCGCAGTGTGCTGCTGGATGCCTCGGTACTTGACATCTGCCGTTGCTTCCGGTTTGTGGAGAGTGATGACCGCGAGTTGGCAGCTCAAGCCCTCTATGCACTGCCCTCCCTGCAAGGCAATCTGCTGATGTTGCCCAATCCGGAAGAGGATGAGACAGACCTTAACCTGGAGTTGCTCTTTGGTGCTGTGCTCTCTCATCCGCAAAAGATTACCGCTATGTTGAACCTTAAAAATGATAAGCTATGATGAAGAGTAAGGATTGTTTCTTCAGTGCATCACGTTTCTTCATGCTCTGTAAGAAGGAGATAATGGAAGATTGGAAGAAACATGCGTTACGTATAGTGATGATATACGGTTTGTTGGCCATCCTCTTTCTGATAAATGGTTACAACACTTACGACCATGTGGCAGATAAAGTGGCTGCTACGGGAGAAGAGTTGTGCGCTTCTTATGTCTTTAACTCGCTGATAGTTGTTCTCTTTCTCGGTGGCTGTTGGTATGCTTCACTGGTAGGAGAGCGTCTGAAGAGTAAGAATGGTCGCCTCTCTGTACTGCTTTTACCTGCTACTCAGTTTGAAAAGTATCTGGCTCGGTGGGTGGTAGCTGTGGTGTTGTGTCCGCTTTTGCTCTATGTGATTCACTCGTTGGCTGACTGGACGAGGGTAATTGTACTGGAAATCATCTATCCTGAGTATGGACAGATGATAAGTCATGTCTCTCCCTTTGCCTATCTAGACACGCTTCTACAGAATGCTCCGAAGGATGATTACACCCTGCTTGTGGTCTCTTTCCTCTACATTTTCTTGCAATCTTGCTTTGTGTTGGGAGCCATGTTGTGGCCTAAAAACTCCTTTGCCAAGACGGTTGCAGCCCTGCTGGCTGTGGGATTGCTCTTTGGTTGGGTGCTTGGCTGTACGGTTTCAAACGTCATTCCGGATGACTTCTATCTCTCCAATCAGTCCATCTCGCTTTCCGAAGGTGAGGCAGCTCTTCTGTTTGTACTCTTCCTTGGGGTGATGTCTCTCTTCAACTGGGTGATTGCCTACTTCCGCTTCAAGGAGATGGAGATAATCAATCGTTGGTAACATTAAAGGCTTGAAGTATGAATTTTAAAGACAATAAAGGCATCTATCAACAGATTGCTGACCGCATTTGTGATGAAATCCTGCTGGGTCAGTACCCTGAAGAGGGGCGTATTCCCTCGGTCAGAGAGTATGCAGCCCTGGTGGAGGTGAATGCCAATACCACCATGCGCTCCTACGACCAACTGCAGTCGCAGGGCATCATCTACAACAAACGGGGTATTGGCTACTTCGTTTCTCCCGGAGCACACCGGCAGATACTGGAGTTGCGCAGGCAACAGTTTCTGAAAGAGGAACTTCCCTCTTTCTTTCATCAACTGAGAACTTTAGGTATATCATTCGATGAACTGGGTGATATGTATCAAACCTATCTAGACAACATCAAAAACAAATAGTATGAAAAAGACTACATATATTATAATAGGTGTATTGGTAACCCTGTTACTGATGGCCGTGGGAATCATCTGTTACATAGCTTCCCTGGGTACTCGTTGGGAAGATACCTTCTACAAGGTGGGTGGCGAACTGAAAACAATCGTGCTGCCGGAGGCCAAATGGATTCATCTGACAAAGAGTGAGCCGAAAAATGCCGTGGATTGGGAGGGACGGGAAGTGCTGGCTCGTGACCTTTCTTTCCGACGTGCGCCCCTCACCGTTACCGAGACAGTCGGCGGACAAGCCATTCTTACACAGCCTTCCGGTTTGGAACGTTTCTTGTCGGTGCAGCCTGAGGGTGATACGTTACGTTTGTTCTTCTCCTTCCCGAAGGAACCCTTGGAGGGCGAGTATGAAAATATGCGTCTGCTGAAACTGGAAGCCGAAGGGGTTACACTTGCCATTCCTCAGACGATAGAGCGCGTGGATGTAGACGTCTATGGCATGGAGACAACCTTCCGGGGCTTGCAACGTGAGTCGTTTGCTTTCTTTGTTCGCGACAAGGTAAAGGTTGAGTCGTCTCAATTCACCAACCTTTATCCGGCTTCTTCGTCCGGACTGAGTCTGGTTAGTGGCAGTTGCAAAGAGCTTCATCTGAATGTAGATGTGACTAGAAGCTGGATGGTAGACGTCCAACACTTCTCTATCGATACCGAATATCTCTCCGGAGCAGGCACTAGTTACAACACTTTGCGTAAAGGAGAGTGCCGACGGGTGGTATGGCAACCGAAGAGTAAAGATGCCGAACTGATTGTTACGCTGGAAACTGCTGCCGAAATCAATGTGGCAGAGTAGTTGCTAGTAACTGCTCTACCTCCTTCATAAACCCACTCGTGAGCTTAACATAGTTTATACAAACGGGGGTGATTTTTAAAATCAGTTAAATTGCATTTTCGGTAAAAATGATGCGAAAAGAGAGCCGGAGGAGACAAATCTGCCTTCTCCGGCTCTCTTATGTCGGACTGCTGCTGTTTGAGACTTCCGTTTCTTCCACACTTGTGCGGCATTTACTCCACACAAGTGTCCCGTTTGCTCCACACAAGTGTCCAGCCTGCTCCACACAAGTGCGGAACAAACTCAAAACAAGTAACTTTGTTGTTCGGAAGTTCCTGGGAGTCATGCGAAATAGGTATGGGATGGATACAAAAAAGAGGAACCACTTGTGTGTGATTCCTCTTGCTATCTAGTTGCGGAGGCCTGACTCGAACAGACGACCTTTGGGTTATGAGCCCAACGAGCTACCAACTGCTCCACTCCGCGATGTTCTCATTTGCGAGTGCAAAGGTACGCCTTTCTTTTGAATCTGCAAATAAAATGCAGATAATTTTTCTTTTTCCTTGCGCAGACGAGGAAAAAGCTCTACTTTTGCTCACATTATTCAGCAATGTGCAATAAATGGTATAAAAGGCACGTGCGGAAACTAAACAATTATCTATGGCAGTATCCAAAACAAAAGCAAAATTGGTGGATGTCGCTCGTCAGCTCTTTGCCAAACAGGGAGTGGAGAACACAACGATGAACGACATTGCGCTGGCCTCCAAGAAGGGCAGGCGTACACTCTATACTTATTTCCAAAGTAAAGAGGATATCTATGATGCAGTGGTGGAGTCTGAGCTGGACATCTTGATTGAGACCATGCGGAAGGTGGCTGAAAAAGATATCTCGCCCAGTGAGAAGATGATAGAGATGATCTACACACGTTTGGATGCCATAAAGGAGGTGGTCTACAGAAACGGTACTTTGCGTGCCGACTTCTTCCGCGACATTTGGCGTGTGGAGAAGGTGCGTAAGAACTTTGATACTCGTGAAGTAGAACTCATTAAGGCCGTCTTGCGCGAAGGAATCGAGAAAGATTTGTTTGAGATTGACGATGTGGACATGACGGCTGCCATCATCCATTATTGCGTAAAGGGAATAGAAGTGCCCTACATTCGCGGACGCATAGGCCCGAATCTGGACGAGCAGACAAAAGATGTGTTTGTGACCCGTTTGGTGTTGGGTGCGTTGGGAAAGAAAACAGTACAATAGCTTTTAATCTTTAAATAATAGATAAATATGGGATTATTAACAGGTAAGACAGCGATTGTTACCGGAGCTGCACGCGGCATCGGTAAGGCTATCGCATTGAAGTTTGCCCAAGAGGGTGCAAACGTAGCATTCACTGATTTGGTGATTGACGAGAACGCTGAAGCAACAGCAAAAGAAATAGAAGCGTTGGGCGTAAAGGCTAAAGCCTATGCTTCAAATGCTGCGAATTTTGAAGATACCGAACGTGTGGTAGCTGAGATTCACAAGGATTTCGGCCGCATCGATATCTTGGTAAACAATGCAGGTATCACTCGTGACGGACTTATGATGCGTATGAGTGAACAGCAGTGGGATATGGTTATCAACGTGAACCTGAAGTCTGCTTTCAATTTCATTCACGCTTGTACACCCATCATGATGCGTCAAAAGGCCGGAAGCATCATCAACATGGCTTCTGTAGTAGGTGTGCACGGTAATGCCGGTCAGGCTAACTACTCTGCTTCAAAGGCCGGTATGATTGGTTTGGCTAAGTCTATCGCACAGGAACTTGGCTCACGTGGTGTACGTGCCAATGCCATTGCTCCGGGCTTCATCATGACTGCCATGACCGATGCGTTGAGTGATGAGGTAAAGGCCGAATGGTGCAAGAAGATTCCTCTTCGCCGTGGTGGTACACCTGAGGATGTGGCCAATGTGGCAACCTTCCTTGCTTCGGATATGTCTTCTTACGTGTCCGGTCAGGTTATCCAGATTGATGGTGGCATGAATATGTAAAATATGACTGTCGTTTACGAAGACAATCACATTATTATAGTCAACAAGACCGCTTCCGAGATTGTTCAGGGAGACAAAACGGGAGATACGCCCCTCTCAGAGAGCGTTAAGCAATATCTGAAAGAGAAGTATCAGAAGCCCGGTAATGTCTTTATAGGTGTGGTACACCGACTGGACCGTCCGGTGAGCGGTCTTGTTCTGTTTGCCAAAACCAGCAAGGCACTCTCGCGTCTGAATGAAATGTTCAAGACCAAAGAGGTGAAGAAGACCTACTGGGCTGTGGTGAAGAATCGCCCTCCACAGGAGGAAGGAACCCTGGAACATTGGCTTGTGAAGAACGAGAAGCAGAATAAAAGTTATGCTTACGACAAGGAACGTCCACAAGCCAAGAAGGCCATTCTTCATTACCGTCTGATAGCAGCTTCGGACAATTACAACTTGCTGGAGATTGACCTGCAGACAGGACGCCACCATCAGATTCGCTGCCAACTGGCTAAGATGGGTTGCCCTATCAAGGGCGACCTGAAATATGGCTTCCCCCGTTCCAATCCGGACGGGAGTATCTGTCTGCATGCTCGTTTTATCCGCTTTATTCATCCGGTATCCAAAGAGTTGATTGAAGTGGAAGCTCCCCTGCCTGCAGGTAACTTGTGGGGAGCGTTTAAATAGCTCATTTCTATTTCTATGACAATGAAGAAACATCTGACCCTCACTGCACTCATGCTTATTGTAGCCGGTTTGAGTGTACAGGCACAACAGCGTTTGAATAGCTATCGGGTGGCTCCGGCCGTAACAGTGCGTATGCCGTTGCAGGGCGACAGCCTCAATTTCAAAGGTGAGAAGTTTACGGCCGACCAACTGCTGAAGACGGCAATCTCGTTGCAGGCAGATGAGGCTCATGCTCAAACCTTGCAGACCGATACAACCGGTTATCTGTCGCTTCCGACTTCGACAGAGGAGAATCGTCTGATTCTGCTTACTACCAATCTGCGTGCCGAGCGCTTCTTGAAAGGCACGCTGAAACTCTATGCTCCCGTTCGTTTTGAGGTCTATCTGAACGGTAAGTTGCAAAAGAGCAACACGACAGTGGTGGATTCGCTCTCACAAGTGAAACCTCTCACTCTGCCGCTTCGGCTAGAGCCGGAGAAGGATTACGAGCTGGCGATAAAACTGCTCTCTTTGGCTTCAGACAAGCAGGCTCCCGCCCTGAAGTGTGAAGTGGTGGCCGATGAGGCGTTTAAGGAGATTACGATCCATGCAGCTCCCGACCTAAAACGTCGTCTTTCGCTTTACGAAACAGCCTTTGGCGAGCGCGTTCGTGCCGTTTCTCTTTCACCCAACGGTAAGTATTTGCTGATGACTTCAACGGAAAGCTTCTCTCCCAAACGCTCCACAACCACCCGAGTGTTGTTGGATGTGAAGAGTAAGAAGACGCTTCATAGCAATGTTCCGGAAGGAGCACGCTGGATGCCTCGTTCTAACAAGCTCTATTACACTGTGGATGGAAAAGAGAGTAAGGATTTGCTTACTTACGACCCGCTGACGGCTGTTACTACCGTGGTGCGTGAAGATATTCCGGATGGATACTTCCGTTGGTCGCCTACCGAGGAGTATCTGATTTATAGCAAACGGGATGAAGGCGAGAAGGTGGAAGGCCCCTTGAAGCGCCATCTGATGCCTGACGACCGCATTCCCGGGGCACGCAATCGCTCCTACTTGGTGAAGTATGATTTGGTAACCGGTCTCTCGGAACGATTGACTTACGGTTCACGCCCAGTTTACTTGAATGACATCTCTGCCGATGGCAAGACTTTGCTTTGCAGTACCTCTAAACCAAACATCACGAAGTGTCCTTTCAGCCTGACGAGTATCTTTGAGATTGATTTGGCTACTTTGAAGGCAGACACGCTGGTAGTGGAAGATGCCTATGTTAATAGTGCCTCTTACTCTCCGGACGGAACTCAATTGTTGGTACTAGGCTCTCCGGAGGCTTTCGGTGGAGTGGGGAAGAACTGTGGCTCCTTGCCTGTAGCCAATGACTTTGACGTGCAGGCTTTCTTACTCAATCGGGCAACTCGTGAAGTGAAACCCATCAGTAAAGAGTTTAACCCTACCATCAACTGGGGTGACTGGAATCGTACGGACGGGAACATCTATTTCCAGGTTACTGACGAAGATTGTGAACGTATCTATCGCTACAACCCTCAGAAAGAACATTACGAGTGTCTCCCCCTGGCTGAAGATGTAGTAACCAACTTTGACGTGGCTGCCGATGCCCCTCAAGTGGCTGCTTATGTCGGAGGTGGAAATACCAGTTCGGGAGTGGCCTACTTGTACGACGGAAAGAAACAACAATCTCTGCTGCTGGCCAATCCGATGGCAAAGACCTATGCCAAGATGGAACTGGGCAAGATGGAAGAGTGGAACTTTACGGCTGCCGATGGCACGTTAATCAAGGGGATGGTTTGCCTGCCTCCTGCTTTCGATGCAGAGAAGAAATATCCGCTGATAGTATATTATTATGGTGGAACGCTTCCCTCTACTCGTGGTATCACCTCTCCTTATTGTGCACAACTGTTTGCCTCACGCGGCTATGTGGTTTATGTGTTGCAGCCCAGTGGAACGGTAGGCTTCGGACAGGAGTTTTCTGCCAGACACGTGAATGCTTGGGGTGACTGGACCGCTGATGAAATCATTGAGGGAACCAAGAAGTTCTGTGCAGCCCATCCGTTTGTGGATGAGAAGAAGATTGGTTGCATTGGTGCCTCTTATGGTGGCTTCATGACACAATACCTGCAAACCAAGACTGACATCTTTGCTGCAGCCGTCTCTCATGCCGGAATCAGCAACGTAACCAGCTACTGGGGGGAAGGCTACTGGGGATATTCCTATAACTCGGTAGCAGCAGCCGGAAGCTATCCGTGGAACAATCCCGACCTCTTTGTAAAGCATGGTTCACTCTTCAATGCAGACAAAATCAACACACCTCTGTTGCTGCTTCACGGTACGGTGGATACCAATGTACCTACAGGTGAAAGCATCCAGCTTTACAATGCGTTGAAGATTCTGGGTAAGACGGTGGAATACATCAGTGTGGATGGAGAGAACCACTTCATTGCCGATTACGACAAGCGCGTGTTGTGGCACAACTCCATCATGGCCTGGTTTGCTCGCTGGTTACAAGATGCACCTCAGTGGTGGAACGACCTCTATCCGGAACGTCATTGGTAAAAAATGAAACATAACTTCAAAACGAAATGAATAAAAACGTCATTCTATTATTAACCCTATTGGTTTGTTGCTTTACGGCCTGCAAACCGGGACAAAAGAAAAATGAAAGTATGGAACAAGAAACAAAACTGAAAATAGAGACCACAGCGGGTGATATTCTCGTGAAACTCTACAACGAAACCCCTCAACATCGTGATAACTTCATCAAGTTGGCAAAAGAGGGAACCTATGAAGGAACACTCTTCCACCGTGTGATTAAGGACTTCATGATTCAGGCAGGCGACCCCGACTCGAAGAAAGCAACCAAGGGACAAATGTTGGGCGCAGGAGATGTGGGCTATACCATTCCTGCTGAGTTTGTCTATCCTAAGTACTTCCATAAGAAGGGTGCACTCTCAGCCGCTCGCCAAGGTGATCAGGTAAATCCCCAGAAAGCCTCTTCTGGTTGTCAGTTTTACATCGTTACCGGTAAAGTCTATAACGATAGTACGCTGCTCAACATGGAACAGCAGATGAACTATGCACGCATGAACAATGCCTTCAATGCATTGGCTCAAAAGCACATGAAGCAAATCTACAAGATGCGTAAAGAGAATGACCAAGACGGATTGATGGCTTTGCAGGACTCACTGATTGCTCAGGCAGAAGCGCAAGTGGCTAAGGAGCCGGAGTTCCGCTTCACTCCCGAGCAGGTGCAGGCTTATACCACTGTGGGAGGTACTCCTCACCTGGATGGTCAATACACTGTGTTTGGTGAAGTACTGGAAGGCATGGAAGTGGTAGATAAAATCCAAAAGGTGAAGACCGATCGCAACGACCGTCCGGAAGAAGACGTCAAGATTCTGAAAGTCACGCTAATCGATTGATGAAGTGTGGGGGAAGTTGAAAGTGGAAAGATGAAAGATGAAAACTGACTACGAGTTGATGAGCATAAGCGAATAAAACTGAAAGTTCATAACTCATAGTACCGTATTAAATCCACTTTCATCTTTCCTCTTTCCACTTTCCACTTTTCTCGTTCACAATTCATACCTCCCCCTTCTCTCTTCTCCCTTCTCCCAAATTCCCAATTACTCGCTTCCGCTCCTCAGCTTCGCAGTCACAATTCATAATTCACAATTCATAATTCAAAATTCACAATCCATGCCCCTGACCCTGAACAAACAAACATTAGCCAATGGTCTCCGACTCGTACATTACGAGGATAGAAGCTCACAAATGGTGGCTTTAAACATACTCTATGATGTAGGTGCGCGTGACGAGCATCCCGACCACACCGGCTTTGCCCATCTTTTTGAACATCTGATGTTTGGAGGTTCCCGAAACATCCCTGATTATGATGCTCCCCTGCAACAAGCCGGTGGAGAAAATAATGCCTGGACAAACAATGACATTACAAACTACTACCTGACCATTCCTCGTGCCAATGTGGAGACCGCCTTCTGGTTGGAGTCTGACCGTATGCTGGAGCTGGCATTCACTCCTCAAAGTCTGGAGGTACAACGAGGGGTGGTGATGGAGGAGTTCAAGCAACGTTGTCTGAACCAGCCTTATGGAGATGTGGGACATTTGTTGAGGCCGTTGGCCTATCAGGTGCATCCCTATCGTTGGCCTACCATTGGTAAAGAACTCTCACACATTGCCGATGCCACATTGGACGAGGTGAAATCATTCTTTTTCCACCACTATGCACCCAACAATGCAGTCTTGGTGGTGACGGGTAACATTAGCTGGGACGATACTTTGCGTCTGACAGAGAAGTGGTTTGGCCCGATACCCTCCAGATCCATCTCTCCTCGTACATTCTCACAAGAACCGATGCAGACAGAAGAACGTCGGTTATTGGTGGAACGGAATGTACCTGTGGATGCACTCTTCATGGCGTATCACATGTGCGGACGTAACGAACCGGACTTCTATGCTTGCGACATCCTTTCCGATGTGCTGGCCAACGGTCACTCCAGTCGTTTGAAGTATCGCCTGCAGCATGAAGAAAAACTTTTTGCAAGCATCGATGCCTACATCAGTGGTTCGCGTGATGCCGGCTTGCTCACCATTACCGGAAAACCGGCAAAGGGTGTTTCCTTGGAACAAGGAGAGGCAGCCATTCGTCGTGTGCTAACCGAGTTGCAGCAACAACCGGTAGGCGAGCAGGAATTGGAAAAAGTGAAGAACAAGTTCGAGTCAACTCACATCTTTGGTAATATCAATTACCTGAATGTAGCCACCAACCTGGCCTTTTTTGAACTGTGTGGGGAAGCGGAAGATATTGACAGAGAAGTGGCAAACTATCGTCAGGTAACCGCAAGAAGCTTGTGTGAAACCGCCTCAAAACTCTTCCGACCGGAAAATGCCTCCATACTTTATTACCGCTCAGTCAACACAGAAAAAGGTATTGTTGGGAGCTAAGTTAGAATGAAGAATGATGAACGAAGAATGAAGAACGAAGAATGAAGAATGAAGAATTAGGAAGGAGGGGTATGAACTTTCAGCTTTATTCGCTTACGCTCATCAGCTTCGCAGTCATCTTTCATCTTTCAACTTTCCTCGCGCTTTGTAATCATAACTCATAGCCCATAACCCATAACCCATTATTCATAATTCACAATTCATAATTCATAATTCAAAACTCAAAATTCAAAATTCTCTCTTCCCCCTTCTCTCTTCTCAGCCTCCCAATTATTCGCTTTGCTCATCAGCTTCTCAGTCATAATTCAAAATTCAAAACTCATAATTCAAAAAAAATATTTTCTTCAAACGCTTGTTAGTTTAAAATAAAGCTGTACCTTTGCAACCGCAATTCGGGGTGTAGCTCAGCCCGGTTAGAGTACGCGTCTGGGGGGCGTGTGGTCGCTGGTTCGAATCCAGTCACCCCGACTGGTAAAAAGCATTGATAATCTGATGATTGTTGATGCTTTTGCTTTTTTACACGTCACTAAGAGTTTGTTCCGAATAATTGTGGCTTATTGGTCAAAATAGTACATAAAATCGAGGCGGTTTTTGTTTATTGGTCAAAATAGTACATAAATGCGGGTATTTGCCCTCATTTTCTACTTGTATTTAAGCCTGAAATACTCGTCTATAAAGAGTTTGCGATACCT
>JAGATY010000012.1 GCA_017621035.1 Bacteroides sp. | reverse complement strand
TATTATATATATAATAGTAAAATATATTTACACAATAAAGCCTATCATTAGTACGGTACAAATAGTAGCAAAAAAATAACTGTCATAACTGTCATTACTGTCATCTGTCATAGGTGTATTTGAAAATATATCAAAGTTTTCTTTTAATTGAAAAATGATTGTTTAAAAGCTTGATAATCCCATGCCAATGTTGTATCTTTGCAATGTTACGAGTTAGCAAGGCGGGGCCTTGGGCTTTACCAAAAGAAAGCGATGTTTTACCTCATTTATAATACTGGATTTAACTAAGAAACGGATTAAGTATGAAGAGATTGTTTATAGTCTTTGTATGTCTTACAATGTGGATGGTTGCCGCCTCGGCACAGAGTTACGATGCGTTGTGTGAGCGTGCAGCAACAGCCATCGGGCAAGATAGCTTGTTGCTGGCAGAAGAGTACATCAAGCAGGCACTGAAGTTAGACCCTGCCAACGAGCGCAATGCCATGTTGTTCTCCAACCTGGGCACTATCCAACGTCGTCAGCGCAGGTATGACGAAGCTTTGCAGTCTTACTCCTTTGCCCTGAATGCCCAACCCAATGCGGTACCTATCTTGCTGAGTCGAGCCACGCTCTACATGGAGTTGGGGAAGGATGATTTGGCGCGGGTGGACTACTCGCAGGCCTTGGACGTGGAGCCGACCAACATCGAGGCATTGCTGATGCGAGCCTACATCTATATGCAACAACGCAACTACCCCTTTGCACGTGCCGACTACCAGCGTCTGCTCAAGCTGGATGCAAAGCACTACAACGCTCGCCTCGGACTGGCCACGCTGTGCCAGCGGGAGAAGAAGCCCGAAGAGGCTCTGAACGTGCTGAATGAGATGCTGGAAGAGTCGCCCTCCGACGCGCTTCTGCTGACGGCACGAGCCGGTGTGGAGCAGGACTTGAATCGGACGGATGCAGCGCTGGTGGATTTGGATGAGGCCATCCGCCTGGATGCCACACGTGTGGAGGCCTACCTGATGCGTGGACAGCTCTATCTGACTCAGAAGAAGAAGGTGCAAGCCAAGCAAGACTTCGAGCAGGCCATGAAGTTGGGCGTCCCCTATAGTGAGTTGCGCGACTTGCTGAAACAATGCAACTGATTCAGGGAAATGAAGAATGAAGAATACCTTCGCTTCGCTCGGGAAATGAAGAATACCGTTCGGATGGAAATTTTTCGCTTTCGCTCAACAACCCCTCTTCATTCCTCATTCTTCATTCCTCATTCTTAATTCTTAATTCTTCATTCTTCATTCTTCATTCCCTTATTCTTCATTTCCTCATTCTTCATTCCCTCCGTTTTGTTCTTAGCAGAAATCGCACTATCTTTGTCAGCACAAATAAAAGTTGAGAATATAAACTTTAAAATCTAGTTCTTTATGAAAAAGAATCTTTGGCTATTTATAGCCCTGGCCTCCTTGATGGCATTGCCCTTGCAGGCCGACGAATGGATCAGAATCAACCAGCTCGGCTATCTGCCTCAATCCATCAAGGTAGCAGTGTTTATGAGCGAAGAGGGAACCAACGTGAAAGAGTACGCACTGGTGGATGCCTTTACCGGAGAAACCGTCCGCACCTTCAGCACCCCCAAGGCCACCGGAGCGATGGGCGGAATGAAGAGTACCTACCGACTGGACTTCAGCGACTTCACCACCAGCGGAACCTATTACCTGAAGGCGGGCAAGACCACCTCACCACGCTTTGCCATCAACGCACAGGTGTATAACGGTACGGCTGACTTCCTGCTGAACTACATGCGCCAGCAGCGTTGCGGATACAATCCCTTCACCAAAGATAGTTGCCACGTGCACGATGGATACATCCTCTACCATCCCACCAAGACCGGTCAGCACATCGACGTGCGCGGCGGATGGCACGACGCTACCGACTACTTGCAATACACCACCACCTCGGCCAATGCCGTCTACCAGATGATGTTTGCCTATCAGCAGAATCCCGAAGCCTTTGGCGATGCCTACGACAAGGATGGCCACCCGGGCGCCAACGGAATTCCCGACATCGTAGACGAAATCAAGTGGGGAATGGACTGGCTCTGTCGCATGAATCCCGAGCCCGGCGAACTCTATAACCAGATTGCCGACGACCGCGACCATGCCGGCATGCGCCAACCGCAGAACGACACGGTGGACTATGGCTACGGCCCCGGAAAAGGACGTCCCGTCTACTTCTGTAGCGGAGAGCCGCAGGTGCGAGGCAAGTTCATGAACGCCACTACCGGAGTGGCCAGCACGGCCGGCAAGTTCGCCTCCTGCTTTGCCCTCGGTGCCCGCGTGCTGAAAGATTTCTATCCCGACTATGCCGCTACCATCGGTGCCAAGGCTGATGCTGCCTATCAAGAAGGTGTGAAGAAGCCCGGCGCTTGCCAAACCGCCTCCGTCCTCTCTCCTTATATATATGAAGAAGACAACTGGGTGGACGACATGGAGCTGGGAGCCGTCGAGCTTTACAACATGACGGGCGAGAAGCGCTACCTGGAGCAGGCCGTAGAGTATGGCCGACGCGAGCCGGTAACGCCCTGGATGGGTGCCGATAGTGCCAGACACTACCAGTGGTACCCCTTCATGAACATGGGACACTACCACCTGGCCACGGTGAAGGGCGACAATCGTCTCAATCGCGAGTTCATTCGCAACATGCACGCCGGCATCCGTCGCACCTACGAGAAGGCTGTTCAAAACCCCTTCCTCCACGGAATACCCTACATCTGGTGCTCCAACAACCTGACCACCGCCATGCTGACCCAGTGCCGTCTCTATCGCGAGACTACGGGCGACCAGACATATGCCGAGATGGAAGCAGCCATGCTCGACTGGCTCTTCGGTTGCAACCCCTGGGGCACGAGCATGGTGGTTGAATTGCCGCTGCATGGCGACTATCCCATCCAGCCGCACTCCTCTTACCTGAATGAGAACGTCGGAACCACCCCCGGCGGATTGGTCGATGGTCCCGTTTATGCCACCATCTTTGCCAAGCAACAAGGCGTTAGTCTGCGCGAAGCAGCGGGTAAGACCGGACAAGACTATGAACGCTTCCATGCCGAGATGGTCTATCACGACGTCATCGGCGACTATGCCACCAACGAGCCTACCATGGACGGTGTGGCCTGCCTCACCTACTACCTCTCCTCCATGCAGGCCGAGGGCATGAAGCAGAGCGGCATCCAAGCCGACCGCAACATCTACGTCAACGACGGCATTGTGCGCACCGACCCCACCAAGAAGCAGCTCACCCTCGTCTTCACCGCCCACGACAAGGCTGATGGAGCCGATGCCATCATCGCCACCCTGAAGAAGCACGGGGTGAAGGGTGCCTTCTTCTTCACCGGAAAGTTCTTCGAGCTCTACCCCGACGTGGTGAAGCGACTCCTGGCCGAGGGACACTACGTAGGCAGCCATAGCTACGGCCACCTGCTCTACATGCCGTGGGAAAATCGAGACTCCCTGCTCGTCACCCGCCAAGAATTTGAGGCCGACATGCAGAAGAGTTACGAAGCCATGCGCCGGTGCGGCATCAGCTATCAAGATGCACCCCTCTACATTCCGCCCTACGAGTACTACAACCGTGAGATAGCCGCCTGGGCCAAGAGCATGGGCATCCAGGTTGTCAACTACACCCCGGGCACCATGAGCAACGCCGACTACACCACGCCCGACATGAAGAACTACCGGAGCAGCAAGGTCATCTACAACAAAATCATGGAAGTGGAAAAGAAAGAATCCCTCAACGGTCACCTCATGCTGATACACTTCGGCACGCACGACGACCGCACGGACAAATTCTACAACGGATACTTAGACAAAATGATGAAGACCCTCAAACGCAAGGGCTACCGATTTGCCCCTCTGCGCGAGGCTGTCGGCATCTAAAGATATTAAAGATATTCAATCGGTTTCAGAAACACAACGGTGTTTCGGTAAAGCTCTCCGCCTGCGAAGGTCGAGGGCTTTGCTTTTTTCTGCACCGGCACCGAAGCGCATCCCGTGCCCGCTATCACCCCCGCCACACACTGACGGGCAGCGTCCGCAGGCGCATGGCCTCAATTCAACTTTTAGTCATGCTGCAGCGGTTTGGTGCCGATGTATATCCGGCAGATGCCAAACGTCAGCGGCTTTTGCTTCAGTTCGCAGAATCCCGCCTGCTCCATCATTTCCAGGAAGCGTTTGGGGACGGGAAAGTTAATCACCGAGGCCGGCAGATAGTCGTAGGCACCGTAGTTGCCGGAAATCATTCCTCCCACGATGGGCAGAATCTTCTGGAAATAGAACTTGTAGCACCGGCGGATGAAGGTGTTGGTCGGCAGCGACAGCTCCAGGATGAGCAGCCGTCCGCCCGGCACCAGCACGCGGAACATCTCGCGTATGCTTCGCTCCATATGCTCGAAGTTACGCACCCCGAAGCCCACGGCGATGCGGTCGAACTGATTCGCCTCGTAGGGCAGTGCCTCGCAGTCGCCCAGCACCATCTCCGCCGTCACGCCCGCGCGGGCAATCTTTTCGCGGCCGATGGCCATCATGCCCTCCGACAGGTCGATGCCCGTCACTTGGCTGCCCGGCGCCACGCGGCGCGCAATTTCAATCGTAAGGTCGCCCGTTCCGCACGCCACGTCCAGCACGCGCAGCGGTTTGCGCACGTCAACAATCTGTCGCACCGCTTTGCGCCGCCATATCTTGTCGATGTTCAGCGAAAGCAAGTGGTTTAGGCGGTCATAATCCGCCGCAATGTTGTTAAACAGTTTTCTGATACCTTCTTTATTAGCCATGGTTGTATATTTAGTTGTGTAACAATGATGCTTGGGACTGAGGTCTACAGGGCGAATCGTCCCACGTCGCCCTCCTTCTGCAGCTGCTTGCGGCGGACGCCGGGTGCCACGCCGTGGTCGCGCTTACACACCAGGTAGAGGTTGTAGGCCGTGCCCAGTCCGCTCAGTCGCGCCACGTCGGCCTGCTCCAGGTCGGTGTAGCGCAGCAATTCGTCCACCAGCCGCGACTGGTACGCCTGCCTGAAGTCGATGCCCCGCATGCCGGTCAGCAGGAAGATGAGCGAGTCCACATCCTCCGTCCGCAACCCGTGCAAGTTCACAAACTCCCTCATGCTGCTCTTGCCCTGCGTCAGCCGCAGCAGCAATTCGTCCAAGATGTGTATGCCCGAGGGCTTCAGTCGCCGCTCCATCGGCTCGTAGTAGGCCCTCCCGTCCTCCTCGTTGTAGCGCCGGCGGCGGCAGAGGGGCGAAATGTAGAGGTCGTCCACCGTGTATTGCGGCACACTCTTCAACTTGCGCGTTTTAAAGGTGCGCGGAAAGTCGCTGTCGTAATTTCGATGTTTCCAGGCGTTGCCTGACCCTGCTCTTGTCATATTTCCTGAGTTTTGGGGCAAAGATACACGCTTTTCTCCGTCTCCGCAACTGTTTTGAACACAAAATTTTCGCCCGAAATAATCGCCTTCGTGAACGAGATTATTTCTTACCGATGGCGAATAATCGCCTTCATGACGGCGACGGTTTCCTATCGGTGGCTAATAATCGCCTTCGTGACGGCGACGGTTTCGGGCTGGCAGCTAATAATCACCTTCACGAAAGCGATTATTCCGAACCACTTCGGCGGCTCCGCGGAGGGGGCGACGGCCTCCATCCTGTCGTATTTACCCATCACGCTGTCAGCCGTCGCGACAAAATGTCAGTTCGCAACTGTCACAACGGGCGTTTTTGCCTTTGGCACGGTTTTCGCAGTGTCATCGGTGCTTGCAACCGAGCAAGAATCAAGAAAAATAAAGTGTATAACATAAAAATTGAAAGGAACTATCATGAACATTAAACCGTTGGCAGACCGAGTATTGATACTCCCTGCACCTGCAGAAGAAAAAACAATCGGTGGCATCATCATCCCCGACACCGCTAAGGAAAAACCGCTGAAAGGCGAAGTCGTTGCAGCCGGCAATGGCACAAAGGACGAGGAAATGGTGCTGAAGGTGGGCGACACCGTACTCTACGGCAAGTATGCCGGCACCGAGCTGGAGATTGAAGGCACCAAGTACCTCATCATGCGTCAGAGCGACGTGCTCGCAGTAGTGGGATAAGGAGTTGACAAGTTGACAAGTTGACGAGTTGACGAGGCTACTCAATTCATCATTCAAAATTCATCATTCAAAATTACAAAAGTTATGGCAAAAGAAATCTTATTCAATATCGACGCCCGCGACCAACTGAAGAAGGGCATCGACACATTGGCAAACGCAGTGAAAGTAACCCTCGGCCCCAAAGGTCGTAACGTAATCATCGAGAAGAAGTTTGGCGCACCCCACATCACCAAGGACGGCGTGACCGTGGCCAAGGAAGTGGAACTGGCTGACGCCTATCAGAACACCGGCGCACAACTGGTGAAGGAAGTGGCCAGCAAGACAGGCGACGATGCCGGCGACGGTACAACAACCGCTACCGTACTGGCTCAGGCCATCGTGGCAGAAGGCTTGAAGAACGTTACCGCCGGTGCCAGCCCGATGGACATCAAGCGTGGTATCGACAAGGCCGTGGCCAAAGTGGTGGAATCTATCAAGGCTCAGGCCGAAACCGTGGGCGACAACTACGACAAGATTGAGCAGGTAGGTACCGTCAGCGCCAACAACGACCCCGTCATCGGTAAACTCATTGCCGACGCCATGCGCAAGGTGAGCAAGGACGGCGTCATCACCATCGAAGAGGCCAAGGGTACCGAAACAACCATCGGCGTGGTGGAAGGTATGCAGTTCGACCGCGGCTACCTCTCTCCCTACTTCGTGACCAACACCGAGAAGATGGAGTGCGAGATGGAGAACCCCTACGTCCTCATCTACGACAAGAAAATCTCCAACCTGAAGGACTTCCTCCCCATCTTGGAGCCTGCCGTACAAACCGGCCGCCCCTTGCTCGTGATTGCCGAAGATGTGGACAGCGAAGCACTGACCACCCTCGTAGTAAACCGCTTGCGTAGCCAGCTGAAGATATGTGCCGTGAAGGCTCCGGGCTTCGGCGACCGTCGTAAAGAGATGCTGGAAGACATTGCCGTGCTGACCGGTGGCGTAGTCATCAGCGAAGAGAAAGGCTTGAAGCTGGAACAGGCTACCATCGAGATGCTGGGTAAGGCCGACAAGATTACCGTATCGAAGGACAACACCACCATCGTGAACGGCGCCGGCGATGCACAGCTCATCAAGGAGCGTTGCGAGCAAATCAAGGCTCAAATCGTTGCCACCAAGAGCGACTACGACAAGGAGAAGTTGCAGGAACGTCTTGCCAAGCTGTCGGGCGGTGTAGCCGTGCTCTACGTAGGTGCTGCCAGCGAGGTTGAGATGAAGGAGAAGAAAGACCGCGTGGACGACGCTCTGCGTGCCACTCGTGCAGCCATCGAAGAAGGCATCGTGCCGGGCGGTGGCGTGGCCTACATCCGCGCGCTGGAGAGCCTCGAAGGCTTGGAAGGTGACAATGCCGACGAAACAACCGGTATCCACATCATCAAACGCGCCATCGAAGAACCGCTCCGCCAAATCTGCGCCAACGCAGGCAAGGAGGGTGCCGTTATCGTACAGAAAGTGCGCGAAGGCAAGGCCGACTTCGGCTACAACGCACGTACCGACGTCTACGAAAATCTGCACGCCGCCGGTGTGGTTGACCCCGCCAAGGTAACCCGCGTGGCTCTGGAAAACGCTGCCAGCATTGCCGGCATGTTCCTCACCACCGAGTGCGTCATCGTAGAAAAGAAGGAAGACAAACCCGAAATGCCGATGAATCCCGGTATGGGCGGCATGGGCGGCATGATGTAATTCATTGCTTACAGACATAACCCGCGAGGGGGAGGCAGCCACACGGTCGCTTCCCCCTCGTTTTTTATGCCTCCTGCTCCCGCCACAGCATCTGCCAACTCTTTGCCGGCAATCGTGGCGCTCTTCACTCAAGTGGCGGGGGCGTTGCATCGGTATTTCGGCAGGCCGGAAAAAGAAAACCACCTCAGCTTTAGATTGCTGAAGTGGTTCTTCGGAATTGTTAGCACGGGAGGAGAGGCTCGAACTCCCGACACCCGGTTTTGGAGACCGGTGCTCTACCAACTGAGCTACTCCCGTGTTTGCGGCTGCAAAGGTAACAGAAACTTTTTAATGGGCAAGCGTTCGGAGGAGTTATTTTTCCAAAGCATTCGGTCGACGGACAACGACGGCGCGGCTTCAAAGCATTCCTATCTCTTGATACATAGTGCGATAGAACGCAGCTTTCTTCTCCAAGGCAAGCGGGTAGGCGCGGGAGGAAGAGGGCATCCGATAGAGGCGCATGGTACGCTCTTCCCACACAAAAGGGGTAAAACTGCCTACGCGGGGAGCGGCGATGGAGAAGCGTTCGCACAGAGTTTCGGTGGCTTTTTCGCCGGTGGTGACGATGGCCTGGCAGTGCGGAAGTTGGTGGAGCAGTGCGGCAACATCGGTGGGCTGTACAATCTGAAGGAATTTGTCGGAGGCATTGTCTTGCAGTCGGCAAACGGCGGTGGCGGTGTCGTAGAGGGCAATCCCTTTCTCTTGGAGGAAGCGGATGAGTTGTTCTTTGCGGAAAACTTTCCGTGCATTGTCGGCAAAATGCTCTTTGTCTTGAAAGAATATCTGTCCGGTGATGCGCCACATGTCGTTGTTCCAGTTGGGGTAGTAAAATTCCATCGACCAGCGCTTCTGTTGCGGGGGAAAACTGCCCAGCATCAGCAGACGTGCGTTGGCGGGGAGGAATGGTTGCAGTGGGTGTTGCTCGATTATCATCAGGGGAAGGAAAAATAGGAAACGATTTATCATTAACTGTTTCTGCGCTATGCTGAAAGAGGTTGCCGGCGCCGGCTAATGATAAATCGTTTGGAAATGAGGGGAAGCTATCGTCTTACTTCTTGTTGTCTTCAGCTTTCTTCTTCGGCTCTTTCTTGGCCAGCATCACGATGTTGTAGACATATTCGGTCATCCATTGCTCAGAATAACCCAAGCGCTCTTTGTATTGACGCACGGCCATGGCTGTTTTGTGTACGTCATCTTTCTTCCACACCGGCTTGGTGCACACTTCGTGCACGGTCTTCTCTGTCATGGCACGCAATGCTCCTTTGAAGATGGAGGGCATGCGGAACTTCCACTGCATCAGGTTTCCCATCAGCATCATCAAGTCGTTGGAGAAGCCTTGGTACATGAAGAGGTAGGCTTGTACATCGTTCTGTGTGCGGCAGTTCTTCTTGATGGAGTTGTCAATCTCTTTGAAGAAGCCCTCGCTCAAGCCGTAATCCTGCATCAACATCTTGCGGCTGGCAGTTTTCTCGCCAATGCCCAGTCTTCCTCCTTGGGTAGGAACCTTGAACAGGCGCTTGAAGTTGGCAACATCCGGTACGAAACGAATGTTGGTGATGCCCAAATTAGCGGCAATAACCGATTGGAAATATACACGTGTAAGCGAAACGAAGTCTTCTACATTCTTGGAAGAGACCTCTTCGCCTTTCTTACCCAAAAGTTTAGAAAATATACCCATGTTTTGAACTATGAAATGTAATTTATGAATGATGTTTTTAGTGTTGTTCGCTTAAAGCGGTGCAAAAATACGAAATAACCCGTTTTGCACCAACAATTTATGAGTCATAAATCAGAAATGAGGTCTCTTTTACCAGCATTCAACCTCTTTTTCCACTTCCGGCAATCGCTCTTTGGTAAATACGGGGTCTTTGATGCCGGCACGTTTCTGCGTGCGGTAGTCATCCAGCAGTTTGAACGCATATTTCCCCAACAATGTGATGGCTATCAGGTTGCAGAGTGCCATGAGTCCCATTGTGATGTCTGCCAGGCTCCATGCCAAATCCAGTGAAGCCAATGCGCCGAACATCACCATGAATCCTACCAGGCAGCGATAGATGAACAGTGCCCATTTGCCGGAGAAGAGGTAGCGGACGTTGCTCTCCCCGTAGTAATAGTTTCCAAGAATACTGCTGTAGGCAAAGAAGAACAACGTGATGGCCACAAACACACTTCCCCACGAGCCAATCTCATTGCTAAGTGCCAGTTGGGTGAGCTGTACACCGTTGGCACTACCATCCAATGGGGCACCACTGAACAGAATGATGAAGGCTGTGCAGCTACATATAAGTAAGGTGTCGGTAAACACACTCAGTGTCTGAATCAATCCCTGCTTCACCGGATGGCTGGTTTGTGCCGTAGCCGCAACGTTTGGTGCCGAACCCATACCGGCCTCGTTGCTGTACAATCCTCTTCGGATACCTTGAAGCATGGCCGCACCGATGCCGCCTCCAAACACCTGCTCCCATCCAAAAGCGTGACTAAAAATCAGTGCAAACACGTTGGGTAGCTCGGTAATGTTCATCACAATGACTACCAGTGCCAATCCCACGTAGCCTACTGCCATGATGGGGACGATAAGACTGCTGACGTGAGCAATACGCTGCACACCGCCAAAAATGATAATCAGTGTTGCCACGGTAATGTAGATGCCGGTAGTGGTAGTATCGAAACCAAAGGCACTCTCGAAGGCTGCACAGATGGTGTTGCTTTGCACCGAGTTGAAGGCAAAGCCAAAAGTCAGAATCAATAGCACGGCAAACAAGGCTCCCATCCAGGGCTTCTTCAATCCCTGTTGCATGTAGTAGGCCGGGCCACCGATGAAAGAGTCTTTTCCTTTCACTTTGTAGAGCTGTGCCAAAGTAGATTCTACGAAGGCACTTGCTGCTCCGAACAAGGCAATCACCCACATCCAGAATACCGCTCCGGGGCCACCAATAGCAATGGCTGTAGCCACTCCGGCCAAGTTTCCTGTGCCTACTCGTCCGGCAATGGAAATGATATAGGCCTGAAAAGAAGATATATGTTTTTCTCCATCCTTGCCCTTACCTCCGGAATCGCCCAACAAACGTACCATTTCTCCGAACATTCTGAACTGTACGAAGCGTGTTTTCCAAGTAAACCAAGCGGCACATCCCAGTAGGACGGCAATTAAGATGTATGTCCAGAGGACATCGTTGACCAATGTGATTATTTCCATATTGCTTCTGTTTATTTATAGTTAGTTTCTCTCTTATTCTTTTAGTCTGAAATGAAATTTGTGTCCCTCGAATACAGGCTCAACAATGTCGTAGCGGATGAATTTAGCCAACAAATGTTCTGCAGCCTTGCGCGATAGTTTGGCCAATCGACAATATTGGTTCAGTGAGAGCAGGGAATTCTTTTGTAGCAAGTCCAGCAACAACTGTTCACGCTCGGTGTATTCGATGAATTCACCTTGATTGCTACCACTTTGTTGCCAAACCCGCAGATGTACAGGAGTTGCCAAGATGTTTTCGTCTTTGATGCGTAAGTAAGCCAGCAGTTTTCCGCTCTCATCTTTGGCATAGATAGGTTTTTGGAGGCTTTCGTCCACCTCAACCAACAACACACTTCGCCCATCAGCCAGATAAGTCTTCATCCGGAACGAGACCTCCGGGAAACAGAACGATGAGGCTGCCGCTTCAATCATGTATTGCTCTTCGTCCGAGCGAACGCCTGCAATCTTGCCGTTGTCTTTCACGCCGATGAGCAACCTTCCTCCGTCGGTATTGGCAAAGGCTGAAAGTGTCTTTGCAATCTTTCTGGCATCAGAAATCTCAAATTTAAAATCTTGCTGCTGGTGTTCGCCTTCAGCAATGAGGCTATGTATGTATTCGCTGTCTGTTACTGCTTTCATGCTTGCAAAAATAAAGAAAATAGCCCTTATGGGGCACAAAAAAGAGCTATTTTGCTATTGATTTCAAAAAAAATACCATTTTTCTGTATTTATTTCAAGAAAGAATGTATTTTTGCGGAAACATTATTAACAAAGTAATTTAAAAAGGATTATGAAAGAATTAGTTGAGAAAGTTGCTGAATTGTATGCAGCGTTTGAAAAAGATGCGAAAGCACAGTTGGAAAATGGTAACAAGGCTGCCGGTACTCGTGCACGTAAGGCTTCTTTGGCTATCGAAAAGGCAATGAAAGAATTCCGCAAGGCATCATTGGAAGCTGCAAAATAAATTGCAAGCCTCAGTAAGGGATAAAAAAAGACTGTCGGAAACATACCGATGGTCTTTTTTTGTCTCTTTATGCTATGTGCCGCTTACCGGGGTAAACAATCGAATGTTTTGTTTGTTTCTTCTTCAAAAGAGTTTATAACAGAAGGAGAAATGCGTATGAGAAAGTACAAAAAATCGCACATTGTTGAGTGTGACAAGCATTTGGCGCAGGTTTTGGCTGTAAATGCCGATGGTACTTGTGTAGTAAGGGAGTTGGACGATACCGAAAAGGTTGTCCCGATGGTTCAACTCTCCGGTGTTACGCTTTCCACCTCTCTATTGTTGGCTATCGGGTTCCTGGTAGCTGAACATCCCTATTATGAAACTCCGTGTCTGAAGCTTTATAACGTCAGAAAGGAGGAAAAGAACAAGACGGAGTTCCCGGATGACGATTGGGTAGCTCCTTCCATTGCGCTACTCAAAAGTGAGGGCGAGGAGTCGTTCTTTGTCTACATGCGTGCGCCCAAAGAGGGCTGGATGCGTGGAAACAACTGCATCACCCAGCTACACGAGTTGCAAGATTACTTCCAGTTAGAGGGATATGCCCTTGCACCCTCTCCCGATAGACTGTTGTCGGAGGTTGGAAAGAGCCGGATTATAGCCTGAACAAACGCTTTGAAAGTTTGTTAAGGTAACCTCTCAGTCAATTACCCATTGACGGTTGTGCGGAATCGTTTTCTTGGGGTTGTAATATAGACTTTCGCGGGTAGGTATCTTTATGACGTAGGTTCGTCCGCTTTTATTCATCAGCAGTGTGTCTCTTATCCAGGGATTGGCATCTTTCAGCTGAGCATAAGTGACGCCTTTTTCTTGTGCATAGTCGGCCAAATTGGCGATACCTGTGTTGATACTGATTTCCCGGTAGGAGAGAGTGGGGTAGAGTTGCTCACGTGTAAGCAGAAAACCATACTGTTGCGGGTTGCTGATGACGGCTTTGGCGGCCAGTAGGCGAAACATGTAGCGGGCGGTTTCTTCTACCAGCCAAAGGTCAATGGCTTTGTCCACTTGCTGACGCTGCAACTGACTGCTGATGCGGGCTTGTCCGGCATTGTAAGCGGCAGCCACGCTCAACCAGTTGCCGTACTTCTCATAAGCCTCTTTCAGATACTTGCAAGCGGCACGTGTCTCTTTCTCTACGTGGTAACGTTCGTCAATATATCTGTTTACTTCCAGTCCATACTGCCTGCCTGTGGCTTGCATAAACTGCCACATGCCAACAGCTCCGGCAGGCGATTTGGCAAGTGGGTTCAGATTGCTTTCAATGGCAGCCAAATATTTGAAATCGTCCGGAATTCCGGCTTCTTTCAGTATCGGTTCAATGATGGGAAAGTATCTATTGGCACGTTTGATGGTCAACATGGTGGTAGAGTGCATGTAAGTGAACGACATCAGTTCTCTGTCCATGCGTTCTCGCAGGTCATATCGGTTCAATTCGATGGTTTCTCCGGCAAAAGTGGCTTTGTCGGGGACGGTTAGTGGCTTCACACAGTAGGGAACTTCGCTTTTAACCGACTGTTGTGTAGGGTCGAGCGTGCTGTTACTGATGAGAAACGGAGTGAAAATACCTATTCCGAAGCCTATGAGGGCTGTTGCAAGCAGTTGTTTTCTATGTTTGTTCATTATTGATGAGTTTATCAGTTATGAGTTATCAGTTATTAGTTGTATGGGGCATCTCAGTTCCCTCTCCTTCCGTAGAGGGGTAGGGAGAGGCTTTTCATTTTCATCATTTTTCAGTTCTTCACCGGCAGTCGTTCCCACAACCAGCGGGGAATCAGTCGCCAGAAGAAGACTAGCAGCCGATAGCGTCCGTCAATGATGCGTATTCGCCGTTTCTTTTGCAGCGATTGCACGATGTCTTTGGCAACAGGGGCTGTTTTCATCAGCATGGGGTAGTTGCGGTCGCCCAAAAGGTCGGTAGCAACGAATCCCGGACGGATGTCTGTGAAGCGGATGTTCAGCTTTTGCAGGCGCGACAGCTGTGCCAACGCATCGATGTAAGTGTTTTGAAAGCGTTTGGTGGCCGAGTAGGCCGGTGCAACTCCGATGCCTTTGGTGCCTGCAATGGAACTGATGACGGCAATGTGGCCACCTCCCTGCCTTTTGAAGAAGTTGAAGGCAGTTGCCACCATACGAATGAATCCCTCCACGTTGGTGCGTGCCGTATTCAGTTCGATATCCGGTTTCAACTCTGCATTTTGGCTGCCGATGCCTGAACTATGGAAATACAAATCCATGCCTCCCACCTTATTTATAAGGGCTTCCAGTTGCTCGGCCGCTTCTACCCGAGTAATGTCTATTACGGCAGGGAATACTCGCTCAGGAGCAATGGTTTGCAGCCTTAGCAATGCCTCTTCTCTGCGTCCGGCAACTCCTATCTGCCAGCCTCTTTCAATCAGAAGCAGCGCAACCTCTCTGCCTATGCCCGATGTGGCTCCTATGATGATGGCTTTTTTCATTTCATCCAATCGTTAATTTCGCGCAAATATAAGGCTTTTTTTGTTTGTGGGAACTACGAGATTTTTCTAAGTGTAACATTGTAACATCGGTAGTCTTTTCTGCAAACACATATATACAGTAAAAGATATTTATAATTATCTAAATTGGAATTATAGTAGGGGTTATAACGAAAAAGACACCCCATGTTACAATGTTACAATGTTACGTTTGATTGTTAACCGTTTGATTATCAATATTAAATGTTTTTTTCTTTTAGACTCTCCGCTCGTTTTCGCCCCATTTTTACCTTCAAAACCCTCAAAAAACGCTCAAAAACGCTCAAAAACGCTCGGTATTACGCTCAAAACCCTCACTGTTTTGCTCAAAAGTCCCACTGTTTCGGCCAAAACCCTCGGTGTTACTGAGCTCGGTGAGGGCTGTTTTGATTGAAGAATGAAAAATGAGGGAGGAAGAACGAGCGGTTGTAAAGCGAAAAAGCCCTCTGTTTTCACTCAAAAAGCCTCACTTTTGACTCAAAACCCCTCAATCTTTTTCCTTTCTGCCTTGTTATGAGTAGAAAATGGGTATTATGAAACAATTACAGACTTTTTTGCTGCTGTTTTGCATGACTTTGCCGCAGCTTTGCAGAGCCGATTGGGCACCTGTTGCCGTACAAGACTCGCTAAAAGCCCTCTATCCGCAGGCCGATGGGGTAGCTTGGTCGCACGATGAGGCCTACTATGTGGCCGATTTTCCGTTCGATGGTTTCGATGTCAGGATTTGGTTTACCGATTCGGGTAGGTGGGTGATGAAACAGACCGACTGGCAGGTGATGGATGAAGTCCCCTCGGCCGTTTACAATGCTTTTGCCGCCGGTGAGTATGCTTCGTGGCAGGTGCTGGACGTGGTATGGGTGGAGTTCCCACATTGGCAGCCCCTGGTGTCGGTAACGGTTGGAGAACAGAATCTGGACACACAGATGCAACTCATCTACACCCCAAACGGCCGTTTGTTACGGGTGCGTAACGTTACCAATCAGTCAGATTTTCTCGGTGCAAGCACATTCTTGTAGGCAAAAAGTATGCGCGTGTGGAAATAACTTTTATCTTTGTGCGTGAAAATAGCATTTAACACGTAAATACATAAGATATGAAATACATAGGCGCACACGTATCGGCAAGTGGAGGGGTAGAATTGGCTCCCGTACATGCCAACGAAATCGGAGCAAACGCTTTTGCTCTGTTCACCAAGAACCAACGTCAGTGGGTAAGCAAACCTCTGCCGGCAGAGAGTATCAAACGCTTCAAGGAGAACTGCGAAAAGTATGAGTTGCTGCCTCAATACATACTTCCGCACGACAGTTATCTGATAAACCTGGGGCATCCCGAGGCAGAAGGGCTGGCTAAAAGTCGCTTGGCCTTTCTGGACGAGATGCAACGCTGCGAACAGTTGGGTCTTAAACTACTGAACTTCCATCCTGGTAGCCATCTGAACAAAATACCGTTGGAAATCTGCCTGGAACGCATTGCAGAGTCCATCAATATGGTGCTGCAACGCACTAGTGGCGTGACAGCCGTGATTGAAAACACTGCCGGACAGGGCAGTAACGTGGGAAATGAGTTCTGGCACTTGAAATACATCATCGACCACGTGAATGATAAGTCGCGCGTAGGTGTCTGTCTGGACACTTGTCACACCTACACTGCCGGTTACGACCTGGTGAACAACTACGACAAGGTGTTGGAAGAGTTTGGTGCATCGGTTGGCTTCGGTTACCTGCGTGCCATCCACCTGAACGACTCCAAGAAAGCCTTGGCTACCCGTGTTGACCGCCATGACAGCATTGGAAAGGGATTGATTGACCTCTCTTTCTTCCAACGCTTCATGAAAGACGAACGTTTCAATGACATGCCCATCATTCTGGAAACACCCGACGAAACGCTCTGGGCAGAAGAAATCAAACTGTTGCGTAGTTTCGAGTAACCGAAAGAACAAAACCGAAAGAAAGAGCGTTATGCCTGTAAAAAACTATAGGTATGAAAAAGATTGTAACTAATACGCTCTTCTTATTATTCTCATCGGTGATTCCCGTACTGGGGCAAGAGGCTGATACACTGAAAACTGTAGCATTGGATGAGGTAATCATTGTGAAACCACTCAACCACTTGAGCGAAATGGCGGAAATAGACCTTAAAGTTGCACCGGTAAATTCCTCCCAAGAGGTGTTACGCCGAGTGCCGGGTCTGTTTATTGCCCAACATGCAGGAGGAGGCAAGGCAGAACAGCTGTTCCTGCGAGGCTTCGACCTGGATCATGGGACAGACATCTGCATAACGGTGGATGGAATGCCTGTCAATATGGTCTCCCACGCCCATGGACAAGGCTATGCCGACCTACACTTTCTGCAACCGGAAGCCATCGGACACATAGACTTCGATAAAGGCCCCTATACCGCCTCCAAAGGCAATCTTTCTACCGCCGGATATGTGGATTTCAGAACCAAAGACCGAATGCCCAACGAGGTTGCTGCAGAAGTGGGACAGTACAAGACACAACGCCTGCGCTTCTCCTACTCATTGCTGGACAATCCGCGCAACTCTCTCTATGTTAGTTCAGCATTGCTACTGACAGACGGCTATTTTGATGCTCCCCAACAGTTTCAACGCCTGAATCTGATGGGAAAATACACCTATAGAAACGATGATTCTCGCTTCAGTATCATGCTTTCTCACTTCAACAGCCAGTGGAACGCCTCGGGACAGATTCCGTGGCGGGCAGTAAAGCGTGGCCTCATCGGCCGTTTTGGTGCGTTGGATGATACAGAAGGGGGTAATACTGCACGAAGCGACCTCAACATCACCTACTTACAGACGTTTGGCAACGGGGCAGAACTGAGTGGTAATGCTTGGCTATCGCATTACCGTTTCAATCTCTACTCCAACTTCACTTTCTTTCTGAACGATGCCGATAATGGCGACCAAATCAACCAGCGGGAGGGACGTTTGCTGGCCGGTGCTCAGAGTGCTTACAAGCAACAGGTCACTTGGGGTGAGACCTCTTGGAGTTGGCAAGGCGGTTTGGGATTTCGTTATGATTGTGTGGATGACTTGAGTCTCTTTCATACCTATCAACGCCAGCCGTTGGATGCTTTTGCCCGAGGCGATGCCCGTGAAAGTAATCTTTACGCTTATGCCGGTGTGGACATCGAATGGGGTAACTGGCTTATCCATCCCGCTCTCCGCTTGGACTGCTTTACTTTCAACTACATCGACCGTCTTCACCAAGAGTTCCACACTTCTCAGGTAAGGAAACAGATTGTTTGCCCCAAGTTAAGCCTTGTTTACCGTCCCTCCTCGCAGTGGCTCTTCCTTTGCAAGCTGGGTAAGGGCTTCCACAGTAATGATGTCCGAGTAGTAGTGAGTGAAGCAGGTAAAAATGTCCTTCCTGCTGCCTATGGTGCCGACCTTGGTCTACAATGGAGACCCCTTTCTACGTTGTTACTGAATGCTTCCCTTTGGTATCTGCAGATGGAGCAGGAAATGGTCTACGTGGGTGACGAAGCAGTGGTGGAAGCCGGTGGCAGAAGTCGCCGATTAGGGGTAGATGTTGGCCTGCGATGGGACTTTCTTTCCTATTTCCATGCTCAAACAGACTATACCTACAGCCATGCTCGGAGTATGGATGAACCGGATGGAGAAAACTTCATACCTTTAGCCCCAGTTCATACCCTTTCGGCAGGAGTTACTTATACCAACAAAGACTGGACAGCAGGCATTAAGACTCGTTTCCTGAGCAATCGTCCGGCCGATGAGTCATATACACTAACTGCACGGGGGTATTGGGTGACTGATGTCAATGCAGCTTACACCTATAGGCGGATAACAGTCGGTTGTATAGTAGAAAATCTCTTCAATACCGCTTGGGAAGAGGCTCAATTCGCTACAGAAACCCGTTTGGCAGACGAAGCTCTCCCGATTACGGAGATACACTTCACACCGGGAACCCCATTCAGTGCCAGAGCTTACGTTGCCTTGCGTTTTTAAGAGATAGCTATCAATAAATGAAATAATTAAAACGAAACAATGATGTACAAAACAATGCTTATTGCCGGATTGGGCGGTTTCTTGGGAACTTGTGGCCGCTTTCTGATAGGAAAACTGTCGCATTATCTCTTTACATCGCCCTATCCTTACGGGACTTTTATCGTCAATCTTGTCGGTTGCTTCTTGATTGGGCTGTTTTTCGGACTTGCGGAGCGCACTCAACTGATAAGTTCCTCTATGAATGTCTTTTTGATTACCGGATTTTGTGGAGGTTTTACCACCTTTTCCTCATTTTCCAACGACATGTTCCTGCAGATGCAAAACAAACAGTGGGGCTATCTGCTTCTTTACCTTTCGCTAAGCATCGTTCTCGGCCTTGTAATGGTTTGGTTGGGGCGTAGTTTGGTGAAACCGGCGTGAAATAGCGTCGATATTCTTTCAAAAAGAGTTTATTATCGCTAATTCCTCGAACCTTCCTTTGGCTCGGTCGTTATTACAGCAACCCGGGCAAGGAGGTTCGGGGAATTTGTCTATCAATAACTTTTAAATAGAAAGAGTATGCATTTGACACCTAGAGAAATGGATAAACTAATGTTGCTGTCGTTGGGAATGATTGCCGAAAGACGCTTGCAAAAGGGACTGAAACTGAACCATCCGGAAGCCGTTGCCTACATCAGTGCAGCAGCTCTGGAAGGAGCGAGGGAAGGAAAGACATTGGAAGAAGTAATGAACGAAGCATCCAATGTATTGAAAAGAGAAGATGTAATGGAAGGGGTGGCAGAGATGATTCCGCTCATTCAAGTGGAAGCCGTATTTACCGATGGCTCTCGATTGGTGAGCATTCACAACCCCATCAAATGAAGTGTAACACCTAAACCTTTTAAGTATGAATAAGAATGAGAAAATTGTGACGGGTTTTGTGCCCGATACGCCGGTCGCTGTGGGTGGTGTGATACTGGCAGACTCTCCGATAACTTACAATCTCGGCCGAAGCAGTGTGAAAATCAAAGTTCGTAACACGGGAGACCGTCCCATTCAGGTAGGTTCCCACTTTCATTTCTTTGAAGTAAACCGTTATATGCAGTTCAATCGGGAACTTGCTTTCGGAATGCACCTGAATATTCCGGCAACCACCGCTATTCGCTTTGAACCGGGTGAGGAAAAGGAGGTGGAACTGGTGGCATTTGGCGGAAAACGTCGGATTATAGGTTTCAATGGGCTGGTAATGGGTTATACCGGTGAAGAAAATCTGCCGGGTTACACCCCTATTCGCACCAAAGCAATGAAGAAAATAGAGAAATATGGATTTAAAACTAACTGACTATGGCAACTATATCAAGACAAGAATACAATAACCTCTTCGGACCGACCGTTGGAGACAAAATCCGACTAGGAAATTCTGACCTTTATGTGGAAATTGAGAAAGACCTTCGGACATATGGTGACGAAGCGGTATATGGTGGCGGAAAGACCGTGCGCGATGGCATGGGATTGGCTAATACCATGACCTCAGCAGACGGTTCGCTCGACTTGGTGATAACTAATGTGACTATTATCGACGCTGTGCTGGGAGTAGTGAAGGCAGATGTGGGTATAAAAGACGGTCGTATTGCCGGAATTGGTAAGGCTGGTAACCCGAATACAATGGATGGAGTGGATCCAAACTTGGTAATTGGAGCCTCTACTGACGCTATCAGTGGGGAACATCTCATTCTTACAGCGGCCGGCATCGATGGTCATGTGCATTTTATCGCTCCTCAACAGGCTTATGCGGCTTTATCTAACGGAATTACCACTCTGATTGGTGGAGGTGTCGGCCCTACAGACGGAGCCAACGGTACTACCATTACATCTGGCGAATGGAGCATGGCAAAGATGCTTCAAGCCTCGGAAGGACTCCCTATTAACGTCGGTTTCTTGGGTAAAGGAAACTGTTCTGTGGCACAACCTATCGAGGAACAGATTGAAACCGGTGCTTGTGGCTTGAAGATTCATGAAGATTGGGGCTCTACACCCGAATCTATCAGAGTGGCCATGGAAGTTGCCGACCGTTACGACGTACAAGTGGCCATCCATACCGATACACTGAACGAAGGCGGATATGTAGAAGATACCATTGCAGCCATCGACGGAAGAACCATTCACACCTACCACACAGAGGGGGCAGGTGGCGGTCATGCCCCCGATTTGCTGAAGGTTGCCACAATGTCTAACGTGTTACCCTCTTCAACCAATCCAACTTTACCCTTTGGAATCAATTCACAAGCAGAATTGTTCGACATGATTATGGTATGTCACAACCTCAATCCGAAGATTCCCTTCGATGTAGCCTTTGCAGAGAGCCGTGTACGTCCGGAAACGCAAGCAGCTGAGAATGTATTGCATGATTTGGGCGTATTGTCGATGGTTTCTTCCGATTCTCAAGCAATGGGACGTGTAGGAGAATCCTTTATGCGTACTTTCCAAATGGCTTCTTATATGAAGAGCGTTCGTGGCAAACTGGCTGAAGATGCTGATGGCAACGATAACTTTCGTGTGCTTCGTTATATAGCCAAAATCACCCTGAATCCCGCAATTACTTACGGCATCTCCGACGTACTTGGTTCAGTGGAAAAAGGAAAAATTGCCGACTTGGTGCTTTGGGAGCCAGCCTTCTTCGGAGCTAAACCTAAATTGGTCATCAAAGGTGGCTTAATCAGCTGGGCTAACATGGGAGACCCGAATGCTTCACTTCCTACTCCCCAACCGGATTATTATCGTCCGATGTTTGGTGCATTCGGTACGGCCATGCCGGGAACATGTTTCTCATTTGTGTCGAAAGCAGCCTACGATTTGGATATAAAATCTCGTTTGGGATTGCAACGTATGGTCTATCCGGTAAGTCGTACCCGCCAACTGACTAAGAGAGACATGTTTCGTAACAGTGCTACACCGAAGATTGACGTGAATCCGGAGACATTCGAGGTTTTGATTGATGGCGCATCTGCTTACATTGAACCTGCTAAGGATTTCGCTTGGGGGCAGCTCTACTTCTTCAGTTAATATTCAGTAAAACATGGAGTGTTATGAAGACAATCACTGAAATCATCGGCAATATGCACGACCCACAGTGGAAACAACGCCTGCAAGAACTGGAAGTTACCTATCTGATGTTGGATCAATGGACGGCACAGAAAAGTCGATTCCTGCTGACAACCGACCGAGGCGAGGAGATTCCGGTAGCACTTACCCGCCACGCACAGATAACCGATGGGGATATCATCCTTTACAATCCTGCGGAGAAACGTGCCATAGTGCTACGTCTAGAGCTAAATCCGGTATTGGTCATCGATTTAGGGAATCTGCAGCAACGCTCTGCGGAAGAGATTATCCGACGTTCGGTAGAGTTAGGACATGCTTTGGGAAATCAGCACTGGCCTGCCGTTGTAAAAGGGACGAAAGTCTTTGTCCCGCTGACGGTAGACAAAAAAGTGATGCAGAGTGTCATGGATACCCATCATTTTGAAGATGTGTCGTATGAATTTTGCACCGGTCAGGAGGTGATTCCCTACTTGGCTCCTCACGAAGTGCGTCGTCTCTTCGGAGGTGTAGGACAATCCGGCCACATTCACCAGCACTGACGCTATGATACCCCCACTACTTACTCGGATGCGTTTCCTTCAGTTAAGTGATTCGGCTTTTCCCGTAGGAACTTTTTCCTTTTCCAATGGTTTGGAGGCAGCAGTACAATACGGTGTGGTGTATGATGCAGCATCGTTACAGGCATATGTTGAGGCTGTGTCGTTACAAGCTGCTTATACCGATGGCGTTGCTGCCCTTCATGCATTTCGGGCTGCTAAAAAGGGTGATTATGCCGCCCTGCGGGAGGCCGATTGCCGACTGATAGCGTGCAAAATGAATGAGGAATCCAGACAGATGCTTCAGCGCATGGGACGAAAACTGGCAGAGTTGGGAGAGTTCTTGTTCCCCTCTCCACTGTTGGAACAATGGTTGGAGGAGATACGTCAGGAACAGTCGCCCGGTTGCTATCCGATAGCACAAGGAGTGGCTTTTGCCTGGAGTGATTTGTCGGAAGAAGAACTCTTTGCCTCACATCAGTACGGTGTGGTGAATATGATGCTCAGCGCGGCTCTGCGCATTGTTAAGGTTTCCCATTACGATACGCAGGCCATACTGGCATCTTTAGCGCGACAAACGGATGAACTGTTTGCCTCCGTGCGTGTTCTCTCTTTGGAACAGATGGCTGCTTTTGCGCCTCAGGCCGATGTGTTGGCCTCGTTGCATGAGAAGGGAAACATGCGCATGTTCATGAGCTAAAATCTCCCCGTGTTGCGAGGAATGAAGCGCAGGAAGAGGAGAAAAACAGTATCGATTCCATTCAAATAGAAACATTAAACAATGAAATTATGAGTACATGCAGAATTGGAATAGGCGGCCCGGTTGGTTCCGGCAAAACAGCCATCATCGAGGCCATTACACCGAGGTTGTTGCAAATGAATCTGAAGGTTCTGATTATAACCAACGACATTGTTACCACAGAAGATGCCAAACACGTCAGAAAGATGCTGAAAGGCATCTTGATGGAGGAACGTATTATTGGCGTAGAGACCGGAGCTTGCCCACATACAGCAGTGCGCGAAGACCCATCCATGAACATTGCCGCTGTGGAAGAGATGGAACGAAAGTTCCCAGACGCAGATATTGTGCTGATTGAGTCCGGTGGCGATAACCTGACGCTTACTTTCAGTCCGGCGCTGGTGGATTTCTTTATCTATGTCATTGATGTGGCAGCCGGTGATAAGATTCCGCGTAAAGATGGCCCGGGTATCTCTCAGTCGGACATATTAGTCATCAACAAGACTGACCTGGCTCCTTATGTTCACGCCTCTCTCGACGTGATGCGCGAAGATACCGAGCGTATGCGGCCAGGAAAACCTTACCTGTTTACGAACTGTTTTACAGGTCAAGGCATTGATGAACTGGTAGAATTGATTCGTCGCATGGCATTGTTCGACAAAGAGACGGAGGGGTAGGAGATGAGAACAGTAGCAGAGGCCATGATGAAAACCGACTTTTCTCATCTGCCGGAGCTGGCGCCTTATCTCAAACAGCCCAACGCCATGCCGGCAGGAGCGGTGGGGAAACAGGGCTATCTCAGGATGGAGTTTGCCAAAGATGTCGGCGGACGCTCTTACTTGGCCGATTTGGACAGACGTGCACCGCTCATTGTGCAGCAGGCACTCTACTTTGATGAGGCTTGGAAAGAGTTACCCTGCGTCTACATCCTCTCTTCGGGTGGTCCCCAGGTAGATGGCGACCGATACTATCAGGAAATTCGGGTGAAGGCCGGTGCTTTTGCTCACGTCTCCACCGGTGCGGCAACTAAATTGGCGGAGATGCGTGCTAACTATTCCGGTCAGTGGCAACATCTGATAGTGGAGGAGGATGGATACCTGGAGTATTTGCCCGAACCATTGATTCCGTGCCGACACACCCGCCATGCTGCTTTCAATCTGCTGACGGTTCACCCCACAGCAACGCTGCTTTATGTGGAACTGCTGACTTCCGGAAGAAGGTACTACGGTACGGGTGAACGTTTTGCTTACGACCTGCTCTCCATTACCACACAAGGTAATCGGCCGGACGGTACTTCTCTCTTCCGGGAGAAGATGGCGCTCCGACCAAACTTGCAATCACTCTCTGTAACAGGCATTATGGCCGGTTTCGATGTGCTTGCCAACGTCTTTGTAGTTACTCCTCCTGACAAGGCTGAACACCTCTACAGAAACACCGAGCCTTTTGCAAAAAACACTGAGGGTTTTGGCCGTAACACTGAGGGTTTTGAGCGTAACACCGAGGGTTTTTTCAGCAATGCTCATTCGTTGGTAGCAGGCATCACACAACTCCCCAATCGGGCCGGTATTCTGTACAAAGTGTTGGGCCATGAAACGGAGCAGGTGAAGCGGGAGGTAAGGCGTTTCAGTTCTTCTGTAAGAGAAACAGTAAAGGGATATCCGTTACCTCCCGATTTCCCATGGAGATAGGGAGAGTTTTGCTATAACTACCGAGTTTTGCTTCGGCGGGACTTGCATCATTAACCATCAAAAACTAACCTTATGATTGATAAAAACATTGTTCGATTGGGCTGTGCGGTACAGCCGGTACGTTCTCTGCTGAAAGGAACATCACAGGTGATGCTTCAAGGCAATGCGTGGACAGGTCTGCTTTTTTTGTTGGGCATCTTCCTTGGAGCTTACCAAGAGGGAATGCCTGTTGTGGCATGGGGAGCCGTAGTGGGGCTGTTATCTGCTACATGGGCGGGCTATCTTCTTCCCGAACCGATTTCTGAAGGGGAAGAGGGGTTGTGGGGATTCAATGGCATCTTGGTTGGTTGTGCATTGCCCACATTCTTAGGAAACAGACCGGAAATGTGGGTGGCACTGGTTCTTTGTTCGGCATCCACCTGCTGGCTTCGTACCGGACTGAACCGCATGCTGAAACCGTGGAAGATAAATTCTCTGACCTTGCCCTTCATTTTGCTGACATGGATATATGTGGCTGCATCATTTCGTTTCAGTGGCATGGTGACAGAGGAAGTTGCCACATCGACAGCCTCGCAGAGTGTTGTATCACTAAGTTTCTCTTCGCTATGGGTCTATTGGTTGAAAGGAATAGGGCAGGTCTTTCTACTCAACTCGTGGATGGCCGGTCTATGTTTCCTTGTTGGACTACTGATAAGCAATCGTCCCGCGGCAATGTGGGCAGCTTTGGGCTCAGCCATCGGTATAGCGATAGCATGGCTCTATGGTGCTCCCGAAACCGATATTGCTGAGGGCTTGTATGGCTTCAGTCCTGTTCTTACAGCGATTGCGTTGGGCAGCGTTTTCTATCCAATGAACCGTAAGAGCTTTATTTGGGCAATATTGGCCACAGTGACAACTGTCTTTATTCAAGCTTCTTTGGATGCTTTGCTGGCACCATTGTCGTTACACACACTTACCATGCCGTTCTGTTTGGCCACTTGGTTGTTCCTCTTGCCGATGTATAAGTTTGGACCGACTGAGGCAGACCATACTCACTGGCATCTGCCCCAATGGCGAGAAAAGAAAGATGTTTTGTCTACTAAATCGTAATGTTATGCACATGGCAGATTTGCTTATCACTCCCTCTGTTGCAGGAACAATGGGGGGAGTGTCGGCTTCACTCTTAGCTGTAGCCGTTCGTCAGACCCGGAAGAGCGGGCAAGAGGGGATTGTTCCGCTGATGGGCGTTACCGGTGCCTTTGTGCTGGCTGCTCAGATGCTGAACTTCACCATTCCCGGAACAGGTTCCAGTGGTCATCTTATTGGAGGCATCCTATTAGCCGCTTTGTTGGGGCCATGGACGGGATTCTTGGTACTCACGTCGGTCTTGCTGGTGCAATGTCTGCTGTTTGCCGATGGCGGGCTGATGGCACTGGGATGTAACATATTCAACATGGCGGCTTGCAGCTGTCTGTTGGCCTATCCACTGCTGTTTCGCCCGATAGCAGGAAAGATGTTGTCGGCTACTCGTCTGACAATAGCTTCTTTGCTGGCGTGTGTGATTGGTCTAGAGGTGGGAGCACTGATGGTGACGTTGGAAACGTCTGTGTCGGGAGTGGCTTCTTTGCCATTTCTTCCCTTTCTTCGTTTCATGTTACTGATTCATCTTCCTATTGGGATAGGAGAAGGACTGGCTACGGCAGGAGTGTTGTTATTTGTCCGCCGAATGCGTCCGGAAATGCTGACGGAGGGTATTGTATCACAACAAAACTCGGCTTCTTCCTCTCGGATGCTCTGGTTGGGGGTGGCTTTCTCTGTATTGGTGGTAACAGTGGCGTGGCTTTGGGCTTCGGCGCTGCCAGACGGACTGGAATGGTCTATCTTGAAAGCGAAAGGAGGATGAAAGAATGAATAGATTGGAGAAAGCCATCTGGCAGTTGGAACGATTGGAACAAGTATCGGCTACGGCAAGTCCAGTTCATCGGATGGATGGGCGATGGAAGCTACTGTTGGCACTGACATTCTTGTGTGGAGTGCTCTCACTACCCTTACACCAAACACAGATGTTCCTTCTGGTACTGCTATTGCCGGCTGTTGTAGCCTTTTGGGCACACGTAAATTACCGAAGACTCTTCTGTCTCTCACTTTGGGCGTTACCTTTTGCCGGTTTGGTGGCTCTTTTCAGTCCGATGAGGGAGGTTGCAGGTATTCTGCTACGGGCTGTGTTGTCGTTGCAGACCATTCTACTGCTGATAGAGACCACCGGATTCCGACCACTCTGTAATGCGCTGGAGAGACTGAAGGTTCCCCGACTCCTTACTTTGCAACTGTTGCTGATTTACCGATACCTTTCTCTACTATTGACCGAGATGCTGACTATGCATCGCGCGGTGATGGCCAGAGGATACGGACGACGCCGATTATCTGTGAGACTCTGGACTATATTGGTTGGTCAGCTATTGTTACGTTCCTTGGATCGTGCCACTCGTGTCCATCAGGCTATGCTGGCTCGCGGAGAAGATTTCACTGTTTGCAAACAATCATCCTTCTAAATCTTTAATTCCTTATCATTATGCCTGCTACAACCTTAACTTTCAGCCATGTTTCTTTCACATATCCCGACGGTACTGAGGCATTGCGCGATGTCAGTTTCAGCATCTGCCCCGGTGAGAAGGTAGCCCTTATGGGTAGCAACGGAGCAGGGAAATCTACTCTTTTGCTTCACTGTAATGGATTGCTGTTGCCCAATAAAGGTGTGGTGAGAGTAGGGGAGATGGAGGTTATGAAAAGTACTCTTCGAGAGGTAAGGACTAAAGTGGGCATGTTGTTTCAAAATGCAGATGACCAGCTATTTATGCCTACCGTAGAAGAGGATGTTGCTTTTGGACCTCGTAACATGCAGTTGCCGGAAGATGAGGTTGAAAGGCGTGTGACCGAGGCTTTGCATACTGTGGGTAGTGAAGCGTTGCGCAATAGAGCTTGTCATCGTCTCTCCGGTGGACAAAAACGGATGGTAGCCATTGCCGGTGTGTGGGCTATGCAACCTGAAGTGTGGGTAATGGACGAACCTGCTACCGGATTGGATGCTGAAGCACGTGAATGTTTCATTCAGATTGTAGCTTCTCTGCCTACCACTTGTCTCATTGCAACGCATGACCTCTCCTTAGCCCATCGTCTCTGTTCTCGGATTATTTATTTGGAGGAGGGATGCTTGCAAAGTGATTGTAAAGTGGTCAAAAATCAGCTTCCTGGGTAAACTCCAGTCGATTACCTGTGGCGGGGTGTATAAAAGAAAGCCATTCGGCATGAAGATAAAGACGCTCTTCCCGGCGACCGTAAAGAATATCGCCTCGGATAGGACAACCCAGTCCGTCAGGGTGGGCAGCGTGAAGGCGTAACTGATGGGTACGTCCGGTTTGGGGATAGAAGGCAATGCGAGTGTACTCATCTTGGATGGAAAGTACTTGAAATTCAGTCACAGCAGGCTTCCCGTGCTGAAAAGAGACCATTTGATGAGGGCGATCCCATACGTTAGGGCAGAGAGGTAGGGATATTTCCCCGGTCAGCTGTTTGGGAACTCCGCAAAGCAGAGCCACATAACGTTTACGCACGGTGTGATTGACAAATTGCTCTTGCAAAGCTTTGTGAATCCATCTCTTTTTGGCAATAAGTAGCAGCCCGGAGGTGTCCATGTCTAGGCGATGAACAATCATTGGCTCTTCTGCTTCAGGATATTGGTGGCGAAGGAGGGAGTAGACTGAGGGAATATCATTTTCTTTACCCGGAACAGTCAGCATACCTGCCGGTTTGTTTACCAATAGTAGGTACTCGTCTTCATAAACGATTTTTAGCTGTTCCACCATTTGTTGTTGCTGTGTAGCCAGTGGGTTCTTTTCTACCGTAAGCCCCTGCAGCATGTGGGCAAGGATAGGACCACACTTGCCTTTGCAGGCAGGGTAGAAGTGTCCGTGATGACGAATCTCACCTTTAGGAGAAGCACCCCACCAGAATTCGGCCATAGCGATGGGTTTCAGCTGATGCAGGTAGGCATACTGTAGTAACTTTGGGGCAGCACACTCACCGGCACCGGCCGGAGGCGTTTGGGAAGGAGTGTTGATAAAGATGTCACAAAGGCTCCGGCGTTCACTGTTGGCATTTAGCAGGACGAACTGCTCAAAAAGTTGATGCTGCAAGGTAGCAGAGCGCTCTTTTCGCTCAGTTTTTAGCTGCAGAATCTCAGTTTCGTAGTCATTGAGGTTCTTTTTTGCCAGCTCTAATTGCTCTCTCCAGGCTCTTTCTTGCCGTTTATACTCGGCTTTTTGGAACTGACTCTCACGGATGAGTGCTTTAGTTTCATCAGAAGTGAGGCTTCCTGACTTTCTTACAGTTTCCCGCTTCTCTTTGGCTATCTTCATTTGCTGCTTGAGGTCAGAAAGAGCCTCTATCATCTCTGTTTCCAACCTTTTTACAGTTTCTTGCAAGGACAAATAGGTGCTGTGTAGCTCCAATGCTTGGATGCGGCGGTTGATGGCACTGATTTGCTCCTCTTCTAGCTTGAAAAAACCGTCCGGTTGCAATAAATCGTAAACCGGTGGCACAAAAAAAGCGTGCAAATTCTTGCCGGCTAGGATGCCGGAGAAGGCAGCTAAGTAACCTACCTCGCCCTTTTGCGTCTGTACAATCAGTACACCGAACATCTTTCCCCTGCTTAATTCTTCTTGCCACTCTTTTTGTTGTACAAGGTACTCTTGTACCTGCTTGGCTGCATGAATGCACAACGGATGGGGTGTGTAGCAAAATGGATAGGTGAAAGTTTGTGGCAATTGCCTAACAATCTCTCCGGTAAGGGGATGGAACATAAGCGAGAAGGAAATCAAGGGTTGTTATCTCTCCGTCTGCAAGTTGAATTCTTGCCAAACATATTCTTGACCGTAATCGTCAGCAACGGCAACGTGAATGGTGATTTCACCATTCTTCATGCGGTTGCCGGCATTGATGTTGGCAGTGTATTTCACGCCATCGCCAGGAGCTAACTGTTCGATAACCACAGAGGGAGAAATGTAGAGTCGTTTGGTTCCGATAGCTTCCACCACGGGTACAATGTTGTAGGCTGTCTCTGTCCCTTCATTCATAATCTCGAAGATTACTTTACAACTTTCACCGGAAGAGATGATGTGGTTGCGGTCGGTGTCGATGAATCGGATGTTACGGATGCGTAATCCATCGTGACTGTTGGCTGTGGAAGGAATCACTTCGTTTTGTTCTGCCTTAGGAGCAGTGACAGCGTTACCAATAGCTGCTCCGGCAATGGTTCCTATAATGCTTCCGATGGCTGAACCTCTGAAAGCACCTCTTGGACCTCGGTTTCCTTCACCAATCAATCCACCGATGGCACCTCCAAGATTACCACCGATGGAAGCACCGGCCATAGTTGCTGTAGGGTCACCACTCCCCAGTGTTTGATTGCTAGTGATACAACTACTGAAGAGTAGCAATATGAGTATGGCTGTAATGAGAAAAGATTTCATCCGTTCTTGGTTATGAGTTATTTGTATTTGGCTTTGATTGCCGGTAATGCCTGCTGAATGTCACTGATGCGGCGGGCGTCACTGGGGTGCGTGCTCATTATTTCCGGAACCTTAGAAGTACTTCCTGCTGACATCTTTTGCCAAAAGTTGATAGCTACGTCCGGATTGTAACCCGCCATGCACATGAATATTAGCCCCATGTAATCGGCTTCAGTCTCATGCTTGCGAGAGAAAGGCAAGGTGACACCATATTGTGCACCGATACCATACACCTGATTGGCCACAGCCTGTATGGCACTACTCTTTTGCGAGAGGCTTTGCGAGAGAATCTTGGCACCATATTGTGTAAGCATCTGTTGGCTCATCCGTTCATTACTATGCTTGGCTACAGCGTGTGCCACTTCGTGACCAATCACTACGGCTAGCTCATCGTCAGAGGAGACGAGTTTCATCAAACCTTCATACACCACAATCTTACCGCCGGGCATGCAAAAAGCATTCACCTGATCATCTTTCACCAAATTGAACTCCCAGGAGAAATTGCTGATTTCCGATGCCAAACCGTTCGCACGCAGATACGCTTCGGTAGCTGCTGCTATCTTCTTACCAACGCGGGTAACCATGGCTGATTGTGTCTTTTGGGAAGATTTTGGAGCCGACTTCATATAGTCGTTGTATTGCGTAAGGCTGGAGGCCAACACCTCTTGATCGGATACCAACAAAATCTGTTTCCGTCCTGTCACCGGGACAGAACTACATCCTGCCAACATCAATAGCAGTGAAAGCAAAGGTATGAATACTTTTTTCATGTTGTTGAGATAATTATGGGTAGGCAAAAGTAGGAGAAAGAATCGAAAACTCCAACAGGTGGATGCTAAAATCTAACTTCTTCTAGAAACGATAACTTGTGTTAATCCCTAGCACCCAGTTATGCTCATGGGTGTCATTAGCGTCCATACCGTATGAATCAGAAAACAAAAACATATTCTTTCCACTGATACCAACCGTCATTTGTTTGTACTCAACAGCCACCCCATAGGCTAATCCAAAGTTTACAGGAAGCATGTATTGTTCTTTGTCCCCAGAATCGTTACCCTCTGTTTTTGTGAATATGTTGTGTTCTATTTTATTTCCATTTGTTTCCCATGAAACCTTACCGGCCACACCTACCGATACTGCCGGGCCATAAGAAAATAATAGATTGGTTTCATTCAAAAACTTGACACGATGCACACAATTGACAGTAAAATCTACAAACAGAGGCTTCCAAGTTTCCTTGTAATCTATTCCTTCTTCACTGTGTGTGTATTTGGAGCCACGCATACTCAGCTGAAGCATGGGACGTAGTGCAAAGCGTTTGTTAATCTGAAATTCAGCACCGACGCCCACTTCATAACCGGGAATAAAACTACCACCGTATCTGGTGTAGCGACTAAAGTGAACGCCGGCAGATACTATAGCAAAGATTTTTCTGCGAGCTTTCAACTCCTCTTGAGTGGGTGGGGTAATTGCTATCTCCTGCACTCCTAATGCTGCAGAACGGATAATCAATTTCTTTACTCCTAAGGGTACTCTTTTCAGAGCGAATTCACCCTTCTCGTTGGTTAAGGTAGTTAAATCAGTTCCTTCTGCAGAAACCAATGCACCTATCACCGGCTGCTGATTTTGGTCAGTAACTACACCATTGATGTCGTGAGTCTTTCTTTGCGCCATTGCTCCAAAGGTCGCCAGCCATATCAGCAGGCATAATGTGATTATTCGTTTCATACAATAAACTATAATTTAAAGGTTAAAAGCAATTTGTATCTATTTGCCAACTCACTACCCTCCAAATTCCCTCCCCCTGTCTCCTCCGTATCTAAGCGAACGGCCTTGGTACGGCGTTGGTACGGAGTTGATACGGCGTTGGTACGTCTCGGTTGTTTTTGTGACTTTCGGAAGTATCATCAACTTCTTCCTTTTCAGTTTTCCTGTCTGCAAATATAGCTATTTTTCTCTTTTCTTTCACATAAAAATCTTCATTCCCGTTCAACTCTTCATCTTTTTCCCAAAATCACAAATCCCAATGACTTAGTACAGATTTACTTTACACGTGTTTAACAATTAAAACGTGTAAAAAAATGGAAGAAAAGAAGCGACGTTCTCGTCGTAAACTAGACCTTCAATTCAAGTTGAGTGTATTGAAGGATTATTATG
>JAGATY010000011.1 GCA_017621035.1 Bacteroides sp. | reverse complement strand
TAGGTGGTTGAGGTTACGTCATACCCACTCAACAGATTGTTTTGCACCCGTTTCACCTCACGACCTTTCTGGTCATAGTAGAAAGCCTTGTAGATTTTACTACTGCTGCCCAGTACTGTCACCTCACTACCAGTCAAGTAACCCTTACCGTAGCTATTTCCTGCGGTATAGTTACTGTTGGTGAAGCCGGTGCTCCCGATAAAGCTGTAACTGTCATAATAGTTTTTAATATCTACTACCGCGTTCGTGGTGTTGCTCTGTCCGGTACACTCACCCTGTTCTGTCAGTCGGTGCATACTGTCATACTTGTAGTACGTCCACTTCTGAGCAGAAGCTGTGGTACTGACTGCACGCTGATTGCCGTCTTGTGAGTAGATAAGCAAATCGGCATCGTCATACACATAGCTGATATAGTCGGCTCCCGGAAGTGTTTTCTTCACGCAACGGTTTCGGTAATCATACTCATACTGGAAGGCGTACTTTGCCAGGTTGGCTTCCGACTGATACATCGGTTGCAACACATAGCGCAGGTTGTTGTAGTTATCGTACACATAGTAGGTATCCAACAGTTCCGAACCGTTCACCTGACGCACAAGTACTGTGTTGCCCAGCAGGTCGGTAAAGGTGTAGCTCACCTTGCCATCCTCATCCGTGGTTTGGGTAACATGCAGACGACCTGCAGCATACACATCTGAACTGCCGCCACCGGCGAGGGTATTGTTACTGATGTAATAGCGCTTGCAGGAGAGGTTTCCCGAGGCTTGGTTCAGCAGGTAAGCTGTATTCACCGCCTTACTGTTGTTATGCCACGCTGCGCCGGCACCATACTGAGAGGTGAGACGTTCCAGCGGGGAGGCCTCATACACGTTCTTTCCATAAGGATGGGTATCGCCATAACCGCTTGCTGCGGTAGCCAAATTCTTCAAGGAGGCTGCCTCTGTATAGTTAGCTGTTACGGGGGTGGGCAACCAACTGTTGCCAACACGACCCATATTGTCATACTCCTGTAAGGTTGCCAATCGTTCTTTCACGGTTGATGCCTGTACTGCCTTAGAGAGAGACTGCATGGGGCGTCCCAATCCGTCGTAGTACTGCACATTATCCACATAGTCTGTACCCGCACTGTTCAGCATGGTACGACTCAATACATAGTTCTGTCCGCTTTGTTGTCCATATGCAATACTTGCACAGAACAAAGATGTTGCTAATAAAAGTTTTAGTTTCATAGGATATAAGTTGTATAGATGTGTGATTTATGATTTATGATTTACGATTTGTGATTTATGATTTAAGTAATCTTCGGATAGAGGGGTAACTCAATCTTCATGTACCTTAATCAGTAAAGAAGCAGTTGCAACATTTCTATAGCCTACGGCCCCGTCTTCCAGACCGTATCTCGAATACTCTTAAATCGTAAATCGTTAAATTGTAAATCAACTAATTGTCAATTATCAACTATCAACTGTCAACAGTCAATTGTCAATTGTCCATTGTTCAGTTTTCCGCTTTACTGGATGATACCGTCAGGCTGGAATCTGTGCCAACCTCTCCTCCGTCCACTTCACTGATAATCAAATAAAGTTCTGCATTGGGAGCATTTTCCAAGCGTAGTTCCACCTCGTTTGTTCCAGCGTCTAGTTCTACGGTAATCTTCTCGTCGGTATTGTTAGAACCGGTAGTTGAATAGTTATTACCGATAACACAACTATAAGTACCACTGTCCAACGTAGCTGAGAAAGAGAACTCTACCGTCATGGCCTCCTCGCATTCAATGGTTGCCGTACTGTAGTAGTAGCCGTATGCCTCACGAATATGTTGCTCGACGTTAGTGAATCCTACAGAAGGTAGCGTAGTGGAAGAATCACCATCACCACTTTCACTACCACCGCCACTTTCGCCACCGGTACTACCGGAGTTTCCTGTAACTCCATATTCCGGTATTGCTACACCATTCTGATAGCGATATTCGTTTTGTTCCAGCACATACCCATCTTTATCCTTTACAGTCAATAGACGACCGGCCTTATCATAATGATAAGTACGGGTGTCACCGTTGGGAAGTATCATCTTTTCCATACCGAGCAAAGGCTTATAGAGGCAGATGGTAGTATGGGCATGGGGCAATGCTGTATCCAATTTATTCAAGAGATAAGTAACAGGAAGCTGTTGTTCAGACAAACTTTCCGGTGTTGTACCGTCAAAGGCGGTTTTAACCTCATCATAGGTAGCACCCAAAATTTCAGCTACAGGATAACGCCCACAATAGCTCCAAACAAGCACTTTGTTTATCCCGTTACTCATTTCCACATATGTAGGATTGCTGTAAACGTCATGATAACTATATTTTTCCTTGAGTTCCAATGCATTGTTATCCTTGCTTTCATAAACAGCTTCGGTTACCACGTCTCCATTTGACAATACTTTCAGCGTCTCCTGACGTGTACTAAGCAGCGTTGAGTTCAGGTATTGCTTGACGGTTAACGGATGATTCAATACATGTTTGGCTGCATATGTCGGATTGGAAGCCGAATAGGTGTACAGATGCTTCAGCGTATCGCGATTGGAAGTCAGTTCACGGGTAGCAGAAAGCAGGTCATGTTCTTCATAATCATAATACTTCTCATCAAGTAATGTTGAAGTATTGTCCGAATCAAATGTACGTACGGCTTCATACATGAGCGGATGGTTCTCCAGATAGACCTTCATGGCTACGGAAAAGCCTTCAAGGCTACGGAAAGATACCGTATAATTCTTGTTTACAGCCACTTCATCCGGCATCTCCTGAAGAATTGCCCCCACATGGCGGTACACATAGTTATGCCTCCGTATTTCTCTTCCCGCCTGGTCAAAGATACTCTTTTGCATCAGAAGTCCGCGTCTGTCCCACTTACTGGCTGCCAATCTGGCAAAGCTGTAAGCAACTGCCTGAGGAGTGGCAATTGACGTATTTACCCACGAGAAAGCCACATCATTGGTTTCATCAGGACAGAAAGCATAATCGGAAAAATAATAACGGGTATAGGAACCGTCATTCAATGTTTCCGTTACATACGAATATGCAAGATGAGGTTCTTCCAGATTGTAGTGTTTGTTCCACTCAAAAGCATTCAAACGAACAACGGTAATATTGCCACCAATGGACTCCCTGGTAAATGGTTTTCCTTTCAGGATGATACCACTTTCTTTATTCGTATAAGGATCTAAATAGCTATAAGTATGTGCCTTGGACAAATTGCCGGAGGCTGCATAATGACTTATTTGTTTGATACGGAAGCCAAATCCCAAACCAACACTGTCAGCAAGAGTGGTGGTGTAACTTACGTTTGTTGCCTCATTCTGTACTTGACGAGTGAATTGGTGGGGTTCAAAATTAAAACTTGAATAGCCACCGGTAGGGTACTTCACTTCTGACATCATACTAATAGGAGTTGTTTCCTTCAACAGATAGCCGTATATATCACAGGAGTCTTCACTGCCCAAAGGTTCAGTATAAGAACTCGGGTGAGTATAAGTGAATGTGTAGTTACCACCATCCGGTTGTGATACCTTTTTCAAGAAACGCATGTGACTCTTGTTCTCATAGGTCAAAGCATAGGAATAGAGTGTCTCATCATCCTGTTTTACATATACAGTATCCAACTGATGGATTTTGTTATTATTCCTCTCAAATCCTATAAAAAATTTCCGCGTCTGTTCCTGGGTGCTGACAAACTCCACACTCACACCGGTATCTTCAATCTCGATGGATTTTAATAAAGTTATTTTAGTTGACATGAAAGAATACGATTCATCGTTCACTTTTTCTTCTTTTGATTCATCTGTCTTAACTTTCTTTGTCGCTGAAGCAATCTTAAACGGAGTATCGGTGCGATGTAAATCTGTCGGAACTTCATAGTTCAGTAACAGTTTACGACCGTTGGGAGCTGTGATAGAGGTTAAATACCAGGCACAAATAATGGGCCTCTTCTGTTCCACTCCAAGTTCAGATTCTGCCAGAAATATCTCACTATACTCCAATGCTGCCGTATTCACCAGGTTTCCGAAAGTATAAACATAGCCGTTGGGAGCTGTGATGACAATTTGTGAAGGCTTTACTTCATCAACGCTGTTTTGCTCAGCCATGCCCGAAAGGTCTATCTTATAGCCTTGGTCATTACACTTTATTGTACCGTCGCTACAAATCATGAAGCGACCGGAATGTCCCGGCATATTGAAAAGGAACAAATCAGGGTCACTGTCATAAAATTTGCCACTGGGAAGCTTCTTTACACGCTTCGTAGCAGTCAACGTTTCTACAGTACTACTATTAAAGGTGTACCAAGAGTCCGGATCATCTTTCCGTTCTTGTACGGCCTGCCACATACCGGTATACTCACCTTCATTGGTTGCATAAGTTTGAAAATCATCAGGAATCTGGTACACCTCACGAGTCACAGCCCCAACACCGGAAAGGAACCAGTTCAGTCCCGTCCAGCCGGCACGCTTAGCCGGTTTGTAACCATCGGAAGTATAGTTCAATGCCAAAGGAATATCAAAATCAGGGTCTTCAATATGATAAAGTGGAACAGAAACATTTACCTGCCCACTATAGAGTGATACCGGCAAATTACCATACCGCATGAAGTCCGACGTTTGAGGTGCCAGCTTGGCAAACTCCGTTTGTGCCACTACTGCTAAAGGTAGAAAGCACGTCAATAAATAAATTGCTAAAATTCGTAGTTTCATAATCTTGTTGTTTTTAGAAGATAAAGCGGGCTTACAGTCACTTACCTATGCGTTGGGTAAATGGCAGAATAGCAATGCTTTACCAAAATTTATAACTCTTCTTCGTTTGATGAATGCAGAGGCGAGGCGCCTTCCCCTCCGCACTGATAGTGTAAACTTCCCTTGTCAACTCGTCAACTCGTCCCTTGTCAACTCATCCCTTGTTAACTCGTCAACTCTCCCAATCACTTCATGTGATTGAGCAGACAACTCAGCAGCTTGCTGAGAAATGTCAGAATCTTCTTGATTGCTTCTTTAGTAAGTTTCATAGGATTAAAGATTTATGATTTAAGATTGCTGATTTATGATTTATGATTTAGGATTTCTGATTTGTTTTTGGCAGGGAGTGTAACTAAAGTCCCCCTCCGAGAGGGGGTGGCACGTAGTGACGGGGGAGGTGTACCGGCATAAAGTAAAGTTAGTTGTCTTAAGGATTCAACTTCTCACTATCAACTATCAACTGTTAATTGTCAACTCTCAATTGCATTAACCTCCCCCGCCCGTTGGGCACCCCCTCCGAGAGGGGGACTAAGTTAGCATCACCTCTCACCTCAGAAATCAAAGTTCGCTTTTCACATCAAAGCACGGGCATTGCTTGATCCACTCTTCCGGTTCAATCTCACCATTACCGTTGAGGTCAGGACTGAGGTCACGATGGCCGCAGACGCGGGCGTTGGGATACTTCTTCAGCAGTCGGACCACTAGTTCACGCAGGGCGGTACGTTGCTGAGGAGTGCGAGTGTCGGCCGGACGGCCATTGGTATCCAGGCCACCTTCGTAGCAGATACCAATGGAGGTTTTGTTCCAGCCTCGACAATGTGCACCGACTTCTGTTTCCGGCCGAGTGTTGTACACCTCACCCGACTTGCGAATGTAGTAGTGATAACCAATGCCGCGAAAGCCGCGACGCAAATGAGCTGTTTCTAAATCGTCAACCGACAGCGAACGGTCTGCCCGCGTGGCGGAGCAATGAATGATAAGATGAGTTTTCATAATGTAAAAATTCTATTCTCAGCCCCTCAACTCCCCCTGAGGGGGAGCTTAGAACTGCAAGTTTTCATCGTGCAGCCATCCCCTCTTCTTCTGGAGAGGGTTAGGGAGAGGCTTTTCATTTTTCAACTATCAACTATCAACTATCAATTGTCCATTGTCAATTGCCAACTACTCCATCGGGTACTCCTCATCCGTGCTGCCACTGTTGCCACCGGTATCGGTTGTACCGCTACCAGAAGTGCTGTCGGTAGAAGACTCTACCATGTCGAAACGGACACACTTGGTACCGGTAACAAACGAGCGGGTAGCTACGGTGCTATCCTGGTTACGGGTGGATGCCGGAGTGAAGCGTACTCCCAACGTTGCACGTGAAGAGTTCACGTCGGCCTCATTCTCGAAGCCTTCGCCACGCGAGCGGAATGCCAGGCGGAAAGTGCCCAATCCTTCGAGCGTTACGCTCTCCGACGCTTGCAAGTGCTGGGTTACTACGGTCACCAGGTTGTCGATGGTGTTCTTCACGTCACCGCTACTGAGTGATGAATAGGCTGCCACTTCGCGGGCAATTTGATCGGTCTTTACGTTGCCGGTGTAGACCACACGGGGATGATAAAGTTGTTTACCACTCTCCGTCTTCATTTTCGATTGAATTGATTTGTAAATTACTGCCATAATGTAAGTTTTTTAATGGGTTAATAAATTAAAGTTCTCTGTTTCAGCCAACTGCCTCTTTCGGCTTTATTCGCCTCGCTCGTCAGCGTGGTAGTCAGCCGTCAACTGTTTTTGTGCTTAAGCTTAATCACACTGCAAAGATACGGCTCCTGCCAACAGTGGAGAAATGTTTTTCGCAAAAGCGTTAAACAGAATTTTTGCACAAGCTCAGCAAGAAGCGGCCGGGGTATTTGATTTTGCCACGACTGTTGCGAAGCTCGGGAAAGCCACGCCAGACGGGATGGCCAATCTGCCCGAAGTTGCTCTTCAGGATGATGGCACGCTGCTCCGAGGGCGAGATACGGAACTGAGTCATGGTAAGCCGAAGCCCATCCAGGTTGCGCTGTACCCCATCGGTTGGTGGCTGCAGCTTATCCAGGTCTGCCTCTGTACAACAGCCCTTTACGGATGCCGATGAGGCAGCAGAGTCCTCTACCGTTTCAGCCGATTCTGTCGTTTCAGGCACTTCTTCCAGCTCTTCCTCTTCCGGAAAAAGTTCTCCCTCCTTCACCTCCTCCTTCCTTCCCGACGGGGTTCCACCACTCATGGGGGAACCTTTGAGGAGGGAGTTCTTTTTGCTTTGCTGTGCTTTGCTTTGCTGTGCTTTGCTTTGTGTACCAAAGTACGTTTCTTCTGCATTTTCGGCCTTTAAAGTCGCATTTAGTGTCGTTTCTGTACCATTTTCTGCATTTTCGGTTTCACTCTCCGGTTGCTCCGTCGAGCCGTTTTCTATCAGTCGATAGCGTTCTTCAATCAGTTTGATGGAGTTGCGACGCTTTGTACAGAAGAGAAACTGGCGTTGGATTTCCGCTGAAGTAAGTATGCCCTCCCGCTGGAACAGATCAGCATCGAAGAGTCCCTGCTTAACGGCCTCCAGTGTGATACCCTCCACATCTTCTTCCGTAAGTTGATAAAGCTCGTCAGCCAAGTCTTCGTAGAAGCAGTTGTCCACCTTCACGTAGTAGCCCTCCTTTCCGTAGATGTTGTTCAACAAATAAATGATTACCGTCAGCGCTGCATCGCCTTTCTGTTTCAGAATGCGACGTACCGAACGCTGCTGGATAAAGTCTGTGTCAAAGGGGAAATAATCCAATCCCCGTTTTTTAATGCGTGCCATGATGAGATTTATGATTTATGATTTAAGATTTATGATTTTTGATTTATGATTTAAGATTTAGGTTACGTGGACAAAAAGTAGGATGATTTTATTCTAAAAATCTCTTATTGGACAAAAAGTAGGATAGATTACCTCAACAGGGCGCGCCCTGTTGAGGTAATTCGCGTTTAGTAATGCCGCATAATGTACTCGTCCAAC
>JAGATY010000002.1 GCA_017621035.1 Bacteroides sp. | reverse complement strand
TTCAACTTTCAACTTTCAACTTGTATCAACCTCCCCCGCCCTTTGGGCACACCCCCTCCGGCTCCCCCGTTATCGGGGGAGAGCAACCTCGTAGAGGGGGACTTCAGATACTCCGCTCCCCACTTCAGATACTCCGCCTCCAGCAACACACCCACCGCGCAGCCACTCCCCTCCCTTGGGAGGGGTCGGGGGAGGGTCCCCACCACCGCGCAGCCCAAATTGTAAATTGTAAATTGTAAAATTGTAAATTACTTCAATTGTCAATTGACAACATCTGCGCCACCTTCTCGCACAGCTCCCGACTCTTTCCCTCCGGCCACGTCCAGTAGCAGCCGCAAGCGATGTACTTGGAGTTTCGGCTCACACTCTGCGCCACCAGCCTTGCTTTCAGCGAGGGAACAATCTGTGCCATGTGCCTGCCAAAGTCCGTATTATCAGCATAATAACGCACATCGTGGTCCTCCAACACCTTCTTCACGTGCGCCCAGGTGTAGCGCGACGACTGCTTCGTTACCAGCGGTGCCACCTTGCGGAGTAACAGCTCCTCCCAAGAAGCCAAAGCCCCAGCCCCAGCCTCTCCCCTACCCTCTCCAGAAGGAGAGGGGGTAGCTGCGCGATGTAGGCCGGCATCCTTAAGCTCCCCCTCTGGGGGAGCTGAGGGGGCTTCAGGGAGAGACCTCGGTGTTTCCTCCCAAACCCTCGGTGTTTCAGCCGAAAGTGTCGGTGTTTCAGCCGTAACTGCCTGTGTTGTAGACGTAGTAAGTTTCGGTTTTGTTGGTTGAGAGACAGATTTCGGTGCGTGCATCGCCCCCATGAAAGCCGATAGCGGTAAAAAACTCTCTTCCGCCACCCTGCGTATCTGTTTGGCACACTCTTCTCTCTCTTTCCGCACCCGCTCCCACTGTTGGCGTACTTTTTGGTTCAGTTCCTCCCAAGGCCTCCTCGCCTCTTCTACCTGGGCACGGGCTTGTTCGTTCATTTTTTCCACCTCTTTTCGATGTTTTTCCAGCACCTCATAAGCTTGTTTGTTCAACTCACTCACCCAATCGGGCAGGGTTTGTGGTTCGGGACGTAGAAATGCCTCGCTGATACTGTCGAACCGAATGTTCTCGGTAGGAAAGCTTTCTGCTGTAAGTTTGAAATTCATCTCTTCCATAGTTAAATTTTATGTTTACCCGCAAAAGTAGCACTTTTTCTGAACCGGACAATAACTATTTCCCGAAAACTTATCAACATTAGCAGAAACGGACAACTCCGGCCATAAAAAAACTTCAGAAAGTTGACAAAAAAGTTCAGAAAACAGTTGCACGGTTTAAGAAAAAGTTGTATATTTGTGGTGTGAGAAAGAGATAAAACAATTATTCACTAATCAAACCTAAACATCACTATGGCAACAATCAGTGTATCTACGCGCACAGCGAACGTAGCCTTCCTTGGAGAGGAAAAAGTATTAACATCAGTAGAGCGTCTGCCCAACATCCTGTGGGAACAGCTGCTTGAGTACGCCAGCAACAACAGCGGCATCAGCAAATCCATGATGAGCGCCGCCGTCTATGCCCTGGAGAACGAAATCCAGCAATGGATATTCAACGGCCACGGCATCCAGCTGGGCAACCTCGGCTACCTCTACATCAGCACCTCCGCCAAGGCTAAGGATACGGTGGACGAAGCCGGAGCAGAAGCCGTCTATCGCTTGAGTGTGAAATTCCGTCAAAGCAGCAAGCTGCGCAATCTGCTCAACACCAACGTCAGCCTGCAGACCATCGGCGCCACAACCTCCACCTCAACCGACGACACCACCAACCCTGACAGTGGCAACACCAACACCGGCGGCTCGACGGATGAGGGAGTGGGGATTGAATGAGAATGGAAGCCCCCTCAACTCCCCCCGAGGGGGAGCTTAAGTTAGCAGACATTCCTAATTCCCTCTCCTTCTGGAGAGGATTAGGGAGAGGCTTCTCCTCCTGGAGAGGGGATTTGAAACTCTTCGAAAGCCCTGTCCTCAGTTTTGAGGGCGGGGTTTTGTGTGTTGTGTGGAGATATGGAGGCGAGAGTGTCTGAAGTGTGGAGGCGTGAGTATCTGAAGTGGGGAGGCGTGAGTATCTGAAGTCCCCCTCTACGAGGGGGTGGCACAACGTGACGGGGGAGGTTGATACAAGTTGAAAGTTGAAAGTTGAAAGATGAAAGATGAAAGTTGGTGTGGAAGGTGTGGTACAGAACCGGCAAGAGGAGTATCTCAAGCTCCCCTCCTTCTGGAAGGAGGGGTGGTACAAGGTGACGGGGTGGTAGGTGAATACACAAAGTAAACTAACTCCACCTACCACCTCCCCCTTCGGGTACTCCACCCCTCCGGCTCCCCCGTTATCGGGGGAGAGCAATTTCCAGAAGGAGGAGAGCCAAGTTACCGCCTTTGCCCAGTTCTGTTACCAATTATATAACTGTACCTCCTAAACTTTCAACTTTCATCTTTATTCGCTTATGCTCATCAGCTTCGCAGTCATCTTTCAACTTGCATTAACCTCCCCCGCCTTGCAGGCACCCCCTCGTAGAGGGGGACTTGGGATAGTCAATTAAATACGTATCTTTGCATCAGAAATTCTTCATTCTTAATTCATCATTCTTCATTAAAATGAACGAGCATAACAAGCAAGAATACCCGCCGATGCACACGTGCGAGCACATCATCAACCAGACAATGATAAGGATTTTTGGATGCGGACGGGCAGTAGAGGCTCATATCGAGCGAAAGAAGAGTAAGTTGGACTATCGGTTGACAGAAGCACCCACCGAAGAGCAGGTAAGAGCGCTGGAAACAGCTGTAAACGAGGTAATCAGCCGGAACCTACCCGTCACCGTGGAGTTCATCACACAGACAGAAGCCTTGGGACGGTTCGACCTCAGCCGCCTGCCGGAAGATGCCTCGGAAACAGTGCGCATTGTAAAGATTGGCGACTACGATGAGTGTCTTTGCATCGGTGCACACGTGGAAAACACGTCAGAAATCGGCACCTTCTCCCTCATCAGTCACGATTGGGATGTGGAACGGGGACGGTGGAGGGTGAGATGGAGGGTAAAGTAGCGAACACTAACCCGAAGCCCCCTCAACTCCCCCCGAGGGGGAGTTTAAGGATGCATACATTCCTAGTTCCCTCTCCTTCTGGAGAGGGTTAGGGAGAGGCTGTTCTCAGTTCAAATACTCTGCAAGTTCGTCTGCTGTGATGTTTTTGGCGATGATGACGCCTTTTTCATCTAGGAGATAGTTGCCAAAGCCTCGGTTCAGGCGGTAGCTGCGATAGATTTCGGAGTGGTTTCCGGCCTCTTCGTGCAGGCAGATGGCAGCTATTTGGTCTTTTCGGATGGTTTCAGTGAATACAGACCGGTATTCGTCGAACGATACGGAAACCATTTCTACATTGTTGTTGGGAGTGTTGCGCAGAACGGCTGCCAGTGATGCGTTTTGCAGGCGTGAGCGGCCGTCGTAGCTTGCCCAGAAGCTGATTAACACGGGGCGTCCTTTCAGTTGTGAGAGTTCTGCCTGGGCGTTGTCAGCGGTTTGATTGCGGAGGGTGAAGTCCGGGGCAACATCGCCCACATTCAGGCCTCCGGTGGATTTGTCTTTTCCTACAAATGATGTCAATGAACCTAGTAGTAGTACAACAAAAATCCATTTTACATGTTTCATGCAACAGGTTTTTGGTTAATACTATCGAGGATTGCGGCGTCGCGCAGCAATGATTTCGCCTCGAACATTCTATCCGCGAGGGGCTGTGGTTATTTTTTTTCTTTCTTTTAGGATTTTCACAGCCTTTCGGGTTTGAAATCGGGTGCAAAGATAGTGCCTTTCAGGAGTATTTTCCAAACATACAAGCAATTATCCCACTTTTTCTTTATGCAAACGTATGTTTTAGAACATATTTTCGGCGTGTCTTACGGGTGCATCATTGCGGTGCTTTCTTGTAAAGATACCAAGCTATGCCGGCGTAGAGGATGTTTGGAATCCATACGGCGACGATGGCGGGCATGTTTCCGTTGACGGCGAAGGTGGAGGAGACGGTTTGGAAAAGTATGTAGGAGAAGCTGAGTCCGAGGCCTATGCCGAGGTGCAATCCCATGCCTCCTTTCGTTTTTTTGGAGGAGAGGGAGACGCCTATCAGGGTCAGGATGAAGGATGCAAAGGACATGGCGATGCGTTTGTGGTACTCAATCTCAAACTCTTTGGTATTTCCGAAGCCTCGCTGTTTCTGTCGGTCGATGTACTGGCTGAGTTGGGGGCTTGTCATCATCTCGTGCTGGTTTTTCATCATGATGAAGTCTTCCGGTTCCATGTGGAGGGTGGTATCCAGCTTTTCGCCTTTGGTGATGCTCTCTCTCATGCCGTCGATGTTGCGAATCATGTAGTCTTTCACCGTCCATCGGTGCACTTGTGCGGTGTCGTACTTGATGCTTTTGGCCGTGAGGTGTGACACCAGCTGCTTGTCCTTGAACTTGTCGAGTGAGAATCGGTAGCCGGTCTTGGTAAAGTCCTCAAATCGTTCGATGTAGGCAATCACGCCCGTGTCGACCTCCAGCTGTATGTTGCGGGCGGTGCTGCTTTTGCGTTTTTTGTAGTACTTGTCTTCAAAATTGATGCGTGTAACGCTTCCGTTGGGGATGATGTATGAGCCTAACACGAAGGTGGAGAGGGCAATGATGGCGGCCGACACCATGTAGGGGCGAAGCATTCGTTTGAAGCTCATTCCGCTGGCAAACATGGCGACGATTTCTGAGTTTTCGGCCAGCTTGGAGGTGAAGAAGATGACGGCAATGAAGACAAACAACGGGGAGAAGAGGTTGCCGAAGTAGGGAATGAAGTTGACGTAGTAGTCAAACACAATGGCTTTCCACGGAGCGTTGTGGTCCATGAAGTTGTCCATCTTTTCGTTGTAGTCGAACACTACTGCGATGCTCAAAATCAGGGCAATGGCGAAGAAGTAAGTGCCTAAGAACTTCTTCATGATGTAGAAGTCCAGGCGCATCAGAAACTTGTCGCCGACCAGTTTCTTCATCCACTGTTTACCTTTTAAAATTGCTTTCTTCACAACTGTCGTTATTTTCTGCTTCTGCTGTTTTTGTTTTCGATGTTTCTTCCGTTATCGTCACTGTTTTCGCTGTAACCCTCGGTGTTTCAGAGGCGGGTGGAGATTTGTTCCACCATCCGGGGTTTCCAGGTGGCGAAATCGCCGGCAATGATGTGTTTGCGTGCCTCACCCACCAGCCAGAGGTAGAAGGCAAGGTTGTGAATGCTGGCTATCTGCATGGCCAACAGTTCTTGTGCATGGAACAGGTGTCGCAGATAGGCTCGGCTGTAGAGGGTATCTACCACCGATGCGCCATCTTCTTCGATGGGTGAGAAGTCCATCTCCCACTTTTTGTTGCGCATGTTCATGATGCCGTGCTTGGTAAAGAGCATTCCGTTGCGTCCGTTGCGGGTAGGCATCACACAGTCGAACATATCTACTCCTCTTTCTATGCCTTCGAGGATGTTTACCGGTGTGCCTACGCCCATCAGGTAGCGAGGTTTGTCGGTGGGGAGTATTTCGTTGACCAGTTCAATCATTTCATACATCTTTTCGGTAGGTTCGCCCACGGCCAGGCCTCCGATGGCATTGCCTTCTGCCCCTTTGGAGGCGATGTACTCTGCCGAGCGTTTGCGCAAATCGGGGTAGACACAGCCTTGCACAATGGGGAACAGTGCCTGGTGGTAGCCATACTTGGGAGTGGTTTCGTTAAATCGGGTGATGCATCTGTCCAGCCAGCGATGGGTCAGCCCCATGGAGCGTTTGGCGTACTGATAGTCGGCATCGCCGGGGCAACACTCGTCGAAAGCCATCATGATGTCTGCACCGATGGTGCGTTCAATGTCCATCACTCGCTCCGGTGTGAAGATGTGCTTGCTGCCGTCGATGTGTGAACGAAACTCTGCGCCCTCTTCCCGCAGCTTGCGGATGCCTGAGAGGGAGAAGACCTGGAAACCTCCGCTGTCTGTAAGCATCGGTCTGTCGAAACCGTTGAATTTGTGAAGACCGCCTGCGCGTTCAATCACTTCCAGTCCGGGACGGAGGTAGAGGTGATAGGTGTTGCCCAGGATAATCTGAGCCTTTACGTCCTCTTTCAGCTCGGTAAGGTGCACGCCTTTCACGGTTCCGGCCGTCCCAACGGGCATGAAGATGGGGGTTTCAATCTGTCCGTGGTCGGTTGTAATCACTCCGGCACGGGCATTGGTCTTACTGTCGGTATATTGGAGTTCAAATTTCAGCATGGTGTCAGGGTTTTGAGTTTTTCTCGTCTGTTTTCTCTTTCGCAACGGTGAGATTCAGCGGGTGGTCCACCTTTTCGTTGAGCAAGGCAATGTCGAACACCTCTTTAATATCGCCCACGTAGTGGAAGGTGAGTCCTTTCAGGTAGATGTCTTGGATTTCGGCAATGTTTTTCCGATTCTCTTCACTCAGAATAATCTCTTTGATGCCTGCTCGCTTGGCTGCCAGTATCTTTTCTTTGATGCCGCCCACGGGAAGTACCTTGCCTCGGAGGGTAATTTCGCCCGTCATGGCCAGGTTTGCCTTCACTTTTCGCTGTGTAAAGGCCGATGCCAAGGAGGTTGCCATGGTAATGCCGGCCGAAGGTCCATCTTTAGGAATGGCTCCTTCGGGTACGTGGATGTGAATGTTCCAGTTATCGAAGATTTCTTCCTGAAGTCCCAACACAGCAGCGTGTGCTTTGATGTATTCCAACGCCAGCATGGCCGACTCTTTCATCACATCGCCCAGATTGCCCGTAAGTGTCAACTTTCCACCCTTGCCTTTGCTCAGGCTGGTTTCCACAAAGAGGATTTCTCCGCCCACAGCCGTCCAGGCCAGTCCGGTAACCACGCCTGCATATTCGTTGCCCTGGTACTTGTCGCGCGAGTATTCGGGCACTCCCAACAACTCTTTCAGGTCGGCCGGCTTGACTTCCGAGCGCATCAGCACGCCCTCTTTGGCATATTGTAGGGCAGTTTTTCTCAATATTTTGGAAATCTTCTTCTCCAGGTCGCGCACGCCACTCTCACGGGTGTAGTTCTCCACAATCTCCTCGAGGGTTGCTTTGGGGAACTTCACGTCTGACTTCTTCATACCGTTGGCTTCCAGCTCTTTGGGTACGAGGTGACGCTTGGCTATCTCAATCTTCTCTTCGGTAATGTAACCGCTGACTTCGATTAGCTCCATACGGTCGAGCAACGGCTGAGGAATGGTGTTCAGATTGTTGGCCGTGGCGATGAACATCACTTTCGACAGGTCGTAATCCACGTCCAGATAGTTGTCATGGAAAGCTGTGTTCTGCTCAGGGTCCAACACTTCGAGCAAGGCCGAAGCCGGGTCGCCCTGACGGTCGCTGTTCACCTTATCAATCTCATCCAAGATGAAGACAGGGTTGGAAGAGCCGGCTTTTATCAGTCCCTTAATGATACGACCGGGCATTGCTCCGACGTAAGTTCTTCTGTGTCCGCGAATTTCAGCCTCGTCGTGCAAACCACCCAAAGAGATGCGCACATATTTGCGTTTCAAAGCGGTGGCAATGGAGCGTCCCAACGAGGTTTTGCCCACACCCGGAGGGCCATAGAGGCATATGATGGGTGACTTCATGTCGCCTTTCAGCTTCAGGACGGCCAAGTGTTCCAGGATTCTCTCTTTTACCCGTTCCAATCCATAGTGGTCTTTGTTCAATGTCCGCTCTGCATGCACCAGGTTGAGGTTATCGTTGGTATAAGTGCCCCACGGCAGGTTCAACATGGTTTGCAGGTAGGTCAGCTGAACGCTATAGTCGGGCGACTGTGTGTGTGTGCGCTCCAGTTTGTTGACTTCTTTCAGAAAGACGGCCTTTACCTCTTTGCTCCAGTGCTTGCGCTCGGCCATTCGTCGCATCTCCTCAATCTCTTGCTCCTGCGAGCTGCCACCCAGCTCGTCTTGAATGGTCTTAATCTGTTGCTGCAAGAAGTATTCGCGTTGCTGCTGGTCGATATCCTCCCTGGCACGCATCTGAATGGATGCCTTGATTTCGGCCAACTGCACTTCTCGGTTAAGAATCTCAAAGAGGCGGAAAGTTCGCTCTTGCAGAGAGTCGATACGCAGCAGTTCTATCTTCTCATCCTTCTTCAACGGAAGGTTGGTGCAGATAAAGTCAATCAGGAACATGGGACTATTGATGTTCTTGATGGCAAATGCCGAGTCTTGAGGCAACATTTCCGAGGAGCGGATGTAATTGATGGTGAGTTCCTTGACGGCATCCACCAGGGCACTGAACTCTCTGTCGCCCTTATCGGGAAAATGCTCGCTAAGTGACACAACACTGGCCTTCAGATAGGGAGTTGTCTCCACCAGCTGCTTCAACTCCACCCGTCGGGAGCCTTGAAGTATCACCGTTGTAGTCTGATCCGGCATCTCCAGCACGCGCACAATCTTGGCAACAGTGCCCACGGTGTGCAAATCGTCCAGCAGAGGCGTCTCTGTTTCGGCTGATTTCTGACAAACAACGGCTATATAAAGATTTTTTCGCTCAGCTTCGCGCACCAGTCTGAGGGAGGACTTCCTGCCTACAGATACCGGCATGAACACTCCCGGGAACAGAACCATATTGCGCAAAGGCAACACCGGCAATACTCCATCCACCTCCACATTCATCAATTGTTCTTCACTGCCTTCAAATTCTGCTATCACGGAAATGGTATTTCCGCCACTCTCTTCCACATTGCTTAGGTAGGTTTTCTTCTTCATTTCAGTCTTTTTAGTTGCATGACGCGCCTCTCTCATAAGGGCGCATAAAACGTCCGCAAAGTTAATCTATTTATTTCTATTACAGAAATGCAACTATCTTAAAGAAAAGAAAATGATGCCCGATTTTGCACATTATCACGCACCTTTATGTAATTTTGACGCCGATAATTGAAAGTCGGACATCGATTCATTAAACAGAAAGTGGCAAATAACTATTTCAGATTCAAACAATTCACCGTATTTCACGACCGTTGCGCCATGAAAGTGGGCACCGACGGAGTACTGCTGGGAGCCTGGGCATCGGTAGACCATTGCAAACGGATACTCGACGTAGGCACCGGAAGCGGACTGATTGCTCTTCAGCTGGCACAACGCTCTGCCACGGCACACATCACCGCCGTGGAGATTGATGCACAAGCCGCTGCACAGGCAACAGAAAACACCAATGCCTCTCCCTGGAGCGAAAGGCTGGAGGTGCTGCACACTGACTTTCTGCAATACCAACCGGAGGAGACATTCGACCTCATCGTCTCCAATCCACCCTATTTTCAAGACGCACTCAAGTGTCCGGACGCACAGCGGAACACTGCTCGCCACACAGACACCCTCAGTTTCGAAGCATTCTTCCGACAATCGGTCAAGATGCTCTCTGCCGACGGCCGGATTGCCCTCATCATCCCCACCGAAGCCGAAGAAAGTCTGCTAAATGCCGCAACCCTCAGCAGTCTGTTTCCCCACCGACGACTGGCCGTCTTCACTAAACCCGGAAAGCCTTGCCGCCGTCTGCTCATCGAGTTTGGACTTCGGGAACAGACTTGCCGGCAAGAAGAACTTTGCATCGAGCACGAGCATCACCATTACACCCCCGAATACATCTCACTGACAAAAGATTTCTACCTGGCACTTTAAGTGAACACAGAAACGCCGAGAGTTACAGCAAAAACACCGAGGGTTACAGCGAAAACGCCGACACTTACAGCCAAAACACCGAGCGTTTTGTAGAGAACAGCGAGGCAAAACAAGCAAAACAACCCACAAAAACAGAAAAAAGCTCACCGATTCTTTGCCAATACCAAAATAGTTCCTACATTTGCACCGCTTTTCAAAAACAACAGAAAAGTTTCGGGGTGTAGCGCAGTCCGGTTAGCGCACCTGCTTTGGGAGCAGGGGGTCGTGGGTTCGAATCCCGCTACCCCGACAACAAAAGGCTTTACAACAATCTGTAGAGCTTTTTTTTATTTTCCCTCAACACCTTTTTCAACACGCTCTAAGTTGTTGGTACTACATCTCTGTTTGCTTATTCTATAAACTGTCTTCTCACGCCAATCTCCCAACTTCTTATCCGCAAACTTTGTTTATGAAAACAGATTATTTAGCCGGCCGTATTTGGAGGTACGTGAATAAGTACATATATTTGCAGCAGAATTATACAAAAGTAGGTTTATATGCGAACTGCCAATTACACAGACTTCAGAACCAATCTGAAAAGTTATATGGACGCTGTGATTGATGACTGCGATACCGTTATTATCAATCGTGGCAATGATACCGGTGTGGTACTGATTTCTTTGGAAGAATACAATTCTTTAAAGGAAACGGAATATATCATGTCCTCCCCCGAAACAATGGAAGCCATCCGCAAAGGAGATGAAGACATTAAGAATGGCAGAGGAATCAAAGTTGATATAGACGACTTATGGAAATAATCTTGCTGGAGCAGGCGCAAAAAGACCGTGATTATTGGAAGAAATCGGGAAACAAAGCCATCATGAACAGGATTACTACGCTATTGAAAGATATTGCAGAGCATCCTTACACAGGGATTGGGAAACCAGAGCCGTTAAAATATGATTTGGCCGGAAAATGGTCAAGAAGAATCAATTCAGAACACCGTTTAGTCTATTCCGTTAACGAAAACATCATTACGGTTTATGTATTCTCCATGAGACATCACCATAAAAAGATGTAAGATATACCATTTACCATCACTATAAAAAGAAAGGGCATCTGTTCAATCAGGTGTCCTTTTTCTGTTCAGTTACAATAAAAGAAAAAACGCAGATAGAAACTTCAAGTAAGTTTGAATGTTCCATCTGCGCTTTAACTGGCGGAGAGACAGGGATTCGAACCCCGGGTACCTCTCGGTACAACGGTTTTCAAGACCGCCGCAATCGACCACTCTGCCACCTCTCCAAGACTTCTTTTCAGAAGTGCTTTTCTCTAAAAGCGGTGCAAAGGTAGAGAGTTTTTTCTATTCCGCAAATATTTTCCTCAAAAAATTATCATATAAGGGCAGATTTTACTTCTCACCTCCCCTACACCACCACTCAAACAGCCGCCGAAGGGTTGCTTATGGACGGCCGGAGGAGTTACAGAGAAGCCATCCGCGGGTCAGACAGTCTGATTGAAGATGCCCAAGTCCGGCAACACCGTTCCCTGCATGGTGAAACAGATGCCAAAGACAGCCCAACTGACAATCCAGAGGAGAAGCAGCGTCCACTTAAGACCATTATTGATTGTTTTCCAACCAAACAAGGCACTGAAGACGCACCAAACCAGCACAAACAAGGGGATGCCCACCACCAAAATACCGGCAATGTACATCACGATGGCCGATAAAGGTTGTGCCGGCAACGTTACTTGCAACATAGGGAAAAGCTCCATCAGGGCTGCCCCACCGCTTAAGGCCACCACAAAAGCTGCAAACAGCATAGCCACAAAAGCTACGGCAATGGCGAACAATACCGGACTGCAGATAATGACAAATATTATCATACAGATTTTAAAGAGGGTGGCAACAATATTTACAAACACATCCCCCACCTTTTGCAACGTTGTCCGAGGTTTTTCAGACTTCACATAGTCCTTCACATCCTTGCTTGCCTTCTCAAAGCCGTCGGTAACCGTCTTGCCAATGTTCTCTATAGTAACGGCCTCTCCACGCATATTCAACTTCTCGGCCGCTGTTTGAGCCTCCGGTATTATCAGCCAGCAAATCAGATAGATAATAGCTAGCGTTCCGTAACCACAGACAAGAATCACCAACAGCAAGAGGCGAAGTATCGTGGCATCCAGCCCCAAGTAGACAGAAAGTCCGCCAATCACGCCACCCAGGATTTTATCGTCCGGATTGCGATAGAGTTTCCGGCGAGTCTTCCCTTGCTCCTGTTGTTCCGACGAAACTTTATCTCCCGACACATTATCAGAAGTTTTCTCATGCGAATATCCGTTACTTGTCTCCGAGTCCATTTCTTCGGGACTGCCCACACGTGCTATCACCTCTTCCACATCAGCAATGGTAATGACCTGTTTCATACCGGAGATGCGTTCGGAAAAGAGTTCGGAAATGCGTTGTTCTATGTCATCGACAATCTCTTCCGCCCCATCCTCCTTCCGAAAATGTGCTTTCAGGTTGGTTAAATAGTTATCCAAAAGGCGGTATGCGTCTTCATCAATGTGGAAGACTGTTCCGCTCAAGTTCACGGTTAATGTCTTTTTCATACTCAATCAGTTATAATTCGTTACACTTAATGTGGTTTACTGTTTCACTCAGTTCCAGCCAAGAGGCCTCCAGTTCACTTAGCACGCCCTCCCCTTTCTCCGTCAGGCGATAGTACTTCCGGGGCGGGCCTTGTGTAGATTCCACCCACTCATACCCCAGCAGATTGTCATTTTTCAGGCGCGTCAGTAAGGGATAAAGGGTGCCTTCCACGACAATCAGCTTTGCTTCTTTCAGTTTTTGGATGATGTCGGAAGCATATGCGGCCTCTTTATGAAGCAACAACATGATGCAATATTCCAACATTCCTTTGCGCATTTGCGACTTTACATTATTAACATCCACTTTCCAGATTGTTATTAGTTTACTAGTTATCATTCCATACAAAAAGAGAAGTCTCTCACAATCAGCCCTCTTTTGCATGGCACAAATATATGTATTATAACAGTACTATGTATTACAAAGTACTATTCATTTAACCTATTTTATGAATATAAACAGACTTATCATCTCAAAGACACTGTTTGCACGAGAAACAGAGTTTCAGAGGCAGCAAAGAAGTTTAAAACTTCTGCTTCAAAGGTTTAAAACTTCCGGCTCATTAGTTTAAAACTTCTTGCTCATTAGTTTTAAACTTCTTGGGCAAAAGTTTTAAACTATTTTTCGCCCGCAAACAGAGAAACAGTTACCTTTGCGAACACTAAAAATTGAAATCATTATGCTTACCGTACGAAAAGCTACTATTGCCGACTGCGAATTGATTCATGAACTGGCCTGGAAGGTTTTTCCGGAGACCTACAAAGAGATACTCTCGCCCGAGCAGATGGAGTACATGATGGAGTGGATGTATTCCGTTGAGAATCTGAAGAAACAGATGTCGGAAGAGGGGCATGTGTATCTGCTGGGGTACTACAATGAGGAGGTGATGGGTTATGTATCTGTGCAACCTCAGGGAAAGAGTGCATACGAAGGAGGACAAATTGATACCTTTCACCTGCAAAAGATATATGTTCTGCCCGATTTCCAGGGGTTACATTGCGGAAGTTTCTTATTCCGAGAGGCCATTCAATACATTAAAGAGCTGCATCCGACCCCATGCCTGATGGAACTGAACGTAAACCGTCACAACAAAGCATTGCATTTTTACGAGCACATGGGTATGAGAAAGTTGCGCGAAGGCGACTTCCCCATAGGCAACGGTTACTACATGAACGACTACATCATGGGGTTGGAAATCTGACCCCACACATAGAAACATGAAAAAGGCATCACCCCAACGAGTGATGCCTTTTCTTTTATGAGTTATTTTCTCCTAATCTTACTTGGCAACTTTCTCTAAGCGCTTCAAGATAGAGAAGATAAAGAGTGCAGATACCAAGCATACTGCTACCAGCACACCCCAAACGATAGTCAGGTCGAGGTCGCCCCACAACAGTGTCGGGATTGCAACCAAGAAGTTACCAACGGCAGTGGCAACAAACCATCCACCCATCATCATACCCTTGAACTTAGGAGGAGCTACCTTAGAAACGAATGAGATACCAATCGGAGAAAGCAGCAATTCGGCAAATGTCAATACCAGATAAGTGCTTACCAACCAGTTGGGAGATACGCGAACTACCTCTTGTCCGGCCTCAGCAACAGCTGCTTGTTCGGTAGGAGTAGGCAATCCGATAGATGCAGCAATCATCAGCAGGAAGCCGATGGCAGCTACCAACATACCCAAACCAATCTTCATCGGAGAAGAAGGTTCCTTACCTGCCTTAGCCAAAGCACCGAACAGTGCAACCGATACCGGTGTCAGAGCCACTACAAAGCAGGGATTGAATTGTTGGAAGATAGGAGCGTCAACAGCAGTAGATGCGGGGATTTGAGTGTATTTCCAAATCAAACCGGCCACTGCGGCTAAGATAATTACGCCGGAAACAGCTTTGCCCTTACCTGTTTTGCTCTGGAAGAAGCCAAACAAACCGTAGACAATGAAGATGCAGAATACGAGGTTCACCACGTCGAACATCATACTTTCAATGCCAGTTGAGCTGGTTGCTGTGTACTCTTTAGCAAACTGAGTCAGGGTAGCACCGTTTTGGTGGAAGGCCATCCAGAAGAAAATTACCACGGCAAATACCAGGCAGAGGCATACGATACGCTCTTTAGTCTGTGCCGGAGAAAGCTCTTCTGCAGCAGCATTACCATTGCCGGCAGCAGCAACTTTAGCACGGTCGGCACCCTTGAATGTACCTTGGAAGAAGTAGTAAATAGCGATAGATACAATCAGTGAAGCACAAGCCACGGCAAAGGCAAAGTGATATGAGTCGGCCACACTAACACCTAATGAGCGTTGTGCCCAGTTCATTATCTCGATGGCAGCAGTGGGAGCAAACATTGCACCGATATTGATTGCCATGTAGAAAAGGCTGAAGCCTGAGTCACGTTTAGCGGCATACTTAGGATCATCGTACAGATTACCTACCATTACTTGGAGATTGCCCTTGAAAAGACCGGTACCAAAACCAATCAGCAACAAGGCCAAGCCCATGCCGGCTACTGCCAGCCAGTCGCTACCTAACGGTAAAGAGAGTAATAAATATCCCAGGAACATGATGCCGATACCGATGGTAACCATACGGCCAAAGCCAAACTTGTCGGCCAACATACCGCCAAACAAGGGGAAGAAATAAACAAGTCCCAAGAAAGTTGAATAAATAGTTCCTGATACTCCTACAGAAAAGCCGAAGTTGGCTTGCAAGAAAAGTAGGAATACTGCCAGCATTGTGTAGTAACCAAAGCGTTCTCCGGTATTAGCCAGCGCTAGAGCCCATAGCCCTTTAGGTTGTCCTTCAAACATAGTTTTTAAAGTTTTAAATTATTAGTATTAGTATTAAAATTCATATTGGTTGCAAATATAGACTTTTTGATGAAATAATCTTTCAAAAAAGAGCACAAACTTCTGCATTTACCTCATTTATTAAATCTACGGGCGAAAGTTTCAGCTGCAAACCACGTTGTCCGGCACTTATGTAGATGAATGGGAAGTGTAAACAAGTTTCGTGAATGTAGGTAGGAAAAGGTTTCTTCATGCCGATGGGCGAACAGCCTCCTCGGATGTAACCGGTAAGCGGAAGAAGCTCTTTCATCGGTATCAAATCGCACTTTTTGTTACCCGATGCCTTGGCGGCAAGTTTCAAGTCCACCTCCTTATCTCCGGGAATCACGCAGACGAAGTAGCCCTGCTTATCTCCCTTCAATATCAAGGTCTTGAACACACAATTGATATCTTCGCCCAGGCTGGCTGCTACATGTATGGCACTCAAATCGCTCTCGTCCACCTCATAAGGGATAAGTTCGTAGGCAATGTTGGCTTTGTCGAGCAGGCGGGCTGCATTAGTTTTGTTAATCTTCTTCATAAGGAACTCATAAGTTTAATTCTTCACGCAGGAACTTGGGGGTATATCCCTTGGTAGAAAGAGCTACCTCTTCCGGCGTTCCGCAAGAGAGAAGTTCGCCTCCGCTCTTACCACCCTCCGGTCCCATGTCGATGATGTAGTCTGCCATCTTTATAACATCCAGATTATGTTCTATGACGATGACCGTGTTTCCTTTCTCTACCAAACGGTTCAGCACACCCATCAACACGCGAATGTCTTCAAAGTGGAGTCCGGTTGTTGGCTCATCCAAGATGTAAACGGTCTTGCCAGTGTCCTTCTTCGACAGTTCGGTAGCCAACTTCACACGCTGACTTTCTCCACCCGAGAGAGTGGTTGAAGATTGTCCCAGTTTGATGTAACCCAGTCCCACATCTTGCAGCACTTTGATTTTGTTAAGTATCAGAGGAACGTTCTCGAAGAACTCCACGGCACGGTTAATGGTCATATCCAGCACATCGGAGATTGATTTGCCTTTGAAGCGCACCTCCAGAGTCTCCCGATTGTAACGTTTCCCGTGACATACTTCGCAAGGAACAAAGACGTCGGGCAGGAAATTCATCTCAATCGTCTTATAGCCATTGCCCGAACATGCCTCACACCGACCGCCTTTCACGTTGAACGAAAAGCGCCCGGGTTTATAGCCTCGTATCTTTGCCTCAGGCAATTCAACGAAAAGGTTGCGGATGTCAGAGAATACTCCGGTGTAGGTTGCCGGATTAGAGCGTGGGGTTCGTCCCAAAGGTGACTGATCTACATTCACCACCTTATCGATATATTCCAGTCCCTCGATAGAGTCATAAGGCAGCGGGTCTTGCAAAGAGCGATAGAAACGTTGAGAAAGGATGGGTTGCAAGGTTTCGTTAATCAACGTAGACTTACCGCTTCCCGATACACCTGTCACACAGATTAGTTTGCCTAACGGAAAGACCACATCCACGTTTTTAAGATTGTTGCCTCTGGCACCGTGCAACACCAGTGCGTGTCCATTCCCCTTACGACGTTGTTTAGGAACCTCGATGCATTGCTCACCGTTCAGGTATTGCGAAGTCAGTGTGTGCGTCTGCAACATCTGCTGAGGAGTGCCTGCAAACACCACTTCCCCACCCAACCGACCGGCTTTGGGACCCATATCAATCACATAGTCGGCAGCCAGCATCATATCCTTATCGTGTTCCACCACAATGACAGAGTTACCTAAGTCCCTCAAATCCTTTAGCGAATGTATCAAACGCTGGTTATCGCGTTGGTGCAGTCCAATGCTGGGCTCGTCCAGGATATAGAGTACGTTTACCAGTTGCGAACCGATTTGAGTTGCCAACCGGATGCGCTGACTCTCTCCACCGGAAAGGCTTGCGGAGCTTCGATTCAGTGAAAGATAGTCTAAGCCGACGTCCAACAGGAATTTAAGTCTTGTCCGTATCTCTTTCAGAATCTCTTGAGCTATCATCTGTTGCCGGTCGCTGAGGTAGTCATCCACGTTCATCAGCCAGTCGTAAAGTTCACAGATGTCCATCGATGCCAACTGAAAGATATTCTTGTCGTGGATGCGATAGGCTAACGCCTCCTTGTTAAGTTTCGCTCCGTTGCAATGAGGACACGTTCCTGTCTTGGCAAACTGTTCTGCCCACTTCTGAGCCGTGGCGGATGCATCACGTTCTTGCAGCAGCTGAATGTATTTCACCACACCCTCATACGTTGTAAAGTAGTCGGACGAGCTGCCGATTAACGAGCTTTTAATCTTCACCCTTTCGTTAGAGCCATAGAGTATCTCGTCGATTGCCTCCTCCGGTAACTCGTTGACCGGGGTTTTCAGGGTAGCATCATACTTAGCCAGCAGAGCATCTATCTGCCAGAAAATCATACTGTTTTTTGCTTTTCCTAACGGAGCAAAGGCACCGTTGGCTATGGACAGGCTGCGGTCGGGCACCACTTTATCAATATCTATTTGGCTTACTACCCCCAATCCCTTGCACTTAGGACAGGCTCCTTGTGGTGAGTTAAAAGAGAAATTGTGAGGTGCCGGTTCCCGATAGGCCATTCCGGTTGTGGGACACATCAGCCGTCTACTGTAGTGACGAATCTCATTGCTATCGGCATCCAGTACCAGCAAGAGGCCATCTCCCTGTCTCATAGCCGTGGCTATGGTGTGTTTCAGTCGGACTTCATCCTTCTCCGATACCACCAGTTTGTCTATCACCACCTCAATGTCATGGTTCTTGTATCGGTCTACCTTCATTCCGGGCAGTGCCTCGCGCACCTCTCCATCCACACGCACATACAGATACCCCTTCTTCCGCACCTGTTCAAACAGCTCCTTATAGTGTCCCTTACGACTACGAACCAACGGAGCCAGTATATAAATGCGCTTCTCCCGATAGTCGTTCAAGATGCGTTCAATGATTTGTTCTTCTGAATATTTGACCATCTTCTCCCCGGTAATGTATGAGTAAGCCTCACCCGCACGGGCAAACAACAGACGAAGATAGTCGTACACTTCGGTAGTTGTGCCCACCGTAGAGCGTGGATTTTTGTTGGTAGTCTTCTGCTCGATGGATATTACTGGAGAGAGTCCGGTGATTTTATCCACATCCGGTCTTTCCAAGTTCCCCAGGAAGTTGCGGGCATAGGCTGAGAATGTTTCAATGTATCTGCGTTGTCCTTCCGCAAAGATGGTATCGAAAGCCAACGACGATTTACCGCTTCCACTCAATCCGGTAATCACCGTCAGGCTGTTTCGTGGTATCTCCGCATCGATATTCTTTAGGTTGTGTACCCTTGCACCGTACACATTGATGTAACCCGCTTCTTCTTTATAATTGTCTTCTTGCTTTTTCATCTCAAGATGTTTATGTCACTTTTCTTCTTATATATCACCTTATCGGCTCCTTCTGCTTCCACTACAATGAAGTAGACGCCCTCAGGAACCGGCTTTCCATGAGCTGTTCCGTCCCAACCGGCATCAATGTTTGACAGTCCCCATCGATAGATTTCCTGCCCCCATCGGTTAAAGATGTAGGCATTGAAACGTACCAATGACTTATGTTTGACCTTGAAGACATCGTTTATTCCGTCACCATTGGGTGAGAAAGCGTTGGGTAGGGTCAGTTCCGATTCTGCGATATGTATAACAAAGGTATCTGATTCCTCGGTCTCTTCCGTCTCCTGATTGGTTATCCACAAGCGAACAAAGAAAGTTCCGGCCTCACGAAAGGAGTAAATAGTCTCTGCCTCAAACCTATTCAGAAAGACATCGGAGAAGGATGCGTCACGTGCAAACTTCCACTCATAGCGATATGTTCCATCCACGGCTGACTCACCTGCCGCAAACCTGAACTCCAACGGAGCAGAGCCGGTGTATTCATCTCCCGCTTGCAACAGCAATTCCTCTTCCGGAGTCTGACCGTTTTCCGACAACAAAACAGCTACCGGAGAGTGACCGGAAACCGACGTCAGCAGATAGCAGAGCACGTATGATAGTAACTTATAGTGGAACATGATTGCAAAAGTAATAGTTTTCGGACGAATCGGGAGTAAATGAGATAAAAAAATAAAGGGGATGGGGCGTAATTAACTCTTCATAGAACACAGAGACACGGAGATACAGAGTTTAAACTAACCTGAATTCGGCACCCGGTCTTTCAGACCTTATGCCGAATTCAGGTTAATCAAAGCGAAACTATGAAATGGTTTTACGATTTACAATTTACAATTTGTATTCTGCGGTCATCCGCCTAATCTGCGTCATCCGCGTGCCATAAAATCATAAATCAACCTCACCCAGGAACTCTTCGGGTGAAAGATTGATAAGTATCTATTGAAGCTTAAGACCTGAAATTAACATTTAGGACGAGCGTTTGGGGAAGAAAGAACGGGTGCCGATTTTTGTTTTCTCGCGAGGTTGCAAAATTTACCACCTTGTGCTAACAAAAATTCTCTCGTGTAGGGATAAGAAAATATAAGTGTTAATTTACTGATTAGTGAATGTTAAGAGGTAGGGGTAGATACAAGTTGACGAGTTGACTCTCTAAACACTCCCTAATTTTAGTCATCACTGATGACAGACGTTTGTCATCACTAAAGATCAGCCTTGGTCATCAGTGATGCTTCAAAAAATGGTCTCTAGGCGAGGGGTAAAATAGGGGAAGCAACAAGAATTCAATTTAGGCACGGAATATGAATGAAGAATTATGAAT
>JAGATY010000093.1 GCA_017621035.1 Bacteroides sp. | reverse complement strand
TCGCTCTGTTGACAATTTTGCTACCAACCTGTTTGCTGGTCTTATCGCATATAACCTCTTGCCTAAGAAGCCATCTATGAACATTGAAATCATTGACAAAAGCAGGTGGATTGGATAAGCCTTATACCGAACTCACGTTCCCTTATCTCCATGAAGGTAAGCTTGCGAAACTTAAATAACTTAATATATTTCTCTGTATCTCCGTGTCTCTGTGTTTTAAAAGCATTTCTTTATTGCTTGATTTTCTTCTTGTACTGTTCGTAGCGGGTAGTGATGTCGCGTACAAAGTTGTAGGTTTCTGTTCCTCGGAAGTAGCCGAAGCGGCAGACGGGGTCGTTGAAGAATACTTCGCTGGTTTTCATGACGATGAACTTCTCGACGTTGTCTCTCCAGACGTATTTGTTCTTGCCGTACTTTTCAGCAAGTGCCATGGCGTCCAGCACGTGGCCGATGCCAGAGTTGTAGGAGGCGAGGATGAAATTGATACGCTCCTCTTCCGGTATCTTGGAGAAGCTTCGGGCGGTCTGTCCGATGTATTTCACGGCTGCCCGTACACTCTCTTCTGCATTGTGCTCCATGCCTTCGGGTACGCCCATGGCTCGGGAGGTGGAGGGCATGAGCTGCATCAATCCTTTGGCTCCGGCCCAGGAGACGGCTGTGGTGTCGAACTTAGACTCGTTGTAGGCCAGTGAGGCCAACAGACGCCAGTCCCATCCGATTTCAGGAGCGTATTTCTTGAAGAGGTCGTCGTAGTGTGAGATTTTGCCTTCGCGCAACGATAGGATGGGGGAGACGACGGAGGCTTTGCTGTTCTCGAAGTAGCGTTTCATGCTGGCGGTATAGACGGGTGAGGTCATGTTGGCATTGTGCCAGGCGTCTGCTGCTTCTGCCAGTTTGGGACAATCTTTTCGCACGGCCCAGGAGGAGCGTTGGTCGAAGCTGATGGAGAGCTGGATGTTCAGGTTGGGGTAGTAGGTCTTGTTGAGCTGGGCAATGTCGTTGTCGGTGACGGTGTAGGCAATCTTTCCTTTGGCTACCTGCATGATGAGGTCTTCGGCAGAGATGCTGTCGCTCTCCACCAGGTGGATATGAATGCCTCCTCCTAGCTCTTTGTCGAGGTTAACCAGTCGGTGGTAGTATTTGCCGGGCTTGACGTAGACATCTTTACCGATAAGCTCGGTGACATCTTTCAGTGGTTTGACGCGTCCGTTGTTGCGTTGTACCACTACTTGATGGGTGATGACCTCTTCCCCACAATAGATCAGACTATCTTTTCCCTTTTTGGTAATGGGCAGCGGGTAGGCAATCAGGTCTCCCTCTCCTCGCAAGAGGCTTTCTGCCAACTCCGGCAGACTGTGGGCAACCTTGATTTTCAGCTTCACACCCAGGCTTTGGGCAAACTGCTCACTCAGTTCGTACTGGAAACCCATGTCCTGTCCTCGGTAGATGAAGTAGGAGGTGGAACTGTAGAGGGTGAGTACCGTGAGTACCCCACTATCTTTTATCTGTTGCAAATCGGAGGTCTGTTGCGGATGGCTGTTCTTGTGGCCGCCAAGGCAGGCAACCATGCTTCCGAAAAGGATGACCAGACATAACAGTCCAAGGAATCTCTTGCTGAGTGGGGAGTGGGGGTGTTGCATATTGGGGAAAGTTACTTCAGGTGTTTCTTGATGTACATTGTCAGGATGTTGATGGCTACTTGGTTATTGCCTCCTTCGGGTACAATCAGGTCGGCATAGCGCTTGCAAGGCTCGATGAACTGTTGGTGCATGGGCTTCAAGACACGGGTGTAGCGCTCCATCACAGCCTCTGCTGTTCGTCCGCGTTCTACCATGTCACGTTGGATGACACGAATCAGACGCTCGTCAGGGTCGGCATCGACAAACACTTTTAAGTCCATCATGTTGCGTAACTCTTCATCACAAAGAGCAAGGATACCTTCAATGATGATGACGTTACGTGGCTCTATGTGGATGGTTTCCGGCTGGCGGGTACAGGTGAGGTAGGAGTAGGTGGGTTGCTCGATGCTCTTGTTTTCCCTCAACATGGCTACATGTTGGGAGAGAAGTGACCATTCGAAGGCATCGGGGTGGTCGAAGTTGATGTTCTGACGTTCGGAAACAGGAACGTGACTACTGTCTTTGTAGTAGGAGTCTTGGGGGAGTAATACCACTTCTCCGGCGGGAAGACTCTCGATGATTTTACGTACGACGGTGGTTTTTCCTGAACCTGTTCCGCCTGCTATACCTATAATTAACATCTGTTTTTAGTGTATAATTGAAACAAAATGAATATTTTTGCACGCTGTTTTGCTTAGAGCTGTTTAGATTTTATTTCTAAACAAACTCTTACAAAGCAGGTACAAATATAGATATAAATCATTTAAACGACAAAATTATGGTTAAGCACATTGTATTGTTTAAGTTGAAGGATGAGGTTCCTGCTGATAAGAAATTGGAAGTGATGAACGCTTTTAAGGCTGCCATAGAGGCTCTTCCTGCAAAGATTTCTGTAATCCGTAAGGTGGAAGTAGGTCTGAATATCAATCCGGGAGAGAGTTGGAACATAGCTCTTTACAGTGAGTTTGATACACTGGATGACGTGAAGTACTATGCTACCCATCCTGACCATGTGGCTGCCGGTAAGTTGCTGGCAGAGACAAAGGAGAGCCGTGCGTGTGTAGATTATGAAGTATAAATATATTAGTTAATGAAGAAAGTTTTATTTTCCATTTGTCTGTTACTGCTTGGGGTGGCAGTGCAGGCACAAATGCAAGACCCCGTAGAATTTAAAAGTGAACTGAAAATGTTGGCTGATGGTGAAGCAGAGATTGTCTTTACCGGAACGATTGAGGAGGGATGGCACGTTTACTCTACCAACCTGACCGGCGGCCCTACATCAGCAACTTTTACCGTGGAAAACATTGCCGGAGCTGAACTGACAGGTGCTTTGAAGCCGGAAGGAAAAGAGGTGGAGAAGTATGATGAATCGTTTGGCGTTAAGGTGCGCTATTTTGAGAAAAGTGTCAAGTTTATACAGAAACTGAAGCTGACAGGAGGTGCCTATAAGGTAGTGGGCTATCTGGAATATGGTGCTTGTAACGATGAGAACTGTTTGCCTCCTACACAGGTTCCCGTAGACTTTTCCGGTGCGGCTGCTGCCGGCAAGGGAGCGTCTGCTCAGAGTGTGCAGAAAGAAGAGGTGCCGGTTGTAACAAATGAAGTGGCAGAGAAGACTGCAGATGCCTCAGGGGTGCAGGCTGTGACAACTTCTGACTTGTGGAAGCCGGTTATTAAAGAACTCCAGAGCTTTGGTGAAGCAACTTCTCAGAAAGATATGTCTTGGATTTATATCTTCATTACCGGTTTCGTGGGTGGTTTGCTTGCGTTGTTTACGCCTTGTGTATGGCCCATCATCCCGATGACGGTCAGCTTCTTCTTGAAGCGAAACAAGGATAAGAAGAAAGGTATTCGCGATGCGTGGACTTATGGTGCTTCCATCGTGGTTATCTATGTAACGCTGGGCTTGGCCATTACACTGATTTTTGGTGCCAGTGCCTTGAATGCTCTCTCTACCAATGCGGTATTCAACATCTTGTTCTGCTTGATGCTGGTGGTGTTTGCTGCTTCTTTCTTTGGTGCTTTTGAAATAACCCTTCCTTCTAAGTGGAGCAATGCAGTGGACAGTAAGGCCGAGGCTACTACCGGTTTGTTAAGCATCTTCCTGATGGCTTTCACGCTGGCACTGGTCTCATTCTCTTGTACTGGTCCTATCATTGGTTTCTTGCTGGTGGAGGTTTCCACTACAGGTAGTGTGGTTGCTCCTACCATTGGTATGTTGGGCTTTGCTATTGCCTTGGCTTTGCCTTTCACCTTCTTTGCCTTCTTCCCGACGGTGTTGAAGTCGATGCCTAAGTCCGGTGGCTGGATGAATGTTATCAAGGTTACGCTTGGTTTCCTGGAATTGGCCTTTGCGTTGAAGTTCCTCTCGGTGGCAGACTTGGCTTACGGCTGGCGCATCCTTGATAGAGAAACATTCTTGGCTTTGTGGATTGTGCTCTTTGTCTTGTTGGGCTTCTATCTGTTGGGTAAGATTAAGTTTCCTCACGACGATGAAGATACAAAGGTAAGTGTGCCTCGTTTCTTTATGGCGTTGGCATCATTGGCTTTTGCTGTTTATATGGTTCCCGGTCTTTGGGGCGCACCGTTGAAGGCAGTAAGTGCTTTTGCACCTCCCATGTGGACACAAGACTTTAATCTCTATACCAAAGAGGTACATGCTCAGTTTGATGATTACGAATTGGGTATGGAATATGCTCGTCGTCAAGGCAAACCGGTAATGCTTGACTTCACCGGTTACGGATGTGTGAACTGTCGTAAGATGGAGCAGGCCGTTTGGACCGATGCTAAGGTTAGTAACCTGATTCAGAACGATTACGTGCTGATTACCCTGTATGTGGATAAGAAAGATTTGTTGCCTGAGCCAATCAAGGTGATGGAGAATGGTCGTGAGCGTACCTTGCGTACGGTGGGCGACAAGTGGAGCTACCTGCAACGTGTGAAGTTTGGTGCCAACGCACAACCTTTCTACGTGCTGATTGATAATGAAGGAAACCCGCTTAACAAGTCTTACTCTTATGATGAGGACATTGCCAAGTATGTGGATTTCCTCCAGACAGGATTAGATAACTATAAAGATTAACTTTTCATAATATTGAATTTTTAGAATTTATGATACGGATTCGGCGTGAGTCGCGTCCGTATTTTTATTTTCAAACATACTAATAATAATAGATAAGGTCATGAAGAAGATTATAAATCCCTGGATTGGTATTGAAGGATACAACTGTTTTGGCTGTGCCCCCACGAATGAGGCCGGTGTGAAGATGGAATTCTATGAGGATGGTGATGAGATTGTCAGCATCTGGAAACCGCGTTCCGAGTATCAAGGCTGGCTGAATACGCTGCATGGAGGCATTCAGGCTGTATTGCTGGATGAAATTTGTGCGTGGGTGATTGCTCGGAAGTTACAGACAACCGGAGTAACATCTAAGATGGAGACCCGTTACCGAAAGTCGGTCTCTACTCTTGATTCCTATATCGTATTGCGTGCATCCATTCGTGAGCAGAAGCGGAACATAGTAACGGTTGATGCCAAACTGCTGAACTCAGCCGGTGAACTTTGTACTGAAGCCACCTGCGTCTATTTTACTTTCCCGCGTGAGAAAGCAGAGAAAGAGATGTGCTTTACCGGTTGTGGAGTAGAAGCAGAAGAAGTCCTGCCGCTGATGTAAGGCTTGAATAACCGAGTGATGAAGTCACTAGGGTTATTTTTAAGCAGTCTTGTTCTCCTTATGTACTTGTATGCCTAACCAAATACCGGCACAAACAGCTGCAAATCCCCAAAAAGATATAAAATAAATCAGTCCCATATTCTTTTATTTTTTAGGTTTTGAATATACTATGAATGCTAACCCAATGCAGAAGCAGGCAACAACAACGATACTGCCAATAATAAACAATGCTGTTTGATTGATTGTTTCATATTCAATGATTCCAGCAAGGATTATTCCTCCAAATACTAACCTTGGCAATGTCAACAAGAAAGTTACCAGTTTCTTGCAAAAAGGTTTGTTTTCGTGTCTTTTCTTCCATAGTGCAAATATAGAGGAAGTTTTTCTACAAATTCAAGAATCTCTTCTGAAAAAATATTGAGAGTCTGTTTTGATTTTATTTCAAAAGAACTCTTTCAGCTTCTTTGAAGTTCCTTTTCCGCCTCTTTTTTGAGAAATGGAAGTATAAACTGCCTTTTCTTTGTGAGATTGAAAGTAAAAAGAATATTTTCCTGTTAATTCTTTGGCTGATTCAAACTAAAACTATACTTTTGTCGCAGTTTAAAAGAAAAAGTATGAAAAGTTTCGCTACACACCATCATCACCATCATCCTGACGAGTAAATTCGGTAGGCGCATGGGCGTGTGTATGTGTAGAGAATAAGCATAGGAACGAGGCTTGCCGAATGAAAAATACGGTAAGCCTCGTTTCTTTTCTTTAGAACAGGCGGAGAAGGTTCCGCGAGTGATTAAACAACATGTATATATAATATAATAAGGTGTAAAAGTAATATGTTACGAATTGCAGTGCAGGCTAAAGGCCGTCTTTACGATGAAACCATGTCTTTCCTTTCTGAGTCAGACATTAAATTGAGTGCAACTAAACGTACCTTGTTGGTGCAATCTTCCAATTTTCCTATCGAAGTGCTCTTTTTGCGCGACGACGATATACCTCAGACGGTAGCTACCGGTGTGGCCGACATTGGTATTGTTGGTGAGAATGAGTTTGTGGAGAAGAATGAAGATGCAGAAATTGTCCGTCGCTTGGGCTTCAGTAAGTGTCGCTTGTCGTTGGCTTTGCCCAAAGACATAGACTATCCCGGTGTGCAGTGGTTCGAAGGTAAAAAGATTGCCACCTCTTATCCGGGCATTTTGTCACGCTACCTGGCAGAGCAGGGAGTGAAATCAGAGATACATGTGATTACCGGCTCAGTAGAGGTTTCCCCCGGTATCGGTTTGGCGGATGCTATCTTTGATATTGTCAGCTCCGGTTCTACACTGGTAAGTAACCGTTTGAAAGAAGTGGAAGTGGTTATGCAGAGCGAGGCATTGCTGATTGGCAATAAGAATCTTACTCCGGAGAAGAAAGAGATTCTGAGTGAATTACTCTTCCGCATGAATGCTGTTCGTGCTGCTGAGGATAAGAAGTATGTATTGATGAACGCTCCCAAAGAGAAACTGGACGACATTATCTCCGTACTTCCGGGTATGAAAAGCCCCACGGTGATGCCATTGGCCCAAGAGGGATGGTGCTCTGTACACACAGTGCTCGACGAGAAATGCTTTTGGGAAATCATCGGCAAGCTGAAAGCCTTGGGTGCTGAAGGTATCTTGGTGCTTCCCATCGAGAAGATGATTCTCTGAGAAACTGCTTCTTTAAAGAAAACAACCATTCACTATTCATAAGATTTTATGAGACTGATAACATATCCCGATAAGTCGGAGTGGGCGGAACTGTTGAAGCGCCCCACCTTGAATACGGAAAACCTCTTTGATACCGTGCGAGGCATCATTGACCAAGTGCGCACCGGAGGCGACCGTGCCGTGTTGGAACTGGAAGAGAAGTTCGATAAAGTCAAGCTCTCTGCCCTGATGGTGAGCGATGTTGAAATGCAAGAAGCCGAGGCTTTGATACCCGAAGCGTTGAAGGCAGCCATCCGTTTGGCTAAGCAAAACATAGAAACATTCCATGCCGCCCAACGTTTTGAAGGGAAAAGAGTGGAGACTCAACCGGGCGTTACTTGCTGGCAGAAGGCAGTTCCCATAGAGAAGGTAGGCCTTTACATCCCCGGGGGAACAGCTCCTCTATTCTCTACCGTACTGATGTTGGCCGTACCTGCCAAGATTGCCGGTTGTAAGGAGATTGTGCTCTGTACCCCTCCGGCGAAGGATGGCAAAGTACATCCGGCTGTTCTTTTCGCTGCCCGAGTGGCCGGAGTAAGCCGTGTCTTCAAGGCCGGTGGTGTACAAGCCATTGCCTCGATGGCTTACGGAACCGAGAGCATTCCTAAAGTTTACAAGATTTTCGGTCCCGGCAATCAGTATGTTACAGCAGCTAAGCAACTGGTCAGTCTGCGTGATGTGGCCATCGACATGCCGGCCGGTCCGTCAGAAGTAGAAGTGCTGGCCGACGAAACAGCCAATCCGGTCTTTGTGGCTGCCGACCTTTTGAGTCAGGCCGAGCACGGAACAGATAGCCAAGCCTTATTGATAACCACCTCCCCTGCGTTGCAACAGGCTGTAGCAGAAGAGGTGGAACGCCAGTTAGCACTGCTTCCCCGTAAGGAGATAGCAGAGAAATCGCTTGCCAATAGTAAACTGATTGTAGTAAAGAGCTTGGAAGAGGCTATCGAGATGACCAATGCCTATGCTCCCGAGCACTTGATTCTGGAAACCCAAGAGTATCTGAAGGTGGCTGAGGGAGTGGTCAATGCCGGCTCCGTCTTCCTCGGTTCGCTGACACCGGAGAGTGCAGGCGACTATGCTTCCGGTACCAATCACACTTTGCCAACCAACGGATATGCCAAAGCATACAGTGGAGTCAGTCTGGATAGCTTTATTCGTAAGATAACTTTCCAAGAGATAAAGCCGGAAGGCTTACGCAAGATAGGTCCCGCTATTGAACTGATGGCAGCCAACGAGCAGTTGGATGCCCACAAGAATGCAGTAACCGTAAGATTAAAGGAGATTGGAGCATGAAGAAAACCTTAGAACAACTCACCCGTCCCAATGTGTGGGCACTGAAACCTTACTCTTCGGCACGCGACGAATACAAGGGCGTAACAGCCAGTGTCTTCCTCGATGCCAACGAAAGTCCCTATAACGCACCCCTCAACCGTTATCCCGACCCTTTGCAACTGCAACTGAAAGCTGAGATAGCTAAGATAAAGGGTGTGACTCCCGAGCACATCTTTCTGGGAAATGGTAGTGATGAAGCCATCGACCTTGTCTTTCGTGCCTTCTGTGAACCACGTAAAGATAATGTGGTTGCCATAGATCCCACTTACGGCATGTACCAAGTTTGTGCCGACGTGAATGATGTAGACTACCGGAAAGTGTTGTTGGATGCCGACTTCCAGTTTAAAGCAGATGATCTGCTGGCTGCTGCTGACGAGCATACCAAAGCCATTTTCCTCTGCTCTCCCAACAATCCTACCGGCAACAATCTGCTTGCTGATGAGATTCATAAGCTGTTAGAGCAGTTCGATGGGTTGGTGATTGTGGACGAAGCCTACTGTGATTTCTCCGAGGCTCCCTCCTTTGCCACTCAGTTGCAACGCTATCCAAACCTCATTGTGTTGCAAACCTTCTCCAAAGCCTGGGGATGTGCAGCCATCCGATTAGGTATGGCCTTTGCATCTGAAGCTATCATCGCCCTCTTCAATAAGATTAAATACCCCTATAACGTTAACTTGCTGACGCAACAACAAGCCTTGGAGATGTTGCGCCGAAGCCCGGAAGTAGGCTGTTGGGTAGCTACTTTGAAGGCTGAGCGTGCTTACCTGATGGAGGAGTTTTCTAAACTTTCTCTTACGAAGCATGTCTATCCTTCCGATGCCAACTTCTTCCTGGCACGTGTGACCGATGCTGTTTCCATCTACAATTACTTAGTGAGCCGAGGCATTATCGTGCGCAATCGTAACTCGGTGTCGTTGTGCGGTAACTGCTTGCGCATAACCATTGGCATCCGCTCAGAAAATGAAGCGTTGCTGAAGGCGTTGAGGGAGTATAAGTAAAACCAACAGAAAACATATGGCAAAAAAGATTCTTTTCATCGATCGTGACGGTACGCTCGTCATCGAACCGCCCATTGATTACCAGCTGGACTCGTTGGAGAAGCTGGAGTTCTACCCGAAAGTGATGCGGAACTTAGGATTCATCCGCAGCAAACTCGATTTCCAATTTGTAATGGTAACCAATCAAGACGGGTTGGGCACTGCTTCTTTCCCCGAAGAGACCTTTTGGCCGGCTCATAATCTGATGATGAAGACGCTGGAAGGAGAGGGAGTAACCTTCGACGACATCTGTATTGACCGTAGCTTTCCGGAAGAGAATGCACCCACTCGGAAGCCACGTACCGGTATGCTGACCAAGTATATAAACAATCCGGAATACGACCTGAAGGGCAGCTTTGTGATAGGCGACAGAGCTACCGACGTTGAGTTGGCTCGAAATTTAGGCTGTAAGGCCATCCTTTTGCAGGACGATAAGTCGCTCTTGTCGGAAGAGTTGCAAGAGGTTTGTCTGCTTGCCACCCGCGATTGGGACAAGGTTGCCGAGTACTTGTTCGCCGGCGAGCGGGTAGCCGAAGTAACTCGCACCACCAAGGAGACAGACATCTATGTGCGGATGGACTTGGACGGAAACGGACGTTGTGACATAGAAACGGGGCTTGGCTTCTTCAATCATATGCTGGAACAGATAGGCAAACATGGCGGTTTAGACCTTACCGTGCACGTGAAGGGTGACTTGGAGGTGGACGAACATCATACCATCGAGGACACTGCACTGGCTCTGGGCGAGTGTCTCTTGAAAGCTTTGGGCAACAAACGGGGTATCGAACGCTACGGTTACTGCTTGCCCATGGACGATTGTCTTTGTCAGGTGGCTTTGGACTTCGGCGGTCGTCCCTGGTTGGTATGGGAGGCCGAGTTCCACCGAGAGCGAGTAGGCGACATGCCGACCGAGATGTTTCTCCACTTCTTCAAGTCGTTGAGTGATGCTGCCCGCATGAACCTCAACATAAAAGCTGAAGGAACCAACGAGCATCATAAAATTGAAGGCATCTTCAAAGCCTTGGCGCGTGCCATCAAAATGGCTGTTCGTCGCGACATCTATCATTACGAACTCCCCAGCTCCAAGGGCGTACTCTGATGAGTAAGCTTTCTTCGCTGTAAGATGTCTGATTGACACAATGATTGAGTAAAGCTGTTGTTTGCTAACAAAAAGCTTTCTTTTCTCAGTTTCTCCTAACCGGCACTTTGTGTAAAAAGTCAATTCTAGGAGAGAAGAGTAAGACCTTTTTCGGAGAAGATTTATACCTACCCCCGTCAGAATACCTTCTAGCGGGGGTGGGTTTATAACTAAGGGTTGAGAAATGCTCGACATTTCGGCAAAAAGTCTCGGTGTTGCGCCGAAAAGAATAAGACTTTTGCCTCAAAAGTCTAAGACTTCCGGTGCAAAAGTCTTATTCTTCCGCCTCGGAAGTCTTATTGGGACGGGAAAGAGGAGTAAATCTGCCCTGTTTTAGCACCTATTCTTCGCTAGAATTTCTGTAAATATTTCGCGATGTGTCTAGCAGTCAGCTAGATAACCACTTTTCACTTTAAAATTCTCCACCAACCCTTCCATCAGCCCGAAATAAGCGATTCTCGGGCGGTTTGAAATACAAAATGTCAACGGCTGACAAAGTGTTATTTCCCGTATCCGGCCGGCTTCTCTCCTTTTTCATGCACAAATCTTCGTTCGCTGTACGATACCGAACACTCGGGACTGTCCGTTTTCGGACACTTACCTCGCCCAGAACCCCTTCTGAGGGTTTGGCACGCTCTTTGTGTATAGTTGGTCGAAACAAGAAATCTAACATATCTATTAAGTGAAATGAAGAAACAAACTTTACTGGCCGCCTGCTTCCTGTTGTGGAGTTCTTTAGCTTTTGCTCGTCCCGAGGGTAACTCTGATGAGGCTTCTCGCGAGCGAAACATCACCTTACCAGAGGCTATTGCCCTGGCTCGCACGCAGTCGGTGGATGCGGCTGTGGCTTTGAATGAGTTGAAAACAGCCTATTGGGAGTATCGAACCTTTCGGGCCGACCTCTTGCCGGAAGTAAACCTGACGGGTACGCTTCCTAACTATATGAAGTCTTACAGTTCGTATCAAAATGCAGACGGCTCATACTCGTTTGTGCGCAATAACACGCTCGGACTCTCGGGAGAGCTTTCCATCGACCAAAACATTTGGTTTACGGGTGGTAAACTCTCGCTCACCTCTTCGTTGGACTACCTGAAACAGCTCGGTTCCGGTGGTTACAAGCAGTTTATGTCCGTACCCATCAGCCTGGAACTTACGCAACCCATCTTCGGAGTAAACAGTCTGAAGTGGAATCGCCGTATCGAACCGGTGCGTTATGCCGAAGCCAAAGCCGAGTTTATTAGCGCAACGGAGGAGGTTACGATGAAGACAATCTCTTACTTCTTCCAACTCCTACTGGCTAAAGAAGCCTTGAGCACTGCCCGCCAAAACAAAGAGAATGCCGACCGCCTTTATCAAGTGGCTCAGGCAAAGCGTAAGATGGGACAGATTTCAGAAAACGATTTGTTGCAGCTGAAGCTCAATACCTTGCAGGGACAAGCCGATGTAACCACGGCCGAAAGCACGTTGCGGGCACGCATGTTTCAACTTCGTTCCTTCTTGGGTGTGTCGGAGCAGGAAGAACTCAACCCCGTGCTGCCCGCTGCTGTGCCGGAAGTGGAGATTCGCTACGAGCAAGTGCTGGCAAAAGCCTTGGAGCGCAACTCGTTTGCACAGAATGTTCGTCGTCGTCAGTTAGAGGCCGACTTTGAAGTTGCTACGGCCCGCGGGAATCTACGTAGTATCGACCTCTTTGCCAGTGTAGGATATACGGGACAGCACCAAGAGTTTTCTTCGGCTTACAAAGATTTGCTGGACAACCAAGTAGTGCAAGTGGGTGTGAAGATTCCACTGTTGGACTGGGGAAAACGTAGAGGAAAAGTAAGGGTTGCAAAGAGTAATCGCGAGGTGGTGCTCTCTAAAATCCGTCAGGAACAAATGGAGTTCAATCAGGATATCTTTCTTCTGGTGGCCAACTTCAATAACCAAGCCCAGCAGTTAGACATAGCCCGCGAGGCCGATGCCATTGCACAACGACGTTACGACACTAGTGTGGAAACCTTTATGATAGGAAGAATCTCTACGCTGGATTTGAACGATGCCCAGCAATCTAAGGATGAGGCTCGCCAGACCCATATATCGGAACTCTACTCCTACTGGTACTACTTCTACCAATTACGCAGTCTCACCCTGTGGGACTTTGAACGAAACGAGGAACTGACCGCAGACTTTGAGGCGGTAGTGCGTTGAGAAGAGCTGTCTCTTTCCCAATCTGAGCAGATTTCTTCCTTAATATTTAGCGTGAACACATAAAATAATTACCTTTGCTGAAAAGAATAAAAGATGATACTGGTAATAGATGATGATAGTGCCGTTCGCTCCTCGCTGGAGTTCATGCTTAAACGTGCCGGATACAAAGTAACGACTGTGCCGGGGCCGCGTGAGGCAATGGAGGTGGTGCGTGCCGAAACTCCTGACCTGATTCTTATGGACATGAACTTCAGTCTCTCTACGTCGGGAGACGAAGGACTGACTTTGCTGAAGCAGGTGAAACTCTTTCGGCCGGACGTTCCCATCATATTGATGACGGCCTGGGGTAGTATTCAGCTGGCTGTTCAAGGTATGCAGGCCGGTGCTTTCGACTTTATTACAAAGCCTTGGAATAATGCGGCACTGCTGCAACGTATTGAAACAGCCCTGCAACTCTCGGAGAGTGCCTCGGCAGATAACCCGACAGAGGAGGTCTCCTTGCTGCGTTCCAACATTGTAGGCTGCTCGCAAGGACTGACCGATGTGCTGAATGTGGTGGCACGCATCGCACGAACCAATGCTTCGGTCTTAATCACCGGCGAGAGCGGAACCGGTAAAGAGCTGATTGCCGAAGCCATTCATAAGAACAGTCGCAGACAGAAGCAGGCCTTTGTAAAGGTAAATCTGGGCGGCATCTCACAGAGTTTGTTTGAGAGTGAAATGTTCGGACATAAGAAAGGTGCGTTTACTGATGCCACTTCCGACCGTATCGGACGCTTCGAACTGGCGGACAAAGGCACCATCTTTCTGGATGAAATAGGAGATTTGGATCCGGCTTGTCAGGTAAAACTACTCCGTGTGTTGCAAGACCAGACGTATGAAGTGTTGGGCGACAGCAGACCTCGCAAGACCGATGTGCGTGTGGTCTCTGCCACCAATGCCGACCTGCCGACCATGGTGAAAGAGCGTAGGTTCCGGGAAGACCTCTTCTACAGAATCAATCTTATCACCATCAAGTTACCCGCTCTGCGGGAACGCAAGGAGGACATACCCTTGTTGGTGCGTCACTTCGCCGACCGGCAGGCTGAATTGAACGGACTTCCGCATACCGACTTCTCGGCCGATGCGTTGGAACTCCTGACCCGCTTGCCCTATCCCGGCAACATTCGAGAGCTGAAGAACCTGGTGGAGCGTGCCATCTTGGTAAGTGACAAGCGTCTGCTAACGGCTTCCGACCTCAATATCCGCCTTACGCATACGGAGGAGAGTGCCGGATTGACCGCTGCCGTTCCCTCCTTTGCCGGACTGACTCTGGAGGAGATTGAGAAGCGGACTATTCTGCAGACCCTCGAACAGTATAACGGAAACCTCAGTCAAGTGGCACAAGTGCTGGGAATCAGTCGGCCGGCTCTCTATCGCAGGTTAGAGAAGTTTGGCATCTCATACTGACCGAAGGTTGCGAAGTAAATCAAATATCGGATAAATAAATAAGAAACAGATAAGACACCTTTTATATACGTGCGCATAAAGTTCATATTCACGCTGTTGGTACTCCTGTTGCTGGCGCTGGGAGGAGTGCTTCTTTGCTGGGCGGACAAACTGCCGTGGCCGCATTTGGCCGTTGCGGGAGTCTTGATTGTGAGCTTGCTGTTCCTGCTCTATCTGTTACATGCACGCATCATCAGTCCCATTACCTCCATTGCCAACGGTATGGAACTGTTGCGGGAACAAGACTTTAGCAGTCGTTTACGCAATGTGGGGCAGGTGGAGGCAGACCATATTGCCTTCACTTTCAACCGGATGATGGATCAATTAAAGAATGAACGTCTGCGGCTGAGGGAACAAAACCATTTCTTGGACTTATTGATTCAGGCATCACCTATGGGTGTGGTCATCCTTACGTTGGATGGCGAACTGGATGAGATGAACCCGGCCGCCCTGAAAATGATGGAGCTTTCCGAGTTGCCGGAGAGACCTATCCGTCGGCTGAAAGAGCTTGGCTCACCGTTGGCCACCGAGTTGGATGCTATCCCATTGAATGAAACGGTGGTGGTGCGCCTGAATGATGCCAACATCTACAAGTGCTCGCACTCATATTTCATCGACCACGGCTTTCCACACCCTTTCTTCTTGATTGAACGTATGACAGATGAGGTGATGCGGGCAGAGAAACGTGCATATGAGAAGGTTATTCGCATGATTGCCCACGAAGTGAACAACAGCACGGCAGGCATTACTTCCACACTCGACACCGTAGGGCAGACACTGGCGGACGAAGCGGGCATGGAAGACATCTGCGAGATGATGCGTGTTTGTATAGAACGTTGTTTCTCGATGAGTAAGTTCATTACCCGCTTTGCCGACGTGGTGAAAATACCGGAACCTACACTGCAACCGGCCTCATTAAATGAGATTGCCACTTTCTGTAAACGATTCATGGAGGGAATGTGTAACGAACGAGGCATTACACTGAGACTGGAGTGCGACCCGGAGATGGAAACGGTTTCGTTGGATGCTTCCCTCTTTGAACAAGTACTGGTTAACATCATCAAAAACAGTGCGGAAAGCATTACGGAAAGAGGAGAGATTACGGTTCGTACCATTGCTCCGGCTACCATTGAGGTGGTGGACAATGGCCCGGGCATCTCGAAGGAAGTGGAGGCCAAACTGTTTACCCCCTTCTTCTCCACCAAACCTAACGGCCAGGGAATCGGTCTGATTTTCATTCGCGAAGTATTGAACCGCCACGGATGTAGCTTTTCGCTGAAGACGGAGCAAGATGGATTGACCCGTTTTAAGGTTATTTTCCCCGTTTAGGAGCAGACATCTGATAACATTCTCTTCATAAGAGATGCCTTTTTTGCTTACTTAAAGTTAGCAAAACAAGCCCAAACAACCCTCTTTCTCTTACTTTTCTTGGCAATTTTACTTAATTCTTACTAATAGAGTATTAAATCGGGCAAAAAGACTAATTTGGTTTGATTAAAACTCCCTAAATTTGGGCAATTTTTTAAACTACTAATAATAACAATGGCAATGAAAGAAAACATTAAGCCGGCAACCGGCCGCCTCGGCGTGTTGGTAGTCGGAGTTGGTGGTGCGGTTGCAACCACAATGATTACCGGTACATTGGCCGCTCGTAAGGGATTGGCAAAACCTATAGGTTCGATTGCAGAAATGGCTACCATGCGTATGCAGGATGGCAAAGAACACCTTATTAAAGATATTGTTCCGTTGGTGAACTTGAATGATATTGTGTTCGGCGGTTGGGACATCTTTGAGGACAATGCTTATGAAGCAGCTATGTATGCAGAAGTGTTGAAAGAAAAGGATCTCAATTTGGTAAAAGAGGAACTGCAAGCCATCAAACCGATGCCTGCTGCTTTCGATCATAACTTTGCAAAGCGTTTGAACGGTACTTACATCAAGAACGCTGCTACCCGTTGGGATATGGTAGAACAACTGCGTGAAGATATCCGTAACTTCAAGGCTGCCAATAACTGTGATCGTATCGCTGTGCTTTGGGCTGCTTCTACAGAAATCTTCGTTCCGCTGTCAGACGAACACATGTCTCTGGAATCTTTGGAAAAGGCAATGAAGGAAAACAATACTGAAGTGATTGCTCCTTCTATGTGTTACGCTTATGCTGCTATTGCAGAAGGTGCTCCTTTCATTATGGGTGCTCCGAACCTTTGCGTAGACATGCCGGCTATGTGGGAGTTCTCTAAGAAGCAGAATGTGCCCATCGCAGGTAAGGACTTCAAGAGTGGTCAGACTTTGATGAAGACTGTTTTGGCTCCGATGTTTAAGACTCGTATGCTGGGTGTAAGCGGCTGGTTCTCTACTAATATTCTTGGTAACCGCGATGGTGAAGTACTTGACCAACCCGAAAACTTCAAGACAAAGGAAGTGAGCAAGCTTTCTGTTATCGATAACATCTTCGAACCCGAGAAGTTCCCCGATTTGTACGGTGACGTATATCACAAAGTACGCATCAACTACTATCCGCCCCGCAAGGATAACAAGGAGGCTTGGGATAACATTGACATCTTCGGATGGATGGGTTATCCGATGGAAATCAAGGTGAACTTCCTTTGCCGTGACTCTATCTTGGCTGCTCCTATCGCTCTTGACTTGGTTATCTTCAGCGATTTGGCTGCTCGTGCAGGCATGTGTGGCATTCAAACTTGGTTGTCATTCTTCTGCAAGAGCCCGATGCACGACTTCGAGCACGAACCGGTACACGACTTGTTCCAACAATGGCGTATACTGAAGCTGACTATCCGTGAGATGGTAGGCGAAGAAGCTCCTAGCTACTTAGACTAATCTTAATGACTAAAATAAGATGGTAAGATGATAAGATGGTGTAATGTGCCATTTTACTTCTTACCATCTTTTGTATGTATAATCTGTTATGACCTTACATAAACCTCCTTTTATTCCGGTAATGATTGCAACCGGGTTCGGTTCGGGCTTCTCGCCCATAGCACCGGGCACGGCGGGAGCCTTACTGGCGACTCTCATCTGGTTTGCACTTGCAACCGTTTTCTCAGATATTCCTCTGCTTTGGGTAACGGGGGCACTCATCTTTCTCTTTACATTTTTGGGAATCTGGGCTGCTGATAAGCTGGAGCCTTACTGGGGGGAAGACCCCTCACGAGTGGTTGTGGACGAGATGGTTGGCGTTTGGATAGCTTTGCTGGCTGCTCCTTCCGGACATCTCTATTATGGCTTGGCTGCCTTTGCCCTGTTCCGTCTTTTCGATATCTGGAAGCCGTTGGGTATCCGTCGTATGGAACGCTTGCCGGGAGGATTAGGAGTGATGATGGATGATATACTGTCCGGAATGTATGGTTTTCTTGTGCTGATGGCTGTGCGATGGTGGATAGAATAGTCAGACTGCGTCCGAGGCGAAAATCCGGTTGGAGATATGAAGCTTGGCTCTTTATGAAAGCCCAGCTTTCTGCACAGGTGGCAAGTTTGTGCGATTTCTTGTTTACCATTCTTTTAGTTAAACTGTTGGGTGTATTCTATCTGTATGCAACCTTTTGTGGCTCGATAACGGGTGGCATGGTGAACTGTTTCATCAACTACCGCTGGGTGTTCGGAGCCAACGATTGTAAGAAGAAGTTTGTGGCAATGAAGTATCTTTTCGTCTGGACGGGAAGCATCTTATTGAACACGTGGGGTACATTTGGACTGACGGAGTGGTTGACGAACATGCGTTGGGTAAACCATTTGCTCGGTTACTATGTGGATGATGTCTTCATCCTTTCCAAGATTGTAGTCTCCATATTGGTAGGATTCTTCTGGAACTATCAGTTACAACGCACATTTGTCTATCGCAACCGGGACATCAGAGCTTTTTGGAAACATTTAAAACATAAATCATGAATTATAGAGACTTTTTACAGCAGGTGATTTACAAGATAATCAATCCTGTTGTGCGTGGTATGATTAAGGTGGGCATAACTCCCAACTTCATAACAACTACCGGACTGGTGCTGAATGTGGCTGCTGCTGCCTTGTTGGTATATGCCGGAGCAACTACAGAAAGAGAGTTAAAGTATGTAGGCTGGGCAGGTGGAATCATTCTGTTTGCCGGTTTGTTTGACATGATGGATGGCCGTGTGGCTCGATTGGGAAACATGAGTTCTACCTTCGGGGCACTGTACGATTCGGTGCTCGACCGTTACAGTGAACTCTTTACTCTGTTCGGCATATTCTACTATCTGATACTGCAAGGCTACTTGTGGGGTTCCATTCTCACGTTTGTGGCATTGATTGGCTCGCTGATGGTGAGTTATGTACGTGCCCGTGCCGAAGGATTAGACCTGGAATGTAAGGTTGGCCTGATGCAACGTCCCGAACGTGTAGTACTCACGGCTCTTGGTGCCATTTTCTGCGGTGTGTTCAGCGATTGCCAATCTTTTGACCCGATGCTGATTCTGATTGTTCCCATGGGAATCATTGCCGTATTAGCTAACTTTACAGCCTTCTGGCGCATTGCCCATTGTTATAACCTTTTGAAAGAAAAGTAATGAAGAATACAATCACTCTACCTACTCCGAGAGAGGCTCTGCTGGTTGTTGTCTGCCTGGTGCTCTTCTTGCTTCTGACAGGTTTGTGCATAGGTTTGCGGCCGGAGCACTTCCTGATGGCAGGTGTCTTTGGGCTACTTTTCTTTGCCGGAACCACTACCCGCAAGCTGGCAGTAGCTTTGTTGCCATTCTTTATCTTCGGAATCTCTTACGATTGGATGCGCGTTTATCCCAACTATCAGGTAAACCCCATTGATGTGCAAGGCTTATACGAGGCCGAGAAATCTCTCTTTGGCTTTACTGCCGGGGGTGAGATGGTGATTCCCTGCGAGTACTTTGCCCAACATCACTGTTCGTTGGCAGACTTCTTTGCCGGTATCTTCTACCTCTGTTGGGTGCCGGTGCCCATCCTTTTCGGACTGATTATTTACTTGAAAGGTAAGCGCGAACTCTACCTCCGTTTCGCAATGGTTTTCTTGTTTGTAAACTTGATAGGCTTTGCCGGCTATTACATCCATCCTGCTGCTCCCCCTTGGTATGCCATGAACTATGGTTTTGAACCGATACTGAACACCCCCGGTAACGTTGCCGGACTGGGACGTTTCGATGAACTGCTGGGTTGCACCATCTTTAATGGTATCTATGGACGCAATGCCAATGTCTTTGCAGCTGTTCCCTCCCTGCACGCTGCCTACATGGTGGTGGCATTGGCCTATGCCATTATGGGAAGATGTCAGAAGTGGTTGATACTACTGTTTGCCGTCATCATGGTAGGCATCTGGTGGACAGCAGTCTATAGCGGACACCATTATATTATAGACGTTCTGCTGGGTATCGCATGCTCCCTGCTGGGTATTCTCCTGTTTGAAAAGGGACTGATGAAGTGGGGAGCCTTCCATCGCTTCTTCAACCGGTACACCCATTACATTGCTTAATAAGAGAAACCAATACTATATTCATATGAAAAAACTTACATTTACTCTGTTTGCCCTTTGCCTGATGTTGACAACAACGCTGCGGGCACAAGAGACAGAAGCCAAAGCCGACAGCGTGGGTTACATCGTGAGAGTAGGAGAGATAGCTCCCGACTTCACAGCCACACTGACCGACGGAACCACCGTCACCCTCAGCCAACTGCGTGGGAAGGTAGTTATGCTGCAATTCACTGCCAGCTGGTGTGGCGTTTGTCGTAAAGAGATGCCCTTTATCGAGAGTGATATTTGGCAGAAACATAAGAACAACCCCGAGTTTGCTCTTATTGGCATCGACCGTGACGAACCACTGGAGAAGGTCATCGCTTTCGGTAAGCAGACCGGCGTCACCTATCCTTTGGCACTCGACCCTGGTGCCGACATCTTTGCCAAGTACGCCCTGCGCAAAGCCGGCATTACCCGTAACGTGCTTATCGACCGTGAGGGACGTATCGTCAAACTCACCCGCCTCTACAATCCCGCAGAGTTTGCCGAGCTGGTGAAAGAGATTGATAAACTCCTGACAAAGTAACATATACCTCATAAACCCAAAAGTCCCGACCGCTTCCTTAGCAGTCGGGACTTTTGATGTCTAGCCACTTGCTTGCGCTAGAGTCCTGTTTCCGTTGTGCCGGAGGCATTGCCCATGGTGTTTACTTTAATTGCTTCATCGTACCGGATGGTACTGATGCTTTCATCCTTTTGGTTTTTGAACACAAAAGTACGGTTCTCTTCTGCCTCAATGCTCTTTGTGATGCTTTTCTCTGTCGGTTCTGTTACACCGTATGTCCAACTCCAACCGGTTTCTGTTATAGTCCATTCGCCTACGGCAACAGCTACTTTCTTGGAGATGCTCTCTTTCCCGTCTCCGGTCATAATAAGTTGAAAGTTATTGCTGCTTCCTCTGCTTAGCCGGAAGATGGCACTCTCTCCCTGTTTCAATCCATATTTGGTAAGCGTGATATAGATGATTTCATACCCCAGTGCCAGACTCACATAGTTGGTTAGTGTGGAAGCCTCCACTTCATACGGTGTCTCCATATTATTATATGCGTCTCTGTATCTCTTGTTGGTTTTGTCACTCTCCCAGGCACTTTCTTTCTTGTAAGTGCCTTCATTGTAAGAGGCGTCATTGGTGAGGTAGTCTTCCATCCAGTTCAGGTTGCTCGCAGCCTCATATCCACTAAGCTTCATCTTGCTTACGTCGGGGAGTTGCACGCTGGTGCTCTCTCCATTGGCAAAGATATCATCCGCACCCGTGTCTGCCAAGTTACCATACAAGCCTAGGCTCGTAATCTCGCTAAACGAAAGATTTGTGTTACTGCTTAGATAAACGCCTCCACCCATGCCGTGTACTTCATCAATCTTCTTTTGATAGGCAGTTGTAACAGATGCGCCTCCGTCACTCTTTTGGGCATTGTTGTTCTTAATCTCTCCGGCCCCGAAACTCATGTTTGCCCCATTCAGCAGACAGACGCCTCCACCGTTAGTTGCCTTGTTTTCAGAGATGGTAACGTCTCCAATGGTCAGTTCAATGCTTCCGTCCACACAAACGCCACCTCCATACTTTGCCAAATTCTTTTCTATGATGCCTCCGGTGAATGTAACCTTTTTCTTGTTCTCCTCCTTGTTGTACACATACAGTCCTCCACCATTCCCTTGCGTCTCATTATTCAAGATGTTACCATTCTGCATGTCAAGCGTTCCACTCAGGATATAAACGCCTCCTCCGTTACCACTGGCAGTGTTCCCTTTCACCGAGAAATACTTTCCTTCAACCTTTTCCGAGGTCACATCTCCTTTAGAAACATAGATACCCCCTCCGTCTGTTGCTTCATTGCTCAGCAATGTCCCGTGATTCAGGTTGATGCTTATCGTGTATTGCTTTTCAGGCAAACTACTGTTTTCTATATAGATGCCGCCTCCTAGACCGTTGGCTTTGTTCTCTTGAATAGTAGCACCATTCATGTTTACGGTGATGGAAGAGCCGGTGTTCAAGTCCATGCCTGAGCCAAAAATAAAATGTATGCCTCCTCCCTTTCCTTGTGGATTGATGTTATCGCTAGTGGCTTCGTTGTCTTTAACAACCAATTTATCATTTAATTCAAAAGTGATGTTACTTGCCCCCGAAACAACATTAGCTCCTCCGTGATACCCTTCAATGTACATACCGCCTCCATTGGGAGCCTGATTGTTTTGAATGATTGTTGGGTCACCTTGAAAGATGATAGAACCTTGTGACTTAATAGCTCCACCATTGTCATCCGATTTGTTATTCTCAAATGTGCAGCCGTCTATATAGCAGTAAGACTCTTCCTCATTACTCCCGTGAGCATTCCAAAAGAGGGCACCTCCGTTTCCTACATCACTGGAAGTCTCATACTTACTGTTACGTTTTGCATGGTTCCCACTCATGGAAACTCTTGTAAGATAAAGATTGGAAACCGAATTACCATAAGTGCGGATGGCTCCCCCTGAGTTATTTATGCTTCCTCCTCCAGATACGCATTCGGTGATAGCAGAGTCCGTAATCCTTACAGCACATGTTCCCGGGAGTGTGCTGGTTCCTTGTGCTCCAATCATGATAGCTGCACCCAGCTGAGCTTCACATTTATCAATGAGACAATCCTTAAATATCGTTTCAGCCTTTTTGTTTAACAAAAGTATGCCTCCTCCGAGTGAGACTGCTTTGCAGGTTTTAAGTGTACACTTCTCTAATGTCAGTTCTTTTTCACAGTTATTTATGTAAAATCCTCCTCCATTTGAACCTGCACTACAGTTCTCTATGGTGCAGTTCTTTAAAGTTACAGCTTCGTCGCTGTCGCTTATATAGATGGCTCCTCCATTTCTTGTTGCACTACAATTCTTGAAACTGCAATTCTCTAAGGTTGTACCATCGTGTCCGTTTGTAATGAAGATTGCCCCGCCTTCCGAGGCAGAGTGACAATTCTCAAAGTTACAATACTTAAGCTTGGCTGTGCCGCTTGTACTGTTCAGATATAATGCTCCTCCTATCGAATTACTATTTGTGTGACCACCTTCTTCTTGCGCATTCTTGATGTTGACGTAAGAGAACTCAAGGCTTCCTCCATCTTCAGTATAGATAAGCTCATTTATTGTTCTATGGTTACTTGTGTCTGTGTGGTTGGCTCCACCATCTAACGTAATGGTTGCACCGTCTGTACCTTTTATAATGAGTGTTCCCCTGACGGTAAACATTCGTGACCGACCAACCGTACTGCTGTTTTTAGGTTCTGCAATCCCTGTATTCTTAATTGTGTAGTCTTTATTGCTAGTAATGGTTACTGTGTAACCTGTTTCTACTACGATTGCACCTATTATATTGACATCTCCGGTTAACGTTATAGTGGCATTCTCTTTTATATAGACTGCATTGTTATATTTTCCCCATGTGTTTCCTGTTGGAACTTGCCCATAGCAAACACTCATTCTTCCCGGGAGTAGGAAGAGGAGGAGGGATAGAAATGTTAGTTTGAAATGTTTCATGGTTCTTAATTTTTTTCGTCGTTATTACTGTTGGTTGCGAGAGGACTATCGGGCCAGGCCGTGTTAAGTAGGTCGGTGGCGATGGCTTGTGACACGATGCTGATGATGAGCTTTGAACCTTGTACCGGTCCGCGACTTTTCAGCTCGTATCGTTCAAAGAGAGGAACTTGTGTAAAGTTACCCGCTGCTACCGGTGCTGTGTGGTAGTAGAACCCGTCATCACCTTGCTTCCAGTAGGTTTCCCAGTTTGCGGCTTTCTGTAAAGTACCGGCATCGGTGTCGTTGATGTCCCAGGCAGAGACAATATCACCGTTAGGACTTTCCCAATAACCCACTATGGCTGCCCGGATGTATGCTGTTGTCAGTCCGGTATTCTGTATCTTGACGTCACTTTTCACGTCGGTCGTGCACCGGTCATCTACACTGACCTCCACGTATCCACTGCGGGAGAGTACATAAGTATAACGCTTGTGAGGCGCCCATTGCTCTGTCAGCTCGCCCAGCTTCTTTTCAAAATTGTAATCCTTTGCACCGATGCGGAAAGATACTTGTAAGAGAGCCTCCTTCTCTTTTAAAGGTTGCGGTATCATGAGGAATGTCTCTGCATCGCTACTTAGCATCTGCCCGCTCTCCACACCGCTGAAGTTCTCCGTGTAGCTTTGTAGAGTGGGCGTGCCGGGGTATGACCAGCTGAATCCTTCTCCTCCAGTCAGTGGGTAGCTCATTGTGCAAGTGCCTGCTGCATATACGTTGGCCAGCGAGATGGTTGCCCCACTAACCGTGGCTCCGGCAGGCATCTCGCCCAGGCGGAATGCTATGGCTGACAGGGCGTGATAGAAAGTAAGGTTGACCGGATTGCTGTTGCGCGTCTGCTCCGGTGTAATGGCAAAGATGAGGTCCGGCTGTGCCTCGGCATCGTTCTTTACCTCTTCTGCAGACGGGGTGGGTAAGGCATAGCTGAAACTACCGCCATAAGTGTTGTTCGCCATACTGAACTGTGGCGTGATGGGCTTGTTGCCAATGTTCCAAGCATAAGCAAAGAAGTGCAGCGAGTAATCTTTCGGCCAGTAGAGGGTAGGGGAGTAGTTCCAGTTTTCATCTTTCTTTTCCAGCTTCTGGTTATCAACATACAGGGAACCGTTCTCTAAGTAAGCAGTCAGAAAGAAGGATGAAAACTCACCGGAGGCATAGACTCCTTTGGTGTGCGACTGTGTGCCGGCGGTTGGGAAAAGAGGTGCGTCGTTCTCCTCTTCCACGACAGAGATGAAGAGGGAATCACCCTCCACCATGCCCAGAAAGTGTGCCGAGCCGCTCGGACGGGTTTCCGGCCGGTTGTCGGATAGGGAGCGCGTGTCCCACACCGTGTCATTCTGCGTGCAGAAAGTTATTTGGTGCCCCGTGCGGATGGGTTGCCCGTTGTTTAGTTCATCCTGACAAGAGGTTGTCCCCAACGCTCCTGCCATCAAGGCGAGATAGAGGGACACTCCTTTCGCACCTTGCAATACTCTGTTTGCCATATTACTTGTCATTTTGTTTGCTTCATCTCCGGCAGCTTCCCGGAGTGAGAGACTTCTTCTCGGTAGCCTCTCCGGAAGAGTCCGCTCGTTGTTGCAGGCAAAGATAGTGATATTTGGAGAAATCTTTTCACAAATACTCCTTTTTGTGCGAAAACAATGGGGACGAATGTTTTTCCTGCTCTGCCCGCCCGCGACACACCGACTTGCGACTGCTATCTCTTATTGAGCCTTTGCTCCTCACTAGTTCCGCTGCTGCACAAGATGGCAACTTGAACTGCACAAGATGGCATCTTGTGTAGCATAAGATGGCATCTTGTGCACTTCTTCTTTTAATGCGCCATCTCACCGGACAGTGTGCAGAGGACGGAAAGTAGGGGTGCGGAGGATGAAAAGATAGTGTGCGGAGGGATGGCGGAAGAGGTGGAAAACACCGGCTTCACCTGTCCGGAAGAAATTCTTTTCCTGTTTTGTGCAACACGAAAGCGTATAATTTCGTAATTTTGCGCCCATTATAACAAAATCAGATTTTAAAGACATGGAATTAGCAAGTAAGTACAACCCCGCTGATGTAGAGGGAAAGTGGTACCAGTACTGGTTAGACCACAAACTTTTCAGTTCAAAACCCGATGGCCGTCAACCGTACACCGTCGTCATCCCACCCCCTAACGTCACCGGCGTGCTCCACATGGGACACATGCTTAATAATACCATCCAAGATATTCTCGTTCGTCGCGCCCGCATGGAGGGTAAGAACGCCTGCTGGGTGCCGGGTACCGACCACGCCTCTATTGCTACCGAAGCCAAGGTGGTAAACAAACTGGCTGCACAGGGCATTAAGAAGAGCGACCTCACTCGTGAAGAGTTTCTCAAGCACGCTTGGGACTGGACAGAGGAGCACGGCGGCATCATCCTGAAGCAGTTGCGTAAGCTGGGTGCCTCTTGTGACTGGGATCGCACTGCTTTCACTATGGATGAGGAGCGCTCAAAGAGTGTCATCAAGGTGTTTGTTGACCTTTACAACAAGGGTCTCATCTATCGTGGCGTCCGTATGGTGAACTGGGACCCCAAAGCCCTCACTGCCCTGAGCGATGAAGAGGTTATCTATAAAGAAGAGCACAGCAAGCTGTATTACCTTCGCTACAAGGTAGAAGGAGATGCCGAGGGTCGCTACGCGGTAGTTGCAACCACTCGTCCGGAAACCATTATGGGTGATACGGCTATGTGTATCAATCCCAACGACCCGAAGAATGAGTGGCTGAAGGGTAAGAAAGTTATCGTGCCGCTGGTAAACCGTGTCATCCCTGTGATTGAAGACGACTATGTAGACATTGAGTTCGGTACCGGTTGCCTGAAAGTAACTCCTGCACACGACGTAAATGACTACATGCTGGGCGAGAAGTACAACCTGCCCTCCATCGACATCTTCAACGATAACGGAACACTCTCAGAAGCGGCCGGCCTCTATGTCGGTATGGATCGTTTCGATGTCCGCAAGCAAATAGAAGAAGATCTTAAAGAGGCCGACCTGCTGGAAAAGGTTGAGGCCTATACAAATAAGGTGGGCTTCTCGGAGCGTACCAACGTAGCCATCGAGCCGAAACTCTCTATGCAGTGGTTCCTCAAGATGCAACACTTTGCCGACATGGCTCTGCCGCCGGTAATGAACGATGAACTGAAGTTCTATCCCGCCAAGTATAAGAACACTTATAAAAACTGGTTGGAGAACATCAAAGACTGGTGTATCAGCCGTCAGCTGTGGTGGGGACACCGCATTCCGGCCTACTTCCTCCCCGAAGGCGGTTATGTAGTGGCCGAAACGGCAGAAGAGGCTCTGAAACTGGCACAAGAGAAGACGGGTAATGCCGGACTGAAGGCAGAAGACCTGCGTCAGGACAGTGACTGCCTCGACACTTGGTTCTCCAGCTGGTTGTGGCCCATCTCGCTGTTCAACGGTATCAACAACCCGGGCAATGAGGAGATAAAGTACTATTATCCTACCAGTGACTTGGTGACTGGTCCGGACATTATCTTCTTCTGGGTAGCACGTATGATTATGGCCGGTTATGAGTATCTGGGTGACATGCCGTTCAAGAATGTCTACTTCACCGGTATCGTTCGCGATAAACTCGGCCGCAAGATGTCTAAGTCTCTCGGTAACAGCCCCGACCCGCTCGATTTGATTGAACGCTACGGTGCTGACGGTGTCCGCATGGGTATGATGCTTTCTGCCCCTGCAGGTAACGATATTCTCTTTGATGATGCCCTCTGTGAGCAGGGACGTAACTTCAATAACAAGATATGGAACGCTTTCCGCCTGGTAAAAGGCTGGGAGGTAAGCAGTGAAGTACCTGTTCCTGAAGCTGCCGCACTGGCCATGAAGTGGTTCGAAGCCAAGCAGAATGCCGTGGCAGCCGAGGTGGCAGACCTCTTCGGTAAGTATCGCTTGAGCGAGGCCTTGATGGCAGTCTACAAGCTCTTCTGGGATGAGTTCTCCTCCTGGTATCTGGAAATGATTAAGCCGGCCTATGGCCAACCCATCAACAAAGAGGTGTACGACACCACTATCTCTTTCTTTGATAATCTGCTTCACCTGCTCCACCCCTTCATGCCCTTCATCACTGAAGAGTTGTGGCAGCACATTGTTGACCGCAAAGATGGTGAGAGCCTGATGGTAAGCCCGATGGCTGCCCCGGCTGCTTACGACGAGGCTCTGATTGCTCAGTTCGAGGCAGTAAAAGAGGTTATCAGCAGCATCCGCGCCATCCGTCTGCAGAAGAACATTGCTCAGAAAGAGGCACTGGAGTTGCAGGTGGTAGGCGAGAACCCCGTAGCCGCCTTCAACGCTGTCATCACCAAGATGTGTAACCTCTCTGCCATTACAGCTGTTGAGGCCAAGGCCGACGGTGCCGCCGCCTTTATGGTGGGCACAACCGAGTTTGCTGTTCCCCTGGGCAACATGATAGACGTTGCAGCCGAAATTGCCCGCATGGAAGCAGAGCTGAAACACAAGGAAGGCTTCCTGCAAGGAGTGCTGAAGAAACTCAGCAACGAGAAGTTTGTGAACAATGCTCCTGCCGCCGTCATCGAGATGGAACGTAAGAAGCAAGCCGATGCCGAAAGCATCATTAAGTCGCTGAAAGAGAGCATTGCTGCGCTGAAGAAGTAATAATATATCTTCTTTTTAAGACATTCTTTTTGGCAATATAACTAACAAGAAAGCCCGATGCACGCTGTTGTGCACCGGGCTTTCTATTTTCTAACGAGGAGTTTTGAATTACAAATAATAGAATATTTCGTTTAATAGCTAAATAATAAAGGGTAAATACAATCCTTTCGGTACACCCTCAATCTATCTATAAATTAAAGTTTGTCTGCATGCAATAATTCTGGATGGTCGTATGAGTAGTAAACTTTAAAAACGAATGTATATTCATTGATTACATCTTTTATTTGAATAGGTAGCATAAGCCGAATTTCTCCAGGTTCTTTCCCCTCATATTGTTTCGGTAGCATAGAACGCTTCTTCCAGCCATTGCCTATAGTTTCATATCCGATTTTTATTCCCTTGTCGTAATAAACATTTACTGTAGGAGTCGCTAGATCTTCAATCTTTGCACCTTTAATGATTGTCGTAGGCGGTTGATCACCTTCGCGTTCGGAGAACTTCGTGCCGACGTGCATAATTTTAGAGGAAGAACCATCTAATCCTACATAAGCAGCTTCATTCCAAATTATTTTTAGAGAATGGTTAGATATATTTTTAAGTACAAAATTAAATTGTTCCGATGTACCCAATATTATAATGTCAATAATACTATCATTGTAAGCATACTTATCTACTCCATTGTCTTGAATAACCCTGGTCTCACCATATCTGTTTGATGAATCTTCGGGCTTTTCAACTTTTGTTAAGGTCATTTTGTAGCTTCCTTTTAGTGCCTCTTCAAAAGGTTTCTGCTTGACTTCAGAATATACGCATTCTACTAGTTTCCCAGTTCGTTTATTCTTGACTTTTACATAAGGTTCAGCAGTAGCTTCTCCTTTACCTATGAAAAAGTCAATAACTGTATTTACAACCAGTTATTACTCAATATTTTGCGAGTAATAAGTCAGAAATATGGTCATAACCTTTAAGGGTGCATTCTAAAAGGTGAAGATTTAACGTTTTTATTGTTTATTAACGCTCGAAGCGTATCAATAAAGGGT
>JAGATY010000092.1 GCA_017621035.1 Bacteroides sp. | reverse complement strand
GCAAGAGTCTACTCGGTGCAAAAATCTCATTTCTTCCACACTTGTGTGGAGCAAACGGGACACAAGTGCGGAGCACGCTGGACACTTGTGTGGAGCACGCTCCGGTCAAGTGTGGAACAAACGCCTTGCAAGTGGTGAAGAAAGAAATGTTGCGTCTGTAAGGAAAACGGAAAAAAGCCCGCAGAGGAAGGTGGTAGGTGGAGTTAGTTTACTTTATGTATTCACCTACCACCCCGTCACGATGTGCCACCCCTCCTTCCAGAAGGAGGGGAATCTTTAGAATGTCTTTACCGCAAAGATGAATCTGTGTTAGTCTGTTTTTCTGTTTCGCCGTGGGCATCTAAACAGTAAATAGTAAATCGTTAAATAGTAAATGGTAATAAGTTAGTTGGAAAGTTTAGACGGGTTTCTTCCTATTTTGGATGGTTTACTTTATCTTTGCAATCTGCAATGGGGAAGGAGTGGAAAGATGGACGGGGGAATGGAAACTTTTTCTTAACTTCTTAACTACTTAACTCCTTTGACTCCTTAAACTGATAGTGAGCCCAAGCTTGCGGAACATAATAATATATAAGGTGTATGAAAATAGCAGTAGCCGGAACGGGATATGTGGGACTAAGTATTGCAACGTTGTTGAGTCAGCATCATGAGGTGGTGGCGGTGGACGTGGTGCCGCAGAAGGTGGAGATGATTAACCGTCGCCAATCGCCCATACGTGATGAATATATTGAGCGCTTCTTTGCAGAGAAGAGCTTGAATCTGCGTGCCACTCTTGATGCGGAGGAGGCTTATGCAGGAGCAGACTATGTGGTGATTGCTACTCCCACCAACTACGATCCGGTGAAAGACCACTTTGATACCCATCATATTGAAGACGTGATAGAGCTGGTGCTGAAGGTAAATCCCGATGCCGTTATGGTGATAAAGAGTACCATTCCGGTGGGCTATACCCGCAGCTTGTATGTCAAATATGCTCCCCGGTTTGCTACTCCGGCACTGCAGGGAAGGCGGTTCAATCTCTTTTTTTCGCCTGAGTTCTTGCGGGAGAGCAAAGCGCTGTATGACAATCTCTATCCCAGTCGCATCATAGTAGGTTATCCTAAATTGTTGGAGGGGTACAATGAAGAGAATGAAGCCATCCGAGCTATAGCACCCGCTGACGCAGAGCAGAAGGCGCATCGGTTTGCCGAGATGTTGCAACAGGGAGCTTGTAAGGAGAACATCGACACCCTCCTTATGGGGGTGAAGGAGGCCGAGGCGGTTAAGCTGTTTGCCAATACCTATTTGGCACTGCGCGTCAGCTACTTCAATGAGCTGGATACCTATGCCGAGATGAAAGGATTGGACACCCGCTCCATCATTGATGGTGTCTGCCTGGATCCAAGAATCGGTACTCATTACAACAATCCCAGCTTCGGCTATGGAGGCTACTGTCTGCCCAAAGATACCAAGCAGTTGCTTGCCAACTATCAGAATGTGCCTCAGAACATGATGACAGCCATTGTGGAGAGTAATCGTACCCGTAAGGACTTCATTGCCGACCAAGTGCTGAAGCTTGCCGGCTGGTATGGATATAGCGAGAACAATGAATATAAATCAGAGAATAGCAATCAGCAAGCTGCAATACCGGTTATCGGCGTCTATCGGTTGACGATGAAGGCTAATAGTGATAACTTCCGCCAGAGTTCTATCCAAGGTGTGATGAAGCGCATTAAGGCAAAAGGAGCGACGGTCATCATCTATGAGCCGACACTGGAAGAGGGGACAACCTTCTTTGGTAGCAAGGTGGTGAACAATCTGCAGGAGTTTAAGCAACAGGCGCATGCCATCATTGCCAATCGCTATGACAGTGTGCTGGACGATGTACAACAAAAGGTTTACACCCGCGACTTGTTTGGACGCGACTAGTTGGTGAGCTTGCGAACATAAATAAAGAATCTATCATGAAAAAATTACAGAACGAGAAACTGACCATTCAGGTGGCTGAGCATGGCGCAGAGCTTTGCAGCATTGTGTACAACGGAAGAGAGTATCTCTGGCAGGCAGACCCAAAGTTCTGGGGAAGGCACTCACCGGTGCTGTTTCCTATTGTGGGTAAGGTGTGGAACGATGTCTATCGGGTGGATGGCAAGGAGTATGGCTTGTCGCAACATGGCTTTGCGCGTGACATGGACTTTGAACTGTTGGCAGAGAGTGAGCATGAACTTTGGTTTACGCTGCATAGTACGGAAGAGACGCTGAAGAAATATCCCTATCCCTTTGTACTGGAGATTGGGTATCGCCTGAAAGAAACAGAGATAGAGGTTGTCTGGAAGGTGAAGAATACCGGAGACAAGGAGATGCACTTCCAGATAGGTGCTCATCCCGCTTTCTGCTACAGAGACTTGGATGCGGCGGTGGAGGAAAGAGGCTTCTTTGCTTTTGATAAGGTGGAAGAACTGCGGTATGTCTGTCCGGTGGAGAAGGGGTGCGTATCTCCCACGCAACATCTGTTGAAACTGGATGAACAGGGAATGATGCCGCTGAATACCAAGACTTTCGACTGCGATACATATATCTTTCAGGATGGTCAACTGAAAGAGGTGGCACTGTTGGATAGGTTGAGAAAGCCTTATGTCTCTTTGCGCTTCAATACCCCACTGGTGGCACTTTGGTCTCCTGCTAAAGCACATCCCGATTGTCCCTTTGTCTGCATTGAACCGTGGTATGGCCGGGCAGACGGTGTGGGCTATGAAGGAGAGTATCGAGACAGGGAATGGATGCAACGGTTACAGCCGAGTGAACTGTTTGAGGGTGGCTATAGCATTGTGGTCATGTAAGAAAAGTGGCAAACGTTGGGCGCAATTCAATAATTTTGTGTATGTTTGCTCCGTGTATTAAACTAAACAACAATCAAATGAAGACATTAAACATTCTGAAAGTGTTCTTGCTCTGCCTTTGTACATTAGGGCTGACAGCTTGTGGTGACGAGTATTATACTGATGATTATCTCCGTAATAGTGATGAGAAACTCTGTGGAAAGACTTGGATTGAGGAGTTTGAAACAGCGGAAGGTGAATTGTGTAATCATCAACTGAAGTTTACCAAGGACAAGAGTGGACAGGAAGTGTATCAATATTATCGGGATAGCGAGACACGCCCCTATCGCAGTGAGTCGTACACCTTTGACTGGCGTTGGGTGGATGCCGACATGGAAAACATTGAGATAAACTATGGCGGAGGCGACATCGTCTACTTTGATAATGTGTGGGTCAGAGAGCATAATCTCTCCGGAAAGCTGGAAGGGGTGATTGTGATGTTTGTGGATGCAAACTACTATAAGTAATTGATAGTTGATAATTGATAATTGATAATTGACAATTGATAATTGACAATTTACGATTTACGATTGACAATTCTGGGGGGCTATCGATGTTGCTCTACTTCTACACGGATGCCGAAGGCTCCGTTCTTAGACTTCAACTCAAAGGCTCCTTTGAAACTATTTTTCTCCCATGGTAGGGCAGAAGGGTTATAGACCTTTCTGCCTTCTTTGTTATATTGCCCCTGGGTTTGGATGCGCATGCCATTCTTCAGACGGAAGGTGGCGGAGTGCAGATTGTCTGTTACGTTGAAGAGGGATAACCCGAAGGGATTGCTTCCGTAGATGCCTGTTGAGGCCTTGCCGTAAGTAGTCTCTGGGGTGAGGCGGAACCGCTTGTTGAAGTCTGTGCCGAGGTTGGGTAGCTCCAGCATGTATCGCGGAAGTACGGGTGAAGGCATTGCCGGTTGTTGCAACAGATTCATGTCCAACAGAAAGCCATCAAAGTTTTTGGTGCCTTCCAGCTCGGGTACACGGCGGAGTGTATCTGCAGGGACTTCACTCTGACCATGGGCGGCAACGGTTGTTATGAGGAACAGGAAAAATAGAATTGCTTGTTTCATCCTTAATCTATTAGTATGATGTTGGCGCGAAGATACAAAAGAGTATGCGATTCTACAATCCTTTTGAGCAAGAAAAGTCTTTCTTGTCGTGTACTCCTGTTAGTCTTTTGAGGTGACTGTTGCTTGCTTGATTTATGATAATGTTTCCTCTTTGGAAAACTTTGCTCGGTTCCGAATTTTGTAAGTGCCTGGTATTCAGTTGTAACGTTTGTTAAAATGGAAAACTTTCAAATTGTTGAAAACTTCTTTCTTATTTATTTTGTCAAACCAAAAAGAGTTTCTAGTTTTGCAAACGCATTCGTCAATAACAAGCAACACTTCTACACAACAAACGTTTATTGATGGATAAATCTTAGAATCATAACATCGTGGAAAAGAAAACTTATTCGTATGAAGAAGCCTTTGAAGCATCGTTGAAATACTTCAAAGGAGATGAACTGGCTGCGAGAGTTTGGGTTAACAAATACGCAGTAAAGGATTCTTTCGGCAATATCTATGAGAAGTCGCCGGAAGATATGCACTGGAGAATTGCCAATGAAGTGGCACGCATTGAAGCCAAGTATCCTAATCCGCTCAGCGCACAAGAGTTGTTTGAGTTGTTGGATCACTTTAAGTACATTGTTCCGCAGGGAAGCCCGATGACAGGTATTGGTAACAATTACCAGGTGGCTTCACTTTCTAACTGTTTTGTAATTGGTATGGATGGCGAGGCCGATTCATACGGCGCTATTTTTAAAGTGGACGAAGAGCAGGTTCAGTTGATGAAACGACGTGGTGGTGTTGGACACGACCTCTCTCACATTCGCCCGAAAGGCTCGCCTGTAAAGAACTCGGCATTGACCTCTACCGGCTTGGTACCTTTTATGGAGCGTTACTCAAACTCAACTCGTGAGGTGGCTCAGGATGGCCGTCGCGGAGCATTGATGTTGAGTGTGTCAATCAAACACCCCGATTCAGAGGCTTTTATCGATGCCAAGATGACCGAAGGCAAGGTAACCGGTGCTAACGTGTCTGTAAAGTTGAGCGATGACTTCATGCAGGCAGCTGTTGATGGAAAGCCTTTTGTACAACAATATCCTATTGATGCAGCAGAACCTATCTTTAAGAAGGAGATTGATGCTTCTGCTTTGTGGAAGAAGATTGTACACAATGCTTGGAAGTCGGCAGAACCCGGAGTACTTTTCTGGGACACCATCTTAAAGGAGTCTGTTCCCGATTGTTATGCCGATTTGGGCTATCGTACTGTGTCTACTAACCCGTGTGGTGAAATTCCTTTGTGTCCTTACGACTCTTGCCGTCTGTTGGCCATCAATCTTTACTCTTATGTAGTCAACCCGTTCAAACCGGATGCTTACTTTGACTTTGAGCTGTTCAAGAAACACGTTGCATTGGCACAGCGCATCATGGACGACATCATTGACCTTGAACTGGAGAAGATTGAGCGCATCATGGAGAAGGTAAACTCTGACCCTGAAGGCGATGATGTGAAGGAGACTGAGCGCACCTTGTGGACCAAGATTTATAAGAAGAGCGGTCAAGGACGTCGTACCGGTGTGGGTATCACTGCCGAAGGCGATATGTTGGCAGCCATGGGCTTGCGTTACGGAACCGAAGAAGCTACTTCATTCTCTGAAAAAGTACATCAGACAGTTGCCCTCAGTGCCTACCGTTCATCGGTTGAGATGGCAAAAGAACGCGGCGCTTTTGAAATCTACAGCACCGAGCGCGAGCAGAACAACCCCTTCATCAACCGTTTGCGTGAGGCAGACCCCGACCTCTATGAGCAGATGAAACAGTATGGCCGTCGTAACATAGCCTGTCTTACCATTGCTCCTACCGGTACTACAAGCTTGATGACACAGACAACTTCCGGTATCGAGCCGGTCTTCTTGCCGGTGTACAAGCGTCGTCGTAAGGTAAACCCGAATGATACCAATGTACATGTTGACTTTGTGGATGATACCGGTGATGCTTTTGAAGAATACATCGTGTTCCATCCTAAGTTTGTTACCTGGATGGAGGCACAAGGCTATGACCCCGCTAAGAAGTACACCCAGGAAGAGGTAGATGCGCTGGTAGAGAAATCTCCTTATTATAAAGCAACCTCTAATGATGTGGATTGGCTGATGAAGGTTAAGATGCAGGGCCGTATCCAGAAGTGGGTAGACCACTCCATCAGTGTAACCATCAATCTGCCGAACGATGTAGATGAAGAACTGGTGAACCGTCTCTATGTAGAAGCTTGGAAGTCTGGCTGTAAGGGCTGCACCGTTTATCGCGATGGCTCACGTTCCGGAGTGCTCATCTCTACCAAGAGTGAGAAGAAACCTGAGCTTCCTCCTTGCAAGCCGCCTACAGTAGTAGAGGTGCGTCCGAAGGTGCTGGATGCCGATGTTGTGCGTTTCCAAAACAACAAAGAGAAATGGGTTGCTTTTGTGGGCATCATGAACGGTCATCCGTATGAAATCTTTACCGGTGTGCTGGATGATGACGAAGGTATTGTACTCCCGAAGAATGTAACTTCCGGTCATATCATCAAGAATGTGGATGAGAATGGTAACAAACGTTACGACTTCCAATTCGAGAACAAGAGAGGTTACAAGGTAACCATTGAAGGCTTGTCTGAGAAGTTCAACCAAGAGTACTGGAACTATGCCAAGCTTATCTCCGGCGTGTTGCGTTACCGTATGCCTATCGAGCAGGTAATGAAGCTGATTAGCTCTCTCTCTCTGGATAGCGAAAGCATCAACACTTGGAAGAATGGTGTGGAACGTGCCTTGAAGAAATATGTACAAGATGGTACCGAAGCACAAGGCGTTGCCTGTCCTAACTGTGGTAACAAAACACTTGTTTACCAGGAGGGCTGCCTGATTTGCAAAACTTGTGGTGCATCACGTTGCGGATAAGAAGCGGATTGTCACAAACGTTTGCATAGGATTTTAAAATACAAAGATAGCCATAGCTGCATGATTGTGAGGTTTATTCCCTATACTTGCACAATCTAGTAGCTATGGCTTAAATTTTATAAATCTAATATATATGACGTTATCATTTAACATTGAATACCGTACCAGTTGGGGTGAAGAGGTCAGAGTCTCCGGTTCTGTCCCTGAATTGGGAGGCAACCTGCCCGGAAAAGCAGCTCCTCTGCATACGGTAGACGGAATCCATTGGAATGCCAGTGTAGATATCCAAGCGCCTGAAAACGGTGTGGTTCAATACAGTTATCATATCTATCGTGACGGAAAAGAGGTGCGCACCGAGTGGAACAGCTTGCCGCGTGTGTTGCATGTCTCCGGTACTGCCAAGAAAGTCTATCGCATTGAAGATAGCTGGAAGAACATGCCTGAACAGCAATACTACTACACCTCGGCTTTTACAGAATCATTACTAGCCCATCACAAACGTAGTGCAGCTCCCAAGAGCTATAAGAGAGGTTTGCTGATTAAAGCCTATGCTCCTTGCATCGATGCTGACCACTGCCTGGGCATTTGTGGCAACCAAAAAGCATTGGGCGACTGGAGTACAGAGAAGCCTTTGCTGATGAGTGATGCCGATTTCCCCGAGTGGCAGGCCGAGTTGGATGCTTCTAAACTGAAGTTTCCGCTGGAGTACAAGTTCGTACTTTACAACAAGAAGGAAAAGCGTGTGGTTGCTTGGGAAAACAATCCCAACCGCTACATGGCCGACCCGCAAATAGATACCAATGAGACACTTGCATTAGGCGACCGTTACGTCTACTTCGACCTTCCCGCTTGGAAGGGTGCAGGTGTAGCCATCCCCGTCTTCTCTCTCCGCTCGGAGAAGAGCTTTGGTGTAGGTGATTTCGGTGATTTGAAAGGCATCATCGATTGGGCTGTAGCTACTAACCAGAAGGCAGTACAGATTCTTCCCATCAACGATACCACCATCACCCACACTTGGACTGACTCTTATCCCTACAACAGCATCTCCATCTATGCTTTCCATCCCATGTACACCGACCTGAAACAGTTAGGCGCACTGAAGGACAAGAAGAAAATGGCCGAGTTCAACCGCCGTCAGAAGGAGTTGAATGCGCTGGATAAGGTGGATTACGAAGCTGTCAACCAAGTAAAGTGGGAATACTTCCACCTCATTTTCGAGCAAGAAGGTGCCAAGGTGTTGGCTTCAGATGCCTTCCAAGCCTTCTATCAGGCCAACAAAGAGTGGTTGCAACCCTATGCAGTGTTCAGCTACTTGCGTGATGCCTATAAGACACCTAACTTCCGCGAGTGGCCTAAGTACACCGTGTACAATGCAGAGGAGATTGAGAAACTTTGCCAACCCGGTACGGCCGACTATCCGCACATTGCCATCTATTACTACATTCAATACAACCTTCACCTGCAACTGTTGGCAGCCAGTCAGCATGCACGTGCCAATGGAGTCATCCTGAAGGGCGACATTCCTATTGGTATCAGCCGCAACAGTGTGGAGGCATGGACCGAACCTCACTACTTCAACCTCAATGGCCAGGCCGGTGCGCCACCCGATGACTTCTCTGTCAATGGCCAGAACTGGGGCTTCCCCACTTACAACTGGGACGTGATGGAGAAGGATGGGTATGCCTGGTGGATGAAGCGCTTCCGCAAGATGGCAGAGTACTTCGACACCTATCGCATCGACCACATTCTTGGTTTCTTCCGCATTTGGGAAATCCCGATGAATGCTGTACACGGTCTGCTCGGTCAGTTTGTACCGGCACTGCCCATGTCGCGTGAAGAGATTGAGAGCTACGGGTTGCAGTTCCGCGAAGATTTCTTCCTGAAGCCCTACATTCACGAGTACTTCTTGGGTGAGATGTTTGGCAAACATACCGACTACGTGAAAGAGACTTTCCTCAACACCACCAACACTTGGGAGGTGTATGAAATGAAGCCGGAGTTCGACACGCAGCGTAAGATTGAGGCGTTCTTTGCCGGAAAGGATGACGAAGACAGCATCTGGATTCGCGACGGATTGTACGCCCTCATCAGCGATGTGCTCTTTGTGCCCGACCGCAATAACCCCAACATGTACCATCCGCGCATCAGTGTGCAGCACGACTATATCTACCGTGCCTTGAACGACTGGGAAAAGGCAGCTTTCAATCGTCTCTACGATCACTACTACTATCACCGTCACAACGATTTCTGGGGAGCGCAAGCCATGAAGAAACTGCCGCAGCTCACACAGAGCACACGCATGTTGGTGTGTGGTGAAGACCTGGGCATGATTCCCGACTGTGTGGCCGGCGTGATGAACGAGTTACGCATTCTCTCGCTTGAAATACAACGCATGCCGAAAGACCCGACGCAAGAGTTCGGACATCCGGAATGGTATCCTTACCGTTCTGTCTGCACCATCTCTACGCACGACATGTCTAACCTGCGTGGCTGGTGGGAAGAAGATGCCAAGCAGACACAGCACTACTACAACCAAATGCTCGGCCGTTGGGGTGAGGCACCTGCCACCGCTTCGGGTGAGATTTGCGAGCAAGTGGTAGCTATCCACCTGCAAAGCAATGCCATGCTCTGCATCCTTCCTTTGCAAGACTGGATGTCAATCGACGAACAGTGGCGTACTCCCGATGTGCAATCCGAGCGCATCAACGTACCTGCCAACCCGCGTCACTACTGGCGTTACCGCATGCATCTTACCTTGGAAGAGCTGATGAAGGCAGATAGCTTGAACAATAAAATCAAGAGCCTGATTGCTCACACCGGCAGATAATCCTTCCGGTGGAAGCCTATAAATAAGAACGGTGAGTCTGTCATTCCGACCGACTCACCGTTTTCTTTTTTCCAATTTGTTTAACGTCAATTTGACTTGTGGTCTGAAAGACCGAGTGGCGAAGTCAGGTTATTTAAAGCTCCCACCGGTTATTGGCTTTAACGTCCGAGCTTGCAGAGCCGATAACTCCTCTAACTTCTTTCCGGAATCTTACTTTCTTTCCAACTCCTGCAAGCTTTCCAGTTTCTTGGTTTCCAGGAACTCGTAGATACCGCAGAGGTGTTCGCGGACGCGCTGGTTGCCAAACTCGTAGACCTTGGTTACGAGGCCGTCCAGAAAATCACGGTCGTGACTCACCACAATCAGTGTACCGTCGAAGTCCATCAATGCCTGCTTCAAGATGTCTTTTGTCTTCATGTCCAGGTGGTTGGTAGGCTCATCCAGGATGAGCAGATTCACCGGCTCCAGCAGCAGTTTTATCATGGCGAGGCGGGTGCGTTCACCTCCCGACAGCACCTTTACCTTCTTCATCGAGGCTTCCGGGCTTCCGAACATGAAGGCGCCCAAAAGGTCGCGTATCTTGTTGCGTATCTCGCCCTTGGCCACATCGTCAATGGTCTGGAAGACGGTCAGGTTCTCATCCAGCAGCGATGCCTGATTCTGTGCAAAGTAACCTATCTGCACGTTATGTCCCAGCGTAAGTGTGCCCTCGTGCTCCAACTGATTCATGATGCACTTTACCAACGTGGACTTGCCTTCACCGTTTTTGCCCACAAAGGCCACCTTATCTCCCCGCTCAATGGTCAGGTTGACGTTGCGGAAGACGGTGTGGAAGCCCCTGGCTCCCACCGAGGGGGAGGAGTGTGCTGATGCGGAACTGTTATTTATAAGCTCCCCCTCGGGGGGAGTTGAGGGGGCTGTTCCGTACGTCTTTCCCACTCCCTCCATAATCACCGGATAGTTACCGCTGCGGGGCGAGGGTGGGAATTTCAGGCGCAGGGCAGAGGTGTCCTCCTCGTCCACTTCAATGATTTCCAGTTTCTCAAGCATCTTCACGCGGCTCTGCACTTGCAGTGTCTTGCTATAGGTTCCTTTGAAACGCTCGATGAAGTCTTTAGTCTCCTGAATCATCTTCTGTTGCTCTTCATACTGTTTCTGCTGCTGCTCCCTGCGCTCTTTGCGTAAGATGAGGTATTGCGAGTAGTTCACCTTGTAGTCGTATATCCTGCCCATGGTCACCTCAATGGTTCTTGTGGTGATGTTGTCAACGAATTTCCGGTCGTGACTGATAACGATTACCGCCTTGGCACTGCTGATGAGGAACTCCTCCAACCATTGAATAGACTCTATGTCAAGGTGATTGGTCGGCTCGTCCAGTAACAGCACGTCCGGGTTGCGTAGCAACAACTTGGCTAGCTCGATGCGCATGCGCCAGCCTCCGCTGAACTCACTGGTGGGACGCGAAAAGTCCTCGCGACTGAAACCTAACCCGAGCAACGCCTTCTCCACATCCTCTTCAAAGTGAGTAAGGTCTATGGCGTAGAACTTCTCACTCAGTGCCGACACCTTTTCTATCAGAGCCATGTACTCGTCGCTCTCATAGTCGGTGCGCGTTTCCAACTGATGATTCAGTTCGTTGATTTCAGCCTCCATGGCATGCAGATGGGCAAACGCCAGCGATGCCTCCTCAAAAACGGTGCGTCCGTCTTCTGTCATCAGGTGCTGCGGCAGGTAGGCCACCACGCAATCTTTAGGTGCCGTCACCTTTCCGCGTGTGGGCTGACGCACGCCGGCCAGTATCTTCAGCAAGGTACTCTTGCCTGCGCCGTTCTTTCCCATCAGGGCAATGCGGTCTTTTTCGTTAATCTGAAACGATATGTCACTAAACAGGGTGGTGCCGCCGAACTCAACGGTCAGGCCATCAACTGAAATCATAAGCTATAAAGGGGTTAATGTTTCGGGGCGCGAAGATAGTGAAAAAACAAGGAACCCACAAACCCCACCCGCCTCTCCCACCAACCCTATCCACCCTTCTCTCTTCTCCTATCCGCCCTTCTCTCTTAACCCTTTCGCTCTTCTCTCTTCTCCTAACCCCTCTTCTCTCTTCTCTTTCCCTCTCTTCTCATTAGAACAACCCTTGCACAAGATGCCAACTTATGCTGCACAAGATGCCATCTTATGCAACACAAGATGCCATCTTGTGCATCATTAGTATCTGTGCGGAGCACCGGCGCACTAAAACTTCCGGTCGACGGGTAGCACACTGTCGGCTGTTTCCAACAAATCGGAAGCAGGAGTGGGCAGTGTGGGAAAAATGTTGTAAGTTTACGGCGTGAAACAGAAAACAGTATCTCCTATGGATAGTTATATCTTCTTGGACGACCTCCGACTCTTTGCCCACCACGGTGTTAGTCCGCAAGAGACCTTGGTAGGCAACGAGTTCACCCTCTCTTTGCGCCTGAAAGTGGACATCGCCAAAGCCATGCAGAGCGACGACGTGGCAGACACGGTAAGCTATGCCGACGTGTTTCTGGCCGTGAAGGAAGAGATGGCCACCCCCTCCCGCTTGTTGGAGCACGTGGCCGGACGCATTGCCCACCGCCTGCTGCGGCAGTTTCCCACCCTGCAGCAAGTGGAGCTGAAGCTAGCCAAACGCAATCCCCCCATGGGCGCAGACGTTACCTCCGCCGGCGTAGAACTAACGCTGAGAAGATGAGGGGGAGGAGAGGGGAGAATTTGTCTTATTAAAATGAATCGTATGACAGCTATTGAACGAAAACAGCTTCTGCTGCAACGTCTGCTTGCCGTGACTGATGAGCGACAATTGGAGGCTATAGAGATGTTTATGGATAAGCAATGCCCGGATGATGTTCTCTACTTCTCACCTGAATTACGCGCTCGGATAGACCTCTCCTTACAGCAAATGGAGGAGGGAAAAGTCTACACAACCGAAGAAATGTCCAAACGATTGAGTAGATGGAGCGATTGAAGTGCCGACAGGGGAGCACTCAGCCTTGTGTTTACTTCAACTTCGAGAACTGTTTTTTTCGGTGGATGTAGTACTTCCAAAGGATGCTGTAGGGGGTGCGCTCGGGGATGTGGGAGACGGTGGTCTGCTTCATGTTCTCCTCGCGAGCAGCACGGAAAGTGGGACGGAGGCGGTGGTACTCCCGACGAGCCTGTAACACGGCACGGGCATTGGGGGTACTTCCGGTGCAGAGGAATTTCAGGGCTGCCACGTAATCAAGCAGTGCGCGTACCCGCATTACGCTGTGGAGTTCTCCCACCGGCAGGTTCTTGTAGAGCATCAGCAGGTTGTTGCGGAAGTTGAGGAAGGTTTTGCGCGGACTCTCTTTCTGCAAGGTGGCGCCTCCCAGGTGGTAAACGGTGCTTTGCGGCACACACACAAGTTGCTTGCCTCGGGCACGCAATCGCCAGCAGAGGTCTATTTCTTCCATGTGCGCGAAGAAGCGTCCGTCCAGTCCTCCGGCTTCGAGATACTCTTTTCTGCGTATGAACAGCATGGCACCGGTTGCCCAAAAGATGGGGATGACCTCTTCATACTGTCCGTTGTCTTTTTCTACTTCACTCATGATTCTACCCCGACAGAAGGGATAACCGTAACGGTCGAGGAATCCTCCCGCTGCTCCGGCGTACTCGAAGCACTCTTTTTGTCGCCAGCTGCGTATCTTGGGTTGGCAGGCTGCTACTTCGGGATGGGCCTCCATATACTCCAGCAGGGGAGAGAGCCAACTCGGGGTAACCTCCACGTCAGAGTTCATCAGCACTACATACTTGGCTTCGATGGCTTGGATGGCACGGTTGTAGCCTTCGGCAAAGCCATAGTTCTGCTCCAGCAACAGAAGCTTGACGGTGGGAAACTCTTGGCGGAGCAGTGCGACAGAGGAATCGGTGGAACCGTTGTCTGCTACATAGATGTCGACATCGGGAGTGGAGTCGGCGGCAAGTAGGGCAGGAAGGAAGCGACGGAGCAGGTCGGCACCGTTCCAGTTGAGTATGATGATGGCAACTTGGGGCATGGGAGAAGAGGGGAGGTTGAGTTATTAGTTATGAGTTATTAGCTATTGGTGATGCTGGAGAGGGCTTGGAGCGTCGAGCAACTCTGCTTGGAGGGCAGAGAAGTCCTCATTGAAGTCACCCAGCCGGACGTTTACCACTTGGTTATCTAACTCAGCCCGGAAGGGAACCTCTACCCGAATGTAGTTCGGGGTGAAACCATGCATGGGCAATCCGGGCTTGGGACGCTCCAGAAGTACCGGCATGGTCTGTCCGATGTGACGTTGGTAGAAGGCGCGGGTCTTGGCATCGGAAAGCTCCAGCAAGCGTTGGCTGCGGCGATGCTTCTCTTCGGGCGATACCACATGTTCAATCTTCAGTGCCTGCGTACCGGGACGCTCGGAGTAGCTGAATACGTGAAGTTGGGTAACGTCCAGTCCCTGAATGAAGCGACAAGCCTGTTCAAAGTACTCTTCGGTTTCACCGCGCGTGCCGACAATCACGTCCACACCGATGAAAGCATCCGGCATCACCTTTTTAATCTTCTCTATCTTGGAGGCAAACAAAGCTGTGTCGTACCGCCGGCGCATGAGTTTCAGTACCTCGTCGGAACCGGCTTGCAGGGGAATGTGAAAGTGGGGCATGAAGCGACGGGAGTGTGCAACATACTCTATGATTTCATCAGTCAAGAGATTGGGTTCGATGGATGAGATACGGTAACGCTCGATGCCTTCCACTTGGTCTAAGGCTTTCACCAGGTCGAAGAATGTCTCGCCTGTGCTCTTTCCGAAGTCTCCAATGTTTACGCCGGTGATTACTATCTCTTTACCTCCTTCGGCAGCGGCTTGCTGTGCCTGCTCCACGAGTGAAGCAATGGTTCCGTTGCGGCTTCGGCCACGGGCAAAGGGAATGGTGCAGTAGGAGCAGAAGTAGTCGCAACCGTCTTGCACCTTCAGGAAGAAGCGGGTGCGGTCTCCTCTGGAACAAGAGGGAGCAAAGCTGCGAATATCTTTCAGAGCTGAGGTGAAGGCTTGTCCGGACTCGTTCTTCTGTAAGTTCCCTAGGTATTGAAGCAGATCTTTCTTCTGCTCGGCACCCAGTACGAGGTCAACACCCTCAATCTTGGCCACGGTATCCGGCTTCAGTTGGGCATAGCATCCGGTAACCACCACAAAGGCTCCGGGATGATTCTTTACCAGTCGGTGAATTGCTTGCCGGCACTTCTTATCCGCAACCTCGGTAACAGAACAGGTGTTTACCACACAGATGTCGGCCTTTTCGCCCTTGCGTGCGGTACGTACCCCGGCTTTCTGTAAGAGACGGCCGATGGTAGAGGTCTCGGAGAAGTTCAGTTTACAGCCTAATGTGTAGTAGACGGCTGTCTTATTTTGGAAGATATTTGTATCTATCATTTGTGTTTAAAACAGTAATTCGCCACAAAAATAGTGCAAATCAAGCATTTTCATAGAATAATAGCATGCTTTATTAGTAGAAAATAGCTACTTTTGCACACATTTTCAAAAAACGTGCAATGATTAAAGAGAATTTCATCAAGTTATACGAACACAGTTTTCGTGAGAATTGGGACCTCCCTTGCTATACCGATTATGGGGAGAATGTTACTTACACGTATGGTCAAGTAGCGCAGGAAATAGCCAAAATGCACCTGCTTTTCAAACACTGCCAATTGCGTCGGGGCGACAAGATAGCCATCATCGGCAAGAACAATGCGCGCTGGTGCATCGCTTACATGGCAACCATTACCTATGGGGGCATAGTGGTACCCATTCTTCAAGACTTCCATCCGAATGACGTGCATCACATTGTGAACCATTCGGAATCAACCTTCCTCTTTACCAGTGACACGATTTGGGAACATCTGGAAGAGGAACGCTTGAGCGGATTGCGCGGTGCCTTCTCGCTGAGTGACTATCGTTGCCTCTACCAGCGTGACGGAGAGACCATTCAGCGTTTCCTCAAACATCAGGAAGATGCCATGTTTGAGGCCTACCCGAAAGGCTTCTGCCGCGAAGATGTAACTTACACCGACCTGGATAATGACAAGGTAATGCTCTTGAACTATACTTCGGGCACCACAGGCTTCAGCAAGGGCGTCATGCTTACAGGAAACAATCTGGCCGGAAACGTGGTGTTCGGTATCAACAGCCAGTTGCTGAAGAGGGGTGACAAGATACTCTCTTTCCTCCCGTTGGCTCATGCGTACGGTTGCGCTTTCGACTTTCTGACCGCTACAGCCGTAGGTACACACGTCACACTGCTGGGTAAAATTCCTTCTCCAAAGATTCTGATGAAGGCATTTGAGGAGGTGAAACCCAACCTGATTATCACGGTTCCTCTGGTCATTGAAAAGATATATAAGAATGTAATACAGCCCATCATCAACAAACGCGCCATGAAGTTTGCCCTCAATATTCCTTTGCTGGACAACAAAATCTATGGTCAAATCCGCAAGAAACTGATAGATGCGCTGGGTGGACGTTTTAAGGAGGTTATCATTGGTGGTGCAGCCATGAATCCGGAGGTGGAAGAGTTCTTCCATCGCATCAAGTTCCCCTTCACCATAGGTTACGGAATGACGGAGTGCGCCCCGCTTATCAGCTATGCCCCGTGGGACAAGTTTAAGGTGACCTCTTCCGGTCAAGTGCTGGAAGGTATCATGGAAGCCCGTATCTATAAGGAAAATCCTGCCGATGCGTTGGGTGAGATTCAGGTACGTGGTGAGAATGTGATGAAGGGTTACTATAAGAATCCGGAAGCAACGGCAGAAGTGTTTACCGAAGATGGTTGGCTGCGCACGGGTGACCTTGGTACACTGGATGAAGACAACTTCCTCTACATTCGCGGACGTAGCAAGACCATGATTCTCAGCTCAAGCGGCCAGAACATCTTCCCCGAAGAGATTGAAGCCCGTTTGAACAATCTTCCTTTCGTGTTGGAAAGCCTTGTCATTGAACGCAACAAGAAACTGGTAGCACTGGTATACGCCGACTACGAGGCATTGGAATCGCTCGGACTGAACAACACCGACAGCTTGAATGCCGTGATGGAAGAGAATCTGAAGAACCTGAATAACAGTGTAGCCGCCTATGAGAAGGTGAGCAAGATACAACTCTATCCGACAGAATTCGAGAAAACTCCTAAACGAAGCATCAAGCGATACCTCTATAATAGCATCGCAATAGATTAACACATCTTTTGCCCTTCGTTTGGAAAAAAGACACTAAATAAGCCCCAACTTTTAAGAAAAGACAAAAAAAGTTGGGGCTTGTTGTACAACCTATCTGAAAAGTATCTAACTTTGCAGCGTTTTTAACAAAGCAATTGATTGTATTACGTTTTTAAAAAGGAAAAGGAAATGAAAAAGTTAGTTTTGATGGCAGCAGCTATCGTAGCAGTATCTTTCGCATCTTGTGGTAACAAAGCAGCAAACAACGCAGAAGTTGCAGCTGACACAGTAGCAGTAGAAGAAGTTGCAGAAGCAGTAGTTGCTGACAGCGTAGCCGCTGACACAGTTGCAGCTGATAGCGCAGTCGTAGCAGAGTAATCTCTCCCAAGTATTACTCTCCGCTAGAGAGAATTGAAAGTCTGAATGCGAAAGCAATCGGACTTTTTTTGTGCCTGTACTTTTCCTGCTTCTTTAAACAAAATTTTGTTTAGCGTTGTTATAAAGACAAAACTAGAGTAGATAACTAGACCAATTTATAATATCAACAACCTAAACAATTCTATTATGGAAGCGACTCAAAAAGTAAAGGCCTCTTTTAAAGGCATTCGTTCTGCCGGCTGGGTGATTATTGCTTGTTTCATCATTGCCGTATTGATTTATCAGTTTGTGTTGGGCAATCCTGCCAACTTCATGAACAACGACCCGAACAACCACCCGTTGCCGGGAAACTTCTTAGGAACCATTTATAAGGGCGGATTTATTGTTCCGGTGATTCAGACTCTGCTGCTGACGGTCATTGCTTTAAGCATCGAGCGTTACATTGAGTTGCGTGCTGCTTTTGGCAAAGGCTCGCTGGTGAAGTTTGTCACTAACATCAAGGCTGCGCTGGCCGAGGGCGATATGCAGAAGGCACAACAACTCTGCAATGCGCAACGTGGCTCGGTGGCCAATGTGGTGAATGCAACCCTGAAGAAGTATGCGGAAGTGGAGCACGACAATACGCTCTCGAAAGACCAGAAGGTGCTTGCCATCCAGAAGGAACTGGAGGAAGCCACCGCTTTGGAACTTCCCATGATGGAACAGAACTTGCCTATCATCGGTACCATCACCACACTGGGTACTTTGATGGGACTGCTGGGAACGGTGATTGGTATGATACGCTCCTTCGCGGCCTTGGCTGCGGGTGGAACGGCAGACTCTATGGCGCTCTCGCAAGGTATCTCTGAGGCACTGATTAACACTGCGTTTGGTATCTTGACCGGTGCTTTGGCTGTGATTGCCTACAACTACTACACCAACAAGATTGACAAGCTTACCTACAGCCTCGATGAGGTGGGCTTCTCCATCGTACAGACATTTGCCGCCACTCACAACTAATGGCTGCCTGGTCTTCATCCTGATTCTTTAACCCTAATACCTTATGTTATGGGCAGAGCAAAGATTAAAAAGAAGAGTACCTTCATTGACATGACGGCCATGAGTGATGTTACCGTTCTGCTGCTCACCTTCTTCATGCTCACCTCCACGTTTGTGAAGAAAGAACCGGTACAGGTAAGCACGCCTGCTTCGGTCTCTGAGATAAAGATTCCCGAGACAGACATTCTCCAGATTCTGGTAGATCCGCAGGGTAAAGTCTTCATGAGCTTGGATAAACAGAGCGACTTGCAGCACTTGTTGCAAGCCATGGGCGAGGAGTATGGCATCACCTTCACTCCCCAACAGCTAAAGAACTTCACGCTGGCCTCCACCTTTGGCGTGCCGATGAAGCAGATGAGTCGGTTCCTCGACCTTCCGCAAGAGCAGCAAGATGTCATATTGCGCAGTGCCGGCATTCCTACAGACAGTCTGGACAACCAACTGAAAGCCTGGGTACGCCATGCACGAACCGTGAACAAGGAACTGCGGATAGCCATCAAGGCCGACGCCGAAACCCCGTATGCCGTTATTAAGAACGTGATGAACTCTTTGCGCGACCTGCGCGAGAACCGTTACAACCTGATTACATCGTTGAAAACTGTTTCCGACGATTAACCTAAACTCCACCTGACTATGGCTGAAATTCAAGAGACTTCCTCTGCTCACAAGGGGAGGAAGAACAAACAAAAGAAGATGAATATCCGCGTGGACTTCACTCCCATGGTGGATATGAACATGTTGCTCATTACTTTCTTCATGCTCTGCACCTCGTTGAGCAAGCCGCAAACCATGGAGATAAGCATGCCAAGCAACGATAAGAACCTGACCGAGGAACAGCAGACCAAAGTGAAAGCCTCGCAAGCCATCACCCTGCTGCTGGCTCCGGACGACAAGCTCTACTACTACGAGGGCGAGCCTGACTACACTGACTACACCTCGCTGAAGCAGAGCAGTTATGCCCCCGACGGCTTGCGCTCCTTGCTCTTGCAGCGTAATCGCGATGCGGTCAATGCCGTCAATCGCCTGAAGCAACAAAAGCGAGACTTACAGATTACGGAGGAAGCCTACCGCACACAGCTTGCAGAAATCAAAGGCGGCAAGCAAACACCCACCGTCATTATCAAAGCTACCGATGGCGCTTCTTACATGAACCTGATTGCTGCGCTGGACGAGATGCAGATTTGTAACATCGGTAAGTATGTTATTGCAGACATAGCCGAGGCCGACGAGTTTCTGATGAAGAATTTCCAGACTCAAGGCGAACTGTCGCAACAACTTGCCCAAGCCACTCACTAACAGTTAACCCCCGAAAGATTATGGCAAAGATAGATTTAAGTTCACAAGAGTGGTGCAACCTGGTCTTCCAAGGCAAGAACCGGGAGTATGGCGCCTACAAGCTGCGTCGGGAGTCACCTCGCCGTCATGCCATTGCACTGCTGCTGGTGTCGGTCATCGCGTTGGTCGGATTCAGTCTTCCCCGTCTGATGTCCGGGAGTGCACCCGAGCAGAAAGAGGTGATGGTGGAGGTAACAACCCTCTCGCAGCTGGAAGAGCCCGAAATCAAACAAGAGGAGATGAAACGTGTGGAGCCTGTGGCTCCTCCGCCACCTGCTTTGAAAAGCTCCATCAAGTTTACCGCTCCTATTATAAAGAAAGATGAGGAGGTGAACGAGGCTGACGAGATTAAAACTCAAGATGAGCTTACACAGACCAAGGTGGCCATCTCCATTGCAGACGTGAAGGGAAACGATGAAGAACACGGCCTGGACATCGCCGAGCTGAAGGAGGTGGTAGTGCAAGCTCCGCCGGAAAAGGTCTTCGACATGGTCGAGCAGATGCCACAGTTCCCCGGTGGAGTAGCTGAGCTGATGAAGTATGTGGCGTCCCAACTGAAGTATCCTCCCATTGCGCAGGAAAACGGGGTGCAGGGACGAGTGGTTTGTCAGTTTGTGGTGGGGCACGACGGAAAGGTTCGCGACGTCAATGTCCTGAAGATGCTCGACCCACATTGCGACCGCGAAGCCATCCGTGTAATCCTCTCTATGCCCCGTTGGATTCCCGGAAAGCAGAACGGGCAACCGGTCTCCGTCAAGTTTACACTGCCCGTAGTCTTCCGATTGAAGTAACCTATAACCCTTTTCTCACTCATGAAACCCTCTCTATTCTTAATCCTCTGTGTGGCCGCACTGCTGCCGGTCACCTCCTTGCAGGCACAAACCGCTAGCCCCGAGTGGCAGGCGGAGGTCGATGCGTTGCAACCGTTGCTTACTACCGCTCCTGATGAGGCCGACAAGCAGGCCGATGCCTTGCTGAAAGGCAAGAACAAAAAGAATCTCCCACTGCTGCTGGCCCTCACCCAATGCTATCTGGATGCCGGACGGTATCAGTCTGCCGAGCAGTTCCTAACCATGGCCAAGAAGGTCGATGCCAAGTCGGCAGCGGTCTCTGTGGCAGAGGGCGACCTGGCTCTTGCCCGTCGGCAGGTGGGCTTGGCTTGCCAGCTCTACGAGCAAGCTATCTATTTCGACCCCACTTACAAAGAGGCCTATCTGAAGTATGCCGGAGCCTACCGTACCGCTTCACCGGCGCAGGCCATTCAGAAGCTGATGCAGCTGAAACAACAGTTTCCCGACTGCACGGAGGCTGACCGCCGACTGGCGGAGGTCTACTACGGCACCAATCGTTTCGATAAAGCCATCGAGGCCTACTCACACTTCATCGACACCCCGCTTGCTACCCAAACCGACCTTCTGAAGTATGCCTTTGCCCTCTTTCTGAATCACCGCTTTGAGCAATCTTTGCAAGCGGCACGCCGCGGGGCAGAGCGAAACCCACGCCATGCAGCATTCAACCGACTGATTATGTACAACACCATCGACCTGCAGCGGCTGCCCGAAGCCGAGCAGGCTGCCTACAACTTCTTCCACGCATCAGACAGTGCCGACTTCAGCGTACTGGACTATCGCTACCAGGGTGCACTGCTTGCCTCCCTTGGACGCCCGGAGCAGGCCATTGACTCCTACCGAAAGGCACTCTCTGCAGACCCGAAACGCATCGAACTCTGGAGAGAAATTGCCGACGTCTATGAAAGTCAGAATGAGTTTGATGAAGCCATCCTGGCCTATCGTAACTATTTCGACGCCCTCTCGCCCGACCGGCAGACGCCCGACCTCTTATTCTTCCTGGGTCGCCTTTACTATGGCGATGCCACCACGGCCGACACCTCTCCGGAAGAGACAGCTACCGAGGGTGGGGAAGATGTGCTGGTCACTGCCGAGCAACGTGCTTCGCTGCTCTGCGCAGACTCCATCTTTGCGCTCGTGGCTTGGCAAGCGCCTGACAGTCACCTGGGAAATCTTTGGCGGGCACGTACCAACTCGGCACTCGACCCCGAGACAACCGCCGGCCTGGCCAAGCCCTACTACGAGCAGGTTGCCCAACTGCTACTGGCCAAAGCAGACGGAAACAATCGCCCCGCCTTGCTGGAGTGCTATCGCTACTTGGGTTACTACTACCTGCTGAAAAGCGACTATCCCCTCTCTAAGGAGTATTGGGAGAAGATTCTGCAGCTCGACCCCGAGAACGAAGTAGCCCTCAAAGCACTGGAGGGAATGAAGTAATCCTCCTCCGGTTACTCCCTTCATCTGCTTCGGATGCTTCTTCCCCTCCCTTCGGATGCACTTTCCCCTATTTCCGGATTCACCTTTCCCTATCTCTGGATGCGCTTTCCCTTCTTTCCGAATGCACCTTTCCTTCTTTCCGGATGCATTCTTTCCGTGCTCCGGTTATAACCTGCTCTCTGCTCGGTCACACTCCTCTCTCCTCCGAAAAGCAGACCTCCTTGGCTCGCCATTAGAACCCAACCTGCACAAGATGGCATCTTATGCTGAGGGTGTGTCAAAAATCGGCACGCCCTCATTTTTTATCACAAAGCCCCTACTTTCACAAGCAAGGACTTTGGTATATCCTAAAGTTTTCGTATCTTTAGGCATACAAAAAATTCACTATGCCAAAGATACATCATATTC